>JABXKT010000134.1 GCA_013619155.1 Desulfobacteraceae bacterium
ATTTTTCTGGGGCCTCTACCTGGTGATGGTGATTCTGGTGGTGGCCTCGCCCCTCATCGCCCTTGTGGGGCGCTCTTTTCTTGCGCGGACCACACGGTCCGGACCCCTGGTCTGGACCTTTAAGTGGTATCTGGATCTCTTGCGGGATGGCGGGGCTTCCCACGGCCTGGTGGCCGTGAAAAACAGTCTCACCTTTGCCTGCCTCACCGTTGCCGCCGCCCTTCCCCTGGGGATGACGGCGGCCTGGGTGACCACCCGAAGTCGTGGGGTGTGGGGGCGTATGGGGGAGACGGCCATGATGCTTCCCATGGGGGTCTCCTCTGTGGTGCTGGGTTTGGGATACTTTAAGTGTCTGGCCCTCTTCTTCCCCGATTACCGGGGGAGTCGTGGGGCGGTGGTGGCCGCCCACGTGGTGGTGGCCTACCCCTTCGTCTTGCGATCGGTCTCCGCCTCTTTAAAACGCATCGCCCCTTCGCTTCCCATGGCCGCCCGCACCTTGGGTGCCGGTCCGTTTAAAACCTTTCTCACCGTGGAATTGCCCCTGATCCGCTCGGGGGTGGTGGGGGGCGGCTGTTTCGCCTTTGCCCTCTCCATGGGGGAGATCAACGCCACCTTGATCCTCGCCCGTGCCGATACGGTGACGATCCCTCTGGCCCTGTACCGGATGATCGGTGCGTATCGATACTTTGCCGCCAGTGCCTTAGGCTGTCTTCTCATGGCCCTTTGTGTGGTCTGTTTTCTTTTACTCGAATGGATGGGAGGTCAAGACTCTTGACCCTTACTGTAAATGAGCTTTTATGCACCCATGGAAATTTTCACTTGCGCGTTAATCTGACCGTCTCTCCCGGGGAGTTTTTATCGGTGATCGGTCCTTCGGGCTGTGGAAAATCCACCCTGCTTCGCATGGTGGCGGGCTTGGAAGAGGCTCAAGGGGGATCCATTATGCTGAAAGGACGGGAGATCTCCCATGAGCCGCCGGAGAGACGGGGGATCGGCCTGGTATTTCAGGATTATGCCCTGTTTCCCCATCTGCGGGTGGCCGATAATGTGGCCTACGGTTTAAAACTTCAGAAGGTGGGCCGGCGGGAGCGGGAGATACGGGTGAGGGAGCTTCTCTCTCTGGTGCGTATGACGGATCGGGCCGATGCCTTTCCCTCGACCCTGTCAGGGGGGGAGCAGCAGAGGGTGGCCCTGGCCCGAGCCATTGCCCCCAATCCCTCCGTTTTGCTTCTCGATGAGCCCCTTTCGGCCCTGGATGCTCGCCTGCGTCTGGATCTGCGTCGGCAGATTCGGGAGATCCACGATCGTCTCTCGTTGACCACCCTCTACGTCACCCATGATCAGGAGGAGGCTCTGACCCTCTCCGATCGCATCGCCCTAATGCGTGAGGGGGCTATCCTTCAAACCGGAAGCCCCCGGGATCTCTACGAACGCCCCGATCATCTCTTTACCGGCACCTTTCTGGGGCTCTCCAACACCTTTTCCGGGCGTGTGGAGAAAGGGTGGTTTCTATCGATGCATGGGGAAGCGGTGGTAAAGATCCGCGGTGAGGATGGACCCGGCACCCTTCTCTTCAGACCTCACCATGTGAGGCTGCATGAAAAAGGGGAAGGTCTCCCCTTCCAGGTGACACGGGTGGAGTATTGCGGTGGGTGGTCCCTGGTGCATGGGGTGGCTGGCGGTCATGAGGTGGTGGTGTTCGATTCCCGGCAGACCTCGTGGATGAAGGGGCAGCATGGGCGTATGGAGATCGAGGCGGCAGGGGCGATCCTCTTTCCCGGCTAAGGCCCGCCTTTTTTTACCGATGGAGGGCGTCTAAGGCAGGTACCCCTCTTTCTTGAGATATCTGCCAAAATTTTGATCGGAGTGGGCCACATGGGAGACCCACCAGTGCCGGAGAAAGGTGAGCATCTTATCGGAGAGTCCGGCCGCCTGATTCGTATAGTCCGTTATAAACTCCTGGATATTTTCGCTAAACCTTAGGTGCTCCTTGCCGTGGGAGAGGGCCAGGGGGTAATGCGTATCCCTCATATGGGTCTCTTCTGCACGGAAGTGGGCCCGGGCGTAAGCGATGAGGACCTGAAGGAGGTCGAGAAGCTCCTCTCTGGGGCCGTGGGTGCGTTTGTGGACGATGAGTCGGTTGATGATGAGAAAAAGGTTTTTCTGCTGGTTATCAATCTCTTCGATGTGAATGAGCAGGTCATCGGTCCACTGCATGAGAGATACCATGGTAACCTCATATCGTTGTTTCTGGAAAAAAGAGGCCTTAGGGCTGGTAGCGTGCCTCGACGGCCTTCCAGTCTGCCAAGGTGTCAAATACCCCTTCCACGTAAGCTTTTCGCCGATTTTGAACGTCTAAGTAGTAGGCATGCTCCCAGAGATCTAGGGCGAAGAGGGGGGTAAGGCCCATGGCCAGTGGGGTGTCTGCATTGCTGGTGGCGAGGATGCGAAGTGACCCCTTATCGGAGACCAACCAGGCCCAGCCGCTGCCAAAATGGGTGGTGGCGGTAAGGATAAAGGCGTTCCGAAAATTTTGCCACCCGCCGAATTCTTCGTTGATGGCCAGGGCCAGGGGACCCGTGGGGCGTTTATTCTTTGTGGGCGTCAAGCAGCGCCAGAAAAAATCGTGGTTCCATGCCTGGGCCGTGTTGTTGAAGATGTCCTCAAATTTTTTCTTCCCCCGTGTGGCCACGAGGATCTTTTCGATTTTCTTTCCCTTAAACCGGCTCTCTTCGATGAGGGCGTTGGCTCGGACGACATATCCGGCGTGATGTTTCTGGTAGTGAAGGGCCATGGTCCTCGGGGAGATGGTCGGAGCCAGGGCGTCTATCCCATAGGGTAGAGGGGCCAGAATCACAACGGGTGTGCTGACATCGGGGGTGCATCCCAGGCAGAGGAGGAGGAGAAGCATGGCAATGGCAGGTGAGAGGCGACGGCCGGTGTGATGATGGCATGGCAGATGCTGATGCATGGCAAGACCTCATATGTCGGTTGGGTGGGACTATAATTGATGGGTGATGGTAACGATTCAGCCTGGCGGTCGCCGTGTGTTTAAAACAATAATCCGTCGGGGGGATCGGGCTGAAATGGGTATGTCTCTTTAAGGCTTAGGTGGGACAAGGGTGTAAAATCAAGCTCTTTATTTATATCTGAAATAGTGGCGGGACGCAACGTTCCCGTGAGGGACCTTATGCGTGAGGGGCCTTATTTTTTTGGCTTAGCCAGGTGAAGTGAATGAGCCCTAGGGCCATGATGAGGGCTCCCAAGGGGAAGGCGAGGCGCAGCTCCATGAAATCCATGGTCATTCCGGCGATGAGAGATCCGGCGAGCATGCCGAGGCTGTGGGCGATGGTGAGAAGGCTCATCACTGAACCCAGGCTTTGGGTCGTGCGTCCCCTCTCCACGGCCAGGGCCGAGAGGGCGGGTAGGGAGATGCCGCCGCCGATGCCGAACACTATAACGGCCGTCATTAGGCTGTAAAATCCGGTGGCTCGGTGGCAGAGGAGCATGGAGAAGACGATGAATATACCGCCGGTGATGACCAGATTTTTTTTGGTGACTCGATCCGCGATTATCCCCATGGGAATGTGAAGGATCCCTCCAGCCAGTACCATGATCATCACGAGGGTACCTATTTGATCGCTGCCGAGGCCGAAAGAGGCGTCTGCATATAGGGGGAGAAAGCACCAGAGCATCCCCACACAGGTGGTGTAGACAAGCCGATAGCTTGCAAGGGATAGGAAGATACGGTCCCGGAGAAGAGATCGCATGGTGACTCTTGTGTGTCCGGAGCGGCTGTTTTTCTCCTTGGAGACAGGGGGGAGAAAAATGAGGGACATGGCAAAGGCGATGAGGGCCAGGGCCCCCATGCCGATAAAGGCGGCATCCAATCCGTAGATGCGGTTGATAAAGCCACCCATAAAAGGGCCCATGCTGAGACTAAGAAACATGGCCATGCTGAAGAGGCCCATGTAAAAGCCCTCTTTCCCCTTGGGGGTGATCTCACCCACATATGCCTGGGCCACAGGCATAATCATACCCGAGGCGAGGCCCTGGAGGGCCCGCAGGCCGATGAGAGAGTTGACCGATGTGCTGGCCATGAACCCTAAGGAGACCAGGGCGTAGCAGAGAAGTCCCACGACGATAAAGGGTTTTCGACCGATGCGGTCGGAGGTGGCTCCGCACCAGGGAAGAAAGAGGGTCCGTGAGATGGAGAAGGAGCCGAAGATCATGCTGATAAAAAATCCGCTGGCCCCTAAATCACGGGCGTAGATCGGCAGCAGTGGGATGACGATACCCACCCCCGTCACCGCCGAGAAGATGGAGACGAAGAGGGTGATAAAAATCTTTCGTTCTTGGGCGTTCATGGACGGGGATGCCTCTCATCCATTTCGGCCAGACAATTGATTCCCTCGATGAGGCGAGTCAGGGACTCCCTTTCGGTGATGCCCAGGCGGCGGCGGTTGCTGATGTCATAGACCCCGCCTTGTCCCTGGGAGTGTTCGCCATGGATGCCTCTGACCTGGAGCCCTAAGGCGGCTGCATTTTTTTTAAGGGTGGCCTCATCGGCTGCCAGGGCATGGAGGGCCATGTGCACACTGGCGCGCATGGCGGTGCCTAAATTGGTGGGGCAGCTGGTGAGGTAACCGAGGCGTTTCGTGGCGAGAAAACTTAGATGGCGGGAGAGGGCCGCAATGCCTTGGGTGAGACAGGCAATCACCTCGGCGATCTCTCCGCCTTTTTCCAGGGCGATAATGCGGAGCTGGTCCTCTTCATTGACCCATATACTGAAGCGTTCGTCATGGGAGAGGAAGAGGCCCCGGGCCTCGGGCCAATGGCGCATGAGACCTGCCGAGGTGAGAAATCGATCCGTGCTTTTAAAGAGGAGGTGTCTGGCCACGAGGTCATCACGGACCGTTTCGGGCATACCCGACAAGGGGTGATAGGTCCCTTTTAGTGCCTCGGGAAGGTGGGGGAGGGCCTGGGTGATCAGGCGCTCCACCTCGTGCCGTTGCTCTTGGGTGATGGCAGGGCCTAAGGGGAATCCCGCCAGATTTCGTCCCACCCGGATCCGCGTGGAGAGCACCCGGGCCTTGGCCATGGGACTTAAAAAGGGTAGGGTCTCGGTGGAGAGATCATGTTTTGGATGGGGCCCCGGGTTGCCATGGTAGTGGGCGATGATGGGGTCTATGAGTGGGGCAAAAAGCGTGTAACTCTCGGCATCTCCTGCATAGATGCCGATGGCGCTATCCGGTTGTTCCAACCCTGAGCGCATGAGTGCTTCGGTGGTGTAGCCCGATGCTGTTTTAAGGCCCCGGATCTCTTCCCACACCGTTTGTGTGAGATGTTTTTTAAGAAGGGAGGCGCACGCGTCAGAAAATGTGGGGAGTTCCGAAATACCCATGAGATCCTTATTTATGTGTAAGGGGCACCGGAGGCGCCTTCGGTCGATTATGTGTCAGCCTGCGAGCGGCCTTGCCGGGGGCCACGCTTTTGCTCATTTTTATGAACGGGTCTTTCCAAACAGGTATCGTCAAGTCACTCTGATTTAAGCGAAGAATCAAGGGCGGATGTGATTTGCCCCGACAGGTGAGGGGTAACGTGCATCCGCAAGTGGCTTACTTGATAGCCGAAGGCCTCTTTTTTATGCCCCCATTCACCCTCACACGCCCATAAAAAGCCCCCACATATACCACAGCCGGCGAGAAAAAAATACCCGGAGGCAATGGCCCCTTGCCCCTACCGATGGGGGCGTCCTGTCAGGGGCCTTTGTAGAAGGACGGCGCAAAGTATGGTAACAAAGGGGCTCTATTTTGTGGAGACGATGGGGAGCCCCGCTCCCTTATGAGGATATGACGCCAGTTGAGCAGGAGATGTGAGATGGTAGCCAGAAGAGCCGAAGAGATGACGTCGTTTATTGTGATGGATGTATTGGACCGGGCCAACGAGATGGAGCGCAGCGGTGTGGATATCATCCATCTGGAGGTGGGGGAACCCGATTTTGACACCCCGGATTGTGTGAAGCGGGCCGCGTGTAAGGCGATCAACGATGGGTATACCCACTATACGCACAGTTTAGGGATGATGGAGCTCCGGGAGGCGATCTGTGAGTATTACCATGAGACCTACGGGGTGAGCGTCTCTCCCCACCGGGTCATGGTGACTCAAGGGACCTCACCGGCGATTTTTTCTGTCTTTTCCACGATGCTGGAGGCGGGGGATGAGGTGATCATCTCCGATCCCGGCTACGCCTGTTATCCGAATTTTATCAAGTTTCCCGGTGGTGTTCCCGTGCGGGTTCCGGTGACAGAGGCCGACGGCTTCCAGTACCGCGTTTCTGAAATAGAGAAGCGGCTGACGAACCGGACCAAGGCGATTTTTTTAAACTCTCCATCCAACCCCACGGGGAACCTGCTCTCCACCGACCGCATGGCGCGTATTGCAAAGCTCGGTCCGGCCATCGTCTCCGATGAGATCTACCATGGTCTCGTCTACGAAGGGGAGGAGCATACCATGCTGGAGTTTACCGATGATGCCTTCATCTTAAACGGTTTCTCCAAGCTTTACGCCATGACCGGTATGCGATTGGGGTATGTGATCGCCCCGGAGGAGTATATGCGCCCCTTGCAGAAAATTCAGCAGAATTTTTTCATTTCGGTGAACGCCTCGGCACAGATGGCGGGGATTGCCGCCCTCAAAGAGGGCAAGGCCGATACCCTGCGCATGAAAGAGATCTACAACGCGCGGCGAATTTATATGATCGATCGCCTAAAGGCCATGGGCCTTGGTATTACCGTCCCCCCCACCGGGGCCTTCTACGTCTTTGCCAACGTCAAGCATATCTCCATGGACTCTTATAAGCTCGCCTTCGATATCTTGGAACATGCCCACGTGGGGGTCACCCCGGGTATCGATTTTGGCGAAAATGCGGAAGGATACCTCCGGTTCTCCTACGCCAACTCCATCGAGAATATCGAGCGGGCCATGGATCGTCTGGAGGCCTACTTTAAGGCACGCATATAAAAAAGGTGCGCCTTAGGCCTGGCTTGGTCCCTGTTTTTTTTTGGGGGGGGTAAATCGCCTAGGCAACCTGCTTTATGGTGGTGCACCTCATCGCCGGAGGGAGGGCAGTGAAAGCTTACCTCCGGTGGCCCTGCTGGGAGCCAACCTTTTGGAAAGGTTGCCAAACAGGTTTTTATAGTGACTGTAACGGACCAACGGTCCGTTACAGTCACACACTTGGGTATCTCCTGGCCGGGCGTGTCGATTTAATCGGAAAAACGTCTATTTTAGCCGTTTGCACTCCAAATATATGGCCGCCACTGTTTACAAAAATTAGAGATACGGCGGGTCCTACCCACTCGAATTACTTAGGGCTCTGACAAAAAATAAGCATCTGAATTTCATAAGAATAGCGCTGTGATTTATCCCGAGGAACGAGGGGCAAAGCGCAGCGGTCACCCGCTTTCGAGGTGGCTCACCTCGCCGCCGGAGGCTCAGCTTTTTAGGCCCCTTTCACCATGGAGGGCAATGCGGGCAATAATGGGCGATTCATTCTCGTCTTTATGATATAATTTGTTCGTATATCGCGTGGTAAGCATTATTTTTATGGTTACCCGTGGGTAGTCATACAACCTTGATATTTTTAATAGATAAGGAGATTTTTATGAAGGTCGTCTTGCATCTTGACTCCGAAAAGGATAGGCGTCTGCGCCTGACTCTCAACAATATGAAAAATCTTCTCGCCTCCCTGGAGGGGCGTCCCCTGGAGGGGGCCGTTGTGGTTAATGGTCCGGGGGCTCAGCTGGTGACGGCGAGTATGGATATGGATCTATCGGAGATGATTACCGCGCTGGCCGGCCAGGGGATCGATTTCTTCGTCTGCAACAATTCGCTGTCGAATTTCAATATCGAAAAAGAGGTCCTTCATCCGGCGTTTAAGGTGACGCGGGCCGGGGTCTTGAAACTTGTGGAATTGCAGCGCGACGGATACGCTTATATAAAACCCTGATGGGGAAGCGTCCCTTTTCATACCCTCATACAGATAAAAAAAGACCCGGGCCTGTCAATGGCGGACCCGGGTTTTTTTTGTCTTAAAATGTGCGGGCCGCCCCTGATATGAAAAGGGGACGAAGGGGATACGTCTTACTTTAAGTCCCGAAGAAGCCTCTTGAGGAGGGTACGCTCTTCATGGCTTAGTTTATTCAAGGTCTCTTTGTTGGCATCGACCCTTATTTTAAAGAGCCTATTTTTCAGGGTGTCATCTGCCTGGGAGGTGAGAAAGATGCGCTGAACTCTGCGATCCTTTTCATCGCTTCTTCGGGTGATCCATCCTTGGTCCATCAAGCGATTTAAAACCCCTGAAATGGTCGCGTTATCTAGGGTCAGGCGCTGGCCGATATCACTGGCCTTCAGTCCATTCTCCTCGTAAATCACGCCCAAAACCAAGCCCTGAACGGGGGTGAGGCCCATGGCTTTTATGCGTTTTTTAAGGTTCTTCTGGGCTTTCTGGTTGGCTTTGGCCAGAAGGAAAACGATGCATTCGTTGTTGATAATATCTTGTGACATGTGGTGTCCATTGCTCGGGTGTGGTGGACTCGTCAGGATCTACTATCGGTTGGAGGTTTGGCGGTGAGGAGATGCCGCTAATTTTTTTTGATGAGGAGTCCAGGTTGGTTTGTGGACACAAATATCCCGGGGGCTCCGGGCCTGTCAAGGTAAAATATGGGGCGTGACGCCTCCGCTGACGATGCATCCGTCGATGCTCAGCTTGACCGGGCACCTTCTCTTGCATTGTTTAAGGGCCTCGCTCTGGCCATGGGGGACGCGGTGGTCGTCAATAGTGGCGTAATTGATGATCATATCGATGGTTATAGAGACGGCGTATTTGTCGCCATCAGGCCAGATAAAGTCGAGGCGCGTATCGGGAACGGGGGATGGGCTCCCAGATGTATCTTTTGCGAAGGGTCAGGATGGTCCCTAAGGTCCATTCCAGGCCGAGGCTGTACGTGGTGGCATTTTCTCAGTTGCACATGATGGTCTCTTTTTTAGGAGGAATCTAAGGAAATGGGCTTGCCCCTTCTTAGGCTATATGTCAGGAGTTTGATAAGAAAAAAAATTTATAAGCGTGCCACTGTAATTTGCCCCGAGGAGCGGGGCAAAATGCAGCGCTAACTGGCTTTCAAGGTGTTTTTAGCTAAGGGGCTTCGCCACCCTCATCTCCGGAGGCATCGCTTTTTGTATGTTTTATTTTTGCTACGGCCCTCAATTGAAGGGTGTTGTTTTTAAGGGGTGTTTTCTATACAATGCCTCGACACTAAAAGAGTTCAGGATGGCATAGATTGCTTGGGTTTATCTTTTATGGGTTGCTCATCGCCTGACTCTCAATACTCTATGGGAGATAGAGCTATAAATGGTATGAGCTATCATCGCAGATCATTCTATGAAATTTTAAAATGGGGAGTGAGGGTCTATGGTACGACGGCTATTTTCCTCCTTTTTCTGGTGGCTCTTTTTACTTATGGCTATCACCATCTGAGTTATAATTGGCAATGGTATCGGGTCTGGCCCTATCTGTTCACCCTCACCGATGGGGGGCTAAAAGCAGGTCCGCTGATGGAAGGGATGGGGGTGACCCTTGAAATTTCGGGTATCAGCCTTGTTTTTACCCTGGGAATTGGTGTCTCCACCGCCTTAATGCGCCTTAGCTCATCCCCGGTTTTAAATGCGATGGTGGTGGGGTATGTGGAAATTATTCGCAATACGCCTCTTTTAATTCAACTCTTTGTCATCTATTTTGTCATCGCTCCGGTTCTCGATATCTCGGCGTTTACCTCCGCCGTAGCCGCTCTCTCTCTCTTCGAAGGTGCCTATGCCTCTGAGATTATCCGCTCCGGCATCCTGGCCGTGGACCGGGGGCAGTGGGAGGCCGCCTTCAGTCTGGGAATGGGTGCCCTGCCGACCTTTTTTTATGTGATCCTCCCCCAAGCATTGAGGCAGATGCTTCCCATGCTGGCCGGGCAAGGGGTCTCCCTCATTAAAGACTCGGCCCTGGTGAGTACCATCTCTATCTTTGATCTCACCATGCAGGGGCAGAGCATCGTCTCCGATACCTTCTTGACCTTTGAAATTTGGTTTACCGTGGCGTTTTGTTATCTGATTCTGACGGCCACACTCTCGGCATGTATCGGCCTTTGGGAGAAAAAAGAGGCGGGGCCTGGACGATGAAAAAGGATGGGGCGTTGACCGACCGTTGGTGTCTCTTTGTAACGATTCAACGGTGCCTTCTATGGTTAAAATGATCAAAAATGGGGCCTGGTTCAAATCAGGGTAACACTTCAAATCAAAAAGAAGCCTCCGGCGGCCAGGGAATAAATCCCCTGGACCCCAGGTTTGTGACGGTGACGGGCCTTTGGCCCATCACCG
>JABXKT010000135.1 GCA_013619155.1 Desulfobacteraceae bacterium
CCCTTGCCCCATCACCCCATACCCCTTAACGGCAGATAAAAAAGCGGTGTCACCCCGTCCCAGGGGTAAATCCGCTTACCCACCCCCGTGGCGCCTCCCAGGGCGCCTTAAGGGGGGGGGTGACAAATGCGTAAAGATGTGAGCGCCATCCGCCGATATCTACACCAGGTGAAACCCGTCAGTCACAATGGAACCTGCCACACCGGCATAAGACTCGACACGGGCTCTTATTTAAAAATATGGTACACACTATGGACGATTTTATTCTGATCAAAGAGAGTCAAATTCATTACTACCAGGCTGTCCCTCTTTACTATAAGGCTGACAATGGAGATTTCGTCCTATACAAACCCAAAGGGCAGCGCATCAACTTCTCCCAAGAGGCAAGGACCCGTCCTGCCCAAACCTATATTCACAAAGACGACAACCAGGTGGCCATCACCGAATTGCAGAAAAGTTTCAATACCCACCTTCATCAATGCCTCCGAGCCAAAGACCTCCCCAAGGTGAAATCCATCCTCGGTGACATCGTCAAAGAGGCCATGACCCACCCCTTTGATCCCCCCTTCAAAGAGCTTCCCGAGACCATCGACATCGTCTTTGAGGGCTACCAGAACAACACCCCCCTCCTAAAAAATCTGGCCGAGACCTCCCTTAAGAATCGCCCCACCATGGACCATGCCATCAATACCATGGCCATGACCATGCTCTACTGCAATCACTGCAAACTTTCGACCGAAGATTCCCGCCGGCTGGCCCTCACAACCCTCATCCACGACATTGGAAAGACGCGCCTGGATTCCAATATCGTCATCACCAACCGCAAACTCACAAACCCAGAGTTTACAGAGTATAAAACACATGCCGCCATCGGCCACGATATCGTCAAAGAGACAAAAGCCTTCGACCCATCCGTTTCCCGGGCCATCTTAGAGCACCACGAGCGCTTAGACGGCAGTGGCTATCCCCGTGGCATTGCCCACCTAAGCTTTGAAGCCCAGCTCATCGGACTCATCGACAGCTATGAATACCTTACGCACCAGGAGAAAGCGCATCGCAAGACAAAGACCCCCTTTGAGACCTTGAACTTCATTAAAAACGAGGTGATCTGTGAGGGGAAATACAATAAAACCATATTCAAAGAGCTCTGTACCTGTCTCTCCTAATGACGGGGATGGAAAAAAAAGAGGGCTCACAAGGATGCCTCCGGGTAATAGAGTCCCCCCCATCGAGGGCGATATCACCGACACCGCTGTGGCCCCTAAAAAATGCCCCCGCTCTTCTTACGACTTAAGTTTCGGCACCCGCCCTTTCCACGGGGCGAAATGCCTCTAAGGGCATGTCCAGATGCAGGTCATGCTGGGGAAAGGGGATGGTGATCCCCTTGGCATCGAAGCTCTTCTTGATCGCCTCATGGAGGGCAAACCAGGTCCCCCAATAATCGGCTGTCTTCACCCAGGGGCGCACCACAAAATTCACGCTATTGTCCCCCAACTCACTAACGGCAATGGTAAACTCGGGTGTCTTCAGCACCCTGGGCTCTGCGGCCAACACCGCCGTTAGGGTCTCTCTCACCAAATCCAGATCATCGCCGTAGCCCACCCCCGCCACTATATCCACCCGGCGCACATCCTCTGAGGTATGGTTAATAATCGTTCCCCCCGTCACCTGGGCGTTGGGGATAATAATTTTCTTGTTATCCGTACTCTTGATGATGGTGGAAAAAATCCCGACCTCACTGACAGAACCTGCAGCGCCTCCGGCCTCTATAAAATCCCCCACCTTAAAGGGGGTAAAGATAACCAGCAGAACCCCGGAAGCAAAATTGGAAAGAGACCCTTGAAGGGCCAGACCAATGGCCAGACCGGCGGCACCAATCACGGCGATAAAGGAGGTGGTCTGCACCCCCAGCTTGCCAAGGGCGGCGATCACCACAAAGGCCATGACACCCACATAGACCACACTAGAGACAAAGGAGATGAGGGTGGACTCCACCTTAGCCTTTATCATCACCTGTCGAATCACACGGCGAATAAGGCCGGCGCCAATACGCCCTGCCACGAGAATAATCAATGCCGCCACCACCTTTAATCCATAAAAAGCCATCCACTCCTGTAGTTTCACCACAAGGGATTCCATAACGCCTCCTAAATTAATGAATCATGGATTTGTCGAACAGGGTTCGAGAAAGGACACACGGGCAGAAAACGCCACTCTAAAGATCTCAGGATCCACATGGCATCGGTGGTATAAAAAAGCACGGCTCCAACAGTGACGCCTATGGATCCATGACAAACCGCGCCATCAAAGCCTCAATAAAGATGGCGCGGCGTCATGCATCATGTATCAAGGGAGATGGATGACACTGCGGCCGGTGCGATCCCCTTTCAGCATACGCTCAATCTGAGCATCCAGCTCTTCCAAGCCATTGAGGCTCTCGACAACCAACTCGAGATGATCGGGTTTCCAGGCATCGGCCAGCTTCTCCCAGACAATCATGCGTTCATCCATAGAACAGGTAGCCGAATCGATACCGGAAAGGGAGATGCCACGAAGAATAAAGGGATAGATAGAGGAACGAAGCTCACCGGAACGAATATTTCCACAGCAGGTGATCAAGCCCCGGGGTTTGGTATTTTTAATGGCCGTCTCCAGGACATCCCCCCCCACAACATCCACCACTCCGGCCCAGAGCTCTTCCCCCAAGGCCTTGCTGCCCTTGCCCACCGCCTCGGGCAGGGGGATCACCTCATCCACACCGAGGGAGGTCAGATACGTTTGCCTCTCCTCCCGGCCACTGACGGCGGCCACGGTGAATCCCAGTTTTTTCAAGATGATCACGGCAAGGCTCCCCACACCGCCGGTGGCACCCGTCACGAGAATGGTGCCCATATCCGGGGTGATGCCATGGTCGAGGAGACGCTTTATGGAGAGTCCCGCGGTAAACCCGGCAGTCCCCAGCATCATAGACTCTTTTCGTGTCAGCCCTTCGGGGAGCTTCACCACCCAGGCATCCGGCACACGAATGTATTCAGAAAAGCCTCCCGGGGTATTCATGCCAAGGTCATAACCGGTCACAATCACCTTATCGCCCTTATGAAAACGCCCGCTGGTACATTCGGCCACAATGCCCACCGCATCAATACCCGGGGTGTGAGGATAGTGCCGAGTCACCCCGGGGTTACCCATCACCGACAAACAATCCTTCCAGTTCAAAGAGGAGAATCCGACACGAATCAGCACCTCCCCCACGGGTAAATCCACAATGGCGCGGGTCTCGATAGTGCGTACAAAGGCCCCCTCCTTCTCGGAGACAACCATCGCATGAAAGGTCACCTTCTCCCAGTTTGAATGTTCCATGGTCCACCTCCGTTTTGGTTACATATTCAGTGAGATGACATCCATATAGTACGATGGAACGATAAAAATGTCATGGATGAATACGCACACCAAAAGCGAAACCCAGCAGCCATCATATTCGCATATCTCTCCTTCATTTATTCTAAGGAGGCACCGTTCTCCGAAGACAGCCCTCACCCCATACCCCCCCCAAAAAAAGAGTACATAGAAGTGGCACCCAAAAAAATAGCAAACAAAATTAGGCGAGTAAAAAATAAGGGGTATCACATCAATACAATTGACTTGATTATGTTCCCTGCAAAGATACTATATAAAGATGCGTATAAATAACAATTAAAGATTATTATAAAATAATATCAAGTAATATAAGTAGGCAATTTAATTGCACTCTATTTATTTACCTACTGCCATATCCCCGTCTCTTTAATTTTACCTAAAGCTATTCAATATCCAGCCGAAATAAATTCTATTCATATTTCTTATAGAATCCATAGCCACGGATCTCTATAAATCCCTGGTCATTCATGGTGTATTTCAAAAAAGGTCCCATGAATGATAGCTATTACGCGTAAAGGAGTACAATAATGCGTGACTCTATTCAGAAAAAAGCCCGGTTCATCCTCACCGCCGCCCTTCTATTCATCCCCATACTAGTCAGCGGCGCCATGGGGGCCACCCCATCCGGCCTGACACTCTCCATCCTCTGTGATGATACGGCAACATCTACGGCATTTTCCACCGAACATGGGGTCTCCATCTTCCTAGAGCTACCCAACGGACATCAATGGCTCATGGATACAGGCACTACGGATATCTACCAAAAAAATGCAGAGACGATGGGCATATCCCTGGACCATCTCTCCGGAATCGCCATCAGCCACGGCCATGACGATCATACCGGGGGCCTCAGCTTCTACCCCCGCATGGCAGGTGCCCCTCCCGTCTATGGCCACCCCTACATCTGGCACAAGCAATTTGGGATCAAAAAAAATGCCCCGGTGCGTATCTGTGGCATGCCTTACCTGGCCAGAAAATATGCTCAGGCGGCCTTCAAACCGGTCAACGGCATTACCCAACTCGATGAGGGACTCTATTTCTTTACAGACATCCCCCGCGAGACGGGTAGCTACCAACCCATTCAGGGCAAGTTTTTTAACGAAGACGGAACCGGCCCCTGCCCAATGATCGATGATGCCACCCTCGTGGCACAAACCCCCCAAGGCCTCGTCGTCATATTCGGATGCGCCCATGCCGGATACATCAACATCTTGAAAACCATCATGAAAAAATTCCCATCCGAGAAGATCCTGTCGGTAGTGGGGGGACTTCACCTGAAGAGCGCCTCACCGGAGGTCCTGGAACGGGCCATCGCCTACACCAACAGGGTGAAGGCAGACGACTTCACCTTTTACGGGGGGCACTGCACCGGGACCACGGCCATCTCATACTTTCAAAAAATCTACGGTCCCCAAGCGGTCAACCCCCTTGGTGCAGGAACCGTCATTCACTATTAAGAAAAATAGCCCCTAAAAAAATATCAAGGAGAACTCCATGAAAAAAACCATCGCTGCCTGTGCCCTCTTATGTCTCATGAGCGTACCCCACGCCCATGCCGCCACCGCCACTGTGGATACCATGTTAACCAAGGTCTGCCATGATATCGATACGGCCCCCAAAGGATCCGTGGCTCTAAAAGCCTTCGTTAAGAAAAGCCTCATCCATCTATGCACGGCTCCCCCCCTTATAGAGGCTGCCAAGGCTCAAAATGCCAAACATCTAACCCTTGCAGAGATTCAAAAAATAGATGCCGAGTGGATAGATGCCGAGGAGACCCTCCCCATCATGGACGCCCTCCTGACCAACCCCTGTGGACGCGCTCTCCAGAATTTGGCCACCACCCTTCCCCCGATGAGTAAAGGCTTTGCCTTTGACAACCAGGGTGCCACCGTAGGGGCCCATAGAATCCCCAACGATTACTGGCAGGGAGATGAGGGCAAGTATAGAAAAACCGTCAAAAAACAGAGCATCGAAGTGGGCCCCATCAAATTTGACAAGGCAGAAAACACCCAACTTCAACATGTGGCCCTGCCCCTTATCGATACCGACGGCACCGTGGTGGGGGGTGTCCTCATCGGTATCTTCTTAGATAAATTATAATTCGCCATTCAGCTCACGGTAAAAACAGCGCCTCCAATCGTTAAAGGGGGTGCCCCTTTCACCTGTGCTGTCAAAAACCGATACAGGCGCACGTCTCTTTAAGGAAAAGAAGGGACGATGTGCCTGCCATCGAAAAAATGGACGCGGCGCTGTTCCATAAAAAGACCCACCAATCGTTAATAAATGATCATAAAAAAGGCCCAGAATTCGGGCAGCACCATGATGGGCCACCGCTTACGTCCCCATAAAACAAACAGACACACCCCTACTATATTTCCTAAGAGTGGGGCGTGTGCACACCATAAAATCCCCACCTTTGACACGGATGATCCACGATCCCTTCATCCAGGAGATTGTACAGTGAGTCTCAATCGAAAATTTACCCTCATCATCGGTATCCCGATCCTCTCCCTTTTCCTCTTAATTTTACTGGGCCGCTGGACCTTAGGCGCTCTCTCATCAGATTTAGATGAGATCGTAAACAACCAGTTCACCGTACTCATCGAAAAACAGATCATCCCCATGATCACCGATGAGATGCTCCCCTTAATCAACAGGGACATCGTCCAATTGCAGTCCCTCCAAAAAAGCATCAAGGCCATGATGGTGGCAGATCGAGACCTGAACCGTGCAGCCATTGCCGAAAAAATGTCCCTGGTGGCAAGTGAGCCCAACGAGATTACGGCGGCCCAGAAGGCCAGCACCGAGAGCATCGAACATCTGGAGGCAAGCATGCTCCAGGCCGCCATAAAATTCGACACCGAGGCGAGCCAGGCCCTCTATACCCAGTTTTCCGACGCCCTGACACTATGGAAAAAGAAGAGCCAGCATGTCTTCGTCCTGGCCAACACACCCGGAAAACTTCGCTTTGCTCGAAAGGCCAGCGATTCGGGCTCTGCATTCAAAGCATTTACGGCCACCCGTGTCATTATTGGCGAACTTCAAGCCATTCAGGAGACGCGCATCCAAGAGGCCATCTCAGAGATCGATGCAAAAAAACAACACATCAACGCCCAGCAGCAACTCATCTCTGAAAAACAGCATGAGGTATTTGCCATGGGAGCCGCCACTCGTGACCGTGCCACCACCATGACCCGATGGTTTTTCGCCCTGGGTCTTTTAGCGGCCGGAACCTCCATCGCTATTGCCTGGTATATGGCTCGTCTCATTACCCACCCCATCAACCAAGTGGTCCACGGTCTCAAAGAGATCGCCGAAGGGGACGGTGACTTAACCACACGCCTTGCCATCACCAGCCGTGACGAAGTGGGAGAGCTCTCCACATGGTTCAACACCTTCATCGCCCAGCTCCAGACCATCATCAATCACATCAACCATAATGCCGGCGATCTTCTCACCGCCTTTACCGGCCTGGAGACGCTCTCCACCCGCATGAGCACCGATACCCAAACCATGACGGAGCGAACCACCGTAACGACCACGGCCATCGAATCGATGAATATACGCTTTACCTCCGTGGCTGCCACCATGGAACAGGCGACGAGTAACATCTCCATGATTGCCGCGGCCACCGAGGAGATGACGGCCTCTCTCAATGAGATTGCCCAGCACTCGGAACAGGCCCGAGAGGCCACCGGCATTGCCGTCGATCAAGCCAACAGCGCCTCTGCCGAGGTAAAAGAGCTCGGAACCTCCGCCGAGGAGATCGGAAAAGTGGTGGAGACCATCACAAATATCTCAGAACAGACCAAACTGCTGGCCTTAAATGCCACCATCGAGGCGGCACGCGCCGGCGATGCGGGAAAAGGGTTTGCCGTGGTGGCCTCAGAGATCAAGGAGTTGGCCGAGCTCACCGCACGCGCCACCCAGGAGATTCGAGAAAAAATCGAATCCAACCAAGGCGCGGCCACACGAACAATCAATGAAATCAACGAAATCAACCGAGCCATCCATACGGTCAATGAGATGGTAGGTACCATCGCCGCCGCCGTTGAAGAGCAGTCCGCCACCACGCGGGAGATCTCCAAAAACGTCAACCAGGCCGCCCAAGGAGTCAATGACGTGAACACCAACATCGCCGAAAACACCTCGGTCACCGGTGACATTGCCGCAGATATCGGAGAGGTCAACCGACTCATGGGGGATATCGCGTCTCGAAGTGCAGAGGTAAACACAAGTACTGTGGGGCTCTCCCACTCTGCCGAGGAGCTCAAATCTCTGGTCGATAAATTTAAGGTGTGATGAGAAAAGGAATAAGGAACGAGGGATAAGGTGCGGGGTATCTCTGCTTTCTCAGGTGTTTTTGCCTCACGTGTCGAAGCCACCCTTGCCACCGGAGGCCGTGCGGCTAGAGTATCGCCTCACTTGGCCCTGCCGGGAGCCAACCTTTTGGAAAGGGTACCACACAGGTTTTTATAGTGACTGTAAGGGATCAACGGTCCCTTACAGTCACACACGTGGGGGCCAGTCCCTGGCCGCCGGAGGCCTGTTTCTTGGTCACTGTAACCATAGGAGACAAGACGGTAAAAGTGTGGCCTCGCTTGGCCTTAACTTTATAAAAAGGGGGGTGCCACACAGCGTGTGTGCATTTAGTGAGGCGTAGAGTCGAATCCCGAGCAGATATCATCTGCTCCGGCCCTTACGCCGGGGATAAAAAAAGTGGCGGGCTTTGCCCGCCACTTTAAAAAAGAGAAAAACAGCCTGAACGTGTTAGTAAATCTTCCGTTTTGAGAAGGTAGAGCCAATGACGCTGAAGGTATTCTCCACAATAAAAAGGGCCTTCTCATCTTTGGTAAACACAATCTGTTCCAGGCGTTTGAGCTGAATATTGTTGATGATGGTCATCAAAATCTTCTTATCATGACCGGTGTAAGCCCCCTGCCCATTAATAAAGGTGGCACCGATTTTAAGCTTATCCAAGATCTCCCGGGAGATACACTCTCCCTTCTCGGTAACCACGAGGACCATCTTCCTCTGGTTAAACATGGAGAGGACATAATCCATGCATACCGAGGTCACAAATACCGAAATGATGGAGGCAATGACCAGATCGGTGTTCATGGTTAAAAAACTAAAACTAAAGAGCACCAGGTTAAAGGCCATGAAGAACTTGCCCATCCCGATATTAAATCTCTGGTAGAGAATCACAGCGATAATATCGATCCCGCCACTGGAGCCCAGTGACCGAAGCACAATCCCAGAGCCAACGCCCACGAAGACCCCAAAGGTCACCGCCGCATAGAGCTGATTAACAATACCGAAATCCACCTGAATCAAGGTGTAACTCACCGAGGCCACCGCCATGGCCAAAAAACTGTATGCCAGGAACCGGCCGCTGATAAAGAATTTTCCGATGATAAACATAGGAATGTTTAAAAGGGTAAATATCACCCCGGGATCCATCCAGTCGGTAAGGTAGTAGAGGTAGAAGGCGAGACCAAAGAGCCCCCCCGGTACGAAACCATGGGGATCGGCAATCCCCTTCAGACCGATGACACAGATCAGGGTGCCAAAGATGATGAGGCAACAGTTCCAGAGAATAGAGTAGGTAAAATCTTTTTGAAGCATGGCCGGGCCTCCAGACACACCGAATCCTTCAGCCCATGCAATGGAGAGCGCAAAAATGCGCAAACGCTGACGAATCCTAGCGATTATTAAGGTGTGTCAATTTTAAAAAAATGGATTGGGTATCTTAAGGAATTATCGGGAGGTTCGTATGTGGGACCCACCCCGTCAAAAAAACGAAAAAAAAACGAAAAAAAAGGGGCTCCATGGAATAAAAAAAGAGTCAAGAAAATACCGGAATCCAAAGGGATTTGGACCACGGTGACCACATAACGTTGGGCGCTTTATGTCAGAGCCAGAAACACCTGTCAAGATTTTTTATAGGCGCCGCTCTCTTTTTTTTTAGCGCCGGACTCCCTGTCAATTTTTAACTTTATTTACAAGAAGATATAGATCACCCAGGCGAGCTCTCGGCGGTTTCGATCCACAGAAACAATAAAAAAAAGGGGGCGCACACGAGATAGGAAGAAGAGATGTGTCACAGGGAAGAGAGAGGCGGGGAAAAAAGAGGCAAAGAGGGGGCCGTGGGCCCCCTCTTTTTTTTAAGGTACCGCATTTAAAATGCCGTCAAAAGGCCTTCGATACTCGCCTTGGCATCCCCAAAGAGCATGCGGGTGTTCTCTTTAAAGAAAAGGGGATTTTCCACCCCGGCGTAACCGGTGGCCATGCTACGCTTGAGCACCACGACGCGCCCTGCTCGCCACACCTCCAGTACCGGCATGCCGGCAATGGGGCTCATGGGATCCTCAAGGGCCGATGGATTCACAATATCATTGGCCCCGATGACCAGCACAGCATCGGTCGTGGCCAGCCCCTCGTTGATCTCATCCATCTCCAGGACAATGTCGTAGGGAACCCGGGCCTCGGCAAGAAGCACATTCATATGCCCGGGCATGCGACCGGCCACCGGATGAATGGCAAAGCGAACCCTCACCCCCTTCCCTTGCAATCGCTGGGTCAGGGCAAAGACGAGATGCTGGGCCTGGGCCACGGCCATACCGTATCCAGGCACAATCACCACCTCACTGGCGGCCGTAAGCAGAGCGGCCGTCTCATTCACACTGGTGGCCAGGGCCTCTCCGCCTCCCTCCCCGCTGGCGATACGTCCTCCAGATGTACCAAACCCCCCGAAGATGACACGGATCAGGCTACGGTTCATGGCCTCGCACATGATATAGGAGAGAATAGCACCGCTGGAGCCCACCAGGGCCCCTGCGATAATCAGGAGATCGTTACCCAGCATAAATCCCGTGACCGCCGCTGCCCACCCCGAGTAGGAGTTGAGCATGGAGATGACCACAGGCATATCCGCGCCCCCGATGGCCATCACCATATGCCACCCCAGGCCAAAGGCGATGAGGGTCATGATAAAGAGCCC
>JABXKT010000136.1 GCA_013619155.1 Desulfobacteraceae bacterium
CTAAATTAGAGGTCCGCAATCAAGAGACCAAGACACTTTTTTAAAAATAAGGCCGGTAACACCCCTCTTCTTAAGGGGCCTTACCGGCCTTTGTCGTCTCACACCTCACTTTATGAGAGGCGGTGATCCATCATCTCTTTTTAAAAAGCCTTACGACTCCCGAAGTTTTCGATACAGGGTTTTTCGACTGACGCCCAAGAGCTCAGAGGCCTTGGACCGGTTGCCATCGACATGGTCCAGGACTTTTAGCATATGTTTCTTCTCCACTTCCCGTAAGGGGAGAAAGGGCTGCTCCAAGGAGTCATCGCTAAGAGACTCACGCATCTCAGTGGGCAGAGCCTGCTCTGTGATGAGGTTATTCTCCGCCAGAATCACCCCCCGTTCGATGACGTTGTGAAGCTCACGGACATTGCCCGGCCAGTGGTATACCATAAAATACTGCATCACCCGCTTGGAGACACGGCAGGGGGGCTGTTTACCCACGCGCAGCTGCTCAAGAAAATACTCCATGAGCACTGGAATCTCCACCGTACGATCCCGTAAGGGCAAGAGCTTAATATTAAATACATTTAATCGATGGTAGAGGTCTTCACGAAAACGGCCCGCATCCACCTCCGCACGTAAGTTTCGGTTGGTGGCAAAGATAAAGCGTAAATCAACCTTCTTCTCCTCTTTCTCCCCCACTCGCCGAAAGGTCTGGGTCTCCATCACCCGGAGCAAGGTGGCCTGAACCCCCATGGGAAGTTCGCCAATCTCATCGAGAAACAGGGTCCCCTCATGGGCCATGGCAAGGAGCCCATCCCGTGATTCATTGGCCCCGGTAAAGGACCCCCGACAATGCCCGAAGAGCTCACTTCGCACCAATTCACTCTGAAGGGTGGCACAGTTCTTGGTAATTAAGGGCTTATCCGAGCGCTGACTCTGATTATGAATCACCCGTGCGACCACATTTTTTCCCGTCCCACTCTCCCCGGTGATCAATACCGGCACATGGGCCGGGGCGACCTTATCGATGAGGTAACGCAGTTGGGTCATGGAGGAAGAGTGACCGATAATCTCCTGGGGGTAGGCGCTCTTTTTTTTCTTTCCCGCCTCCTTGCGGTAAAATTGGCGCTCCCGTTGCACGCGAATACGCTGAAAGGCCATCTCCACGACCTGATCCAGGACATCTAAATCGAAGGGCTTGGTGATATAGTCCCACGCCCCATTTTTCATGGCATCCACCGCATCATTGACCTCACCGTGCCCGGTGACGAGAATCACCTGCACCCCGGGGACCTCCTCTTGAAACTGGCCCATGAGGTCGAGGCCATTGGCATCGGGTAAGCGAATATCCAGAAGAATGACATCAAACACCTGCCGCCGGATGGCGGCAAAGGCCTGTTCTGCTGAACCTGCGGTGTGGATAACCCTCTGGGGAGACGCCATCTCCTTTTCAAGCAATCGGCGAATCGATTTTTCATCGTCCACCACCAAGATATGAAAAAGGTCTTTTTTTGTCATTCTTATTCCATCGTCGTGGGTAAGGGAAGTTTCACATAAAAAATGGAGCCCTTGTTTTCCACACTCTCCACCACAATCTCCCCCTTATGCTGCCGGATGATATTGTAACAGGTGGAGAGGCCAATACCCGTGCCCTGTCCCACAGGCTTTGTCGTAAAAAAAGGGTCAAACAACTTGTCAAGATGATCCAAGGGAATTCCGCACCCCGTGTCCTTCACAAAGAGCACGATCCAGTCATCGATTCGGCGAATACCAATGGTAATGTGGCCCTTCTCCTGAATCGCTGCCAGGGCATTAAAAATAAGATTGAGAAGCACCTGCTTGAGTTCGGCGCCCACCCCCATGACCGAGGAGACCAACTCATCCAGCTCCAGGCAGATGATACGGGGTGAACGCTGATGCAATTGATACCGCAACAGTTTCAGCACATCCACCACCAAGGCTTTCAGATCCACGAGGACAAACTCCACCTTCTTTCTCGGGCTGAAGGTGAGCAGCTCCTGGACGATATCCCGGCACCGCTCGCACTCCCCTAAGATCGTGTCGAGGTATTCATGGAAATCGGCCATAAGATCATCGGAGACCCGTCCCTCTTTGAGACTCTCCTCGAGACGGGGCAAACGCCGCTTGAGCCCCTTGGAGAAGCCACTCACCGCCGTTAAGGGGTTGTTGATCTCATGGGCCACTCCGGCGGCCAATACTCCGATGGTGGCCATCTTCTCCGCATGGTGATAGCGCGCCTGATACTCTTTTTCCAGGGTCACGTCCCGCAGGAGCAGGAGGAAGCGATAACTCCGACCATTGGACCAGCGTATGGGAGAGGCGGTAATCTCAAACTGATGGTTCTTTCCGGCAATATTATAGATATGAAGCTTCCGGCAGACCTGATTCGTCTCCCGGGCGATGATCATGGGGCAATCGGGGCAGGGATCGTCCCGTTTCCGAAATACCCGGTAACAAAAATCCCCCCGGGGGTCCTCGGATTGAAAGACATCGGCAAAGAGATGATTCACGGAGATCATGGTAAAGTTAAAGGAGACCACCACCATCACATCGGTGATCCCGTCCAAAATAGCCTGAATCTCCCGCTGCCGACGCTCCAACTCTATATTCGAGTCCCGAAGCTCGGCATTTTTCTTCTTGAGTTCCCCAAAAAAACCGAGTTTGGTATGCTCCAACCCGATAATATCTTTTAACGTCGTTGCTTTTTTCATCACCAGGCCGCCTCACATATCTGCATTAATCCCTCCACGGTGGCAACACGTGGATTGCTCAACACGCACGAATCCTGAATCGCCATCTCACAGATCTGGGAGAGGTTCACCCGGTCCGAGACGATATCCCTCAATCGGGTGGCCACACCCAGGGAGTGAAAATAGGCCTCCAACTTCTCGATACCCGCCTTCGCCGTCGCCTCGGGCGTCCCCAGGGAGCGCCCCAAGACGATACGGCCGATATCGGCCACCTTATCGAGACACACCACCATATTATAACGCAGCACATGGGGAAGCAGGACGGGATGAATGAGGCCATGGACCACATCCAGCATCCCCCCTAAGGAGTGGGCCAGGGCATGATCCACCCCAAGCCCAGCGTTACTAAAGGCCATGGCGGCAGAGGTCCCGGCGATGCTCAGTTGCTCCAGATCGTCTAAATCGTTGCTCTGCAAGGCCCGGGGGAGGTATTTCATGATCAGCTCCATGGCCTTTAGGGAGTGGATCTCCGTAATGGAGAAGGCAATGGGGGAGAGATAGGATTCCACGGCATGGGCAAAGGCATCGATGGCCGATGAGATAATGAGTTCACGGGATTTGGTAGTGAGGAGGATGGGGTCGATGATGGAGATATTGGGCACTAAGGTCCGGCTGATAATGGACATCTTAACCCGCCGCTCCACATCGGTGACGATGGCAAACTGAGAGACATCCGAGCCACTGCCCGCCGTGGACGGCATAAAAATCATAGGCGGCAAGGGGCGTTGAATCCTGTTCGCCCCCTCATAGTCCTGTACACGGCCACCGTTACTGGCCACTAAGGCAATCCCCTTGGCCGCATCCATGGGGCTCCCCCCCCCTAAGGCGACCACCACATCGCACCCCTCATCCAGATAGAGATCCGCGCCCTCATGAATCTGCCAGTCCCTGGGATTCGAAGCGACATTGGAGTAGTGGACCCACTCCAGATTTTCATCCTCGAAAATATCAAAAAGCACATCAATCCAGCCGCTCTGCTCCAGCCCCGGGTCGGTGACAAAAAAGATCTTTTCGGCTCCCAGCCGCTTGGCGCACACACTGGAATACTTCAAGCTTTCTCGGCCAAAAAATATTTCCGGTATAGAAAATTTAAGAACACTCATTGGCTCTCCATATCCACCCACCCATGACAGGGCATTCACATCATTTAAAAAAAGTAATTCTTTTCCTAATTTCTATTATTTCCATACTGCGTATAGTTTAAACCTTTTGATGTCAAGATTTCAAAAAAAGGCGGGAACACGTCTCTCCACACCAGGGTGCCACCTGCCGGGCCAAACCCCTGCCCTTATTTTATAAAAACAGATCCGGTGCATAAATTTTCATCCGCGTCTCCCTCCCTAGGCGTTCAAAGGAAACACAGATCTGCCGGCCTGTTTTTTTCTTTGAATAAAAAAGCCGCCGGTTAAAAGCCCAGATCCACAAGCCCCTTAATAATGGCGTATTTGGTCAGCCCTGCGGTACCGGATATCTTAAGCTTTCGTTGAATATTGGATCGATGGGCCTCCACGGTCTTGGGGCTGATAAAGAGCTGTTCGGCAATATCACGATTGGCGTGCCCTTCGGCGATGAGCTGGAGTACCTCCCGCTCACGACCGGATAACTTGCCGAGCCCTTCGGGTTCACCCGCATCCTCCTCTCCCACCTCTTTTTGCTTCACATAATAGCTAATGACCTTGTTGGATATATCGGGACTTAAGTAGGAGTCTCCACGATGGGCCACGTGGATCGCCTGGATGAGATCGGTGGTGGCCGAACGCTTTACCAGATACCCGGAGGCGCCGGCACGAAGGGTCTCGAAAATATACTCCTCACTGGTGTGCATGGAGAGAATCAAAATCTTCACTTCTGGGTACTTTTTTTTTAGCTGGCGCGTGGCATCCATACCGTTTAACTCCGGCATGGTAATATCCATCAGGACCACATGGGGGGATAGCGCCTCCACCATGGCAATAGCTTCCCGACCATTTTCTGCCTCCCCGACCACCTCGATATCGGATTCTGCATCGAGAAGGGCGCAGAGCCCCTTACGGACAATGGTATGATCCTCTGCCACAAGCACCTTTATTTTCGTCATAATCACACCTCTCTTTCCCACGGTATCTCGGTTGATATCAAGGTCCCCGTCCCCTTACTGGAGGTGATGGTAAACCGCCCCCCCAGACAGGCGATGCGCTCACGCATACCCAAAAGCCCCATCTTATGGCTCCGAGGCCCTCCGGCAGACATCTCCTGAACGTCAAAGCCTACCCCATCGTCTTCCACCCGGAAGAGAATCATCCCATCGGTGCGGCGCGTCAAGGAGATATTCACCCGACTGGCCCGGGCATGTTTTAAAATATTGTTTAAGGCCTCCTGAGCAATCCGATACACGGCGGCTTCAATCTCCTCGGAGGGCCGCTGAGGAAAATCCGGGGCATCCAGATGCAAGGCAAGATCCACCTTCTCCCCAATACGACTTAAATACCACCTCAAGGTGGGCCCCAGGCCAAAATCACGCAGCATCGGGGGCCATAGGCTGATGGAGAGATCATGGGCCTGTTCGTAGAGATGGCCGACAATCTCCTCGGTATCGGCCAGGAGATCCATGAGTCGGGCCCCGCCCCCGGCGGCGATCATCTTCTTCATGGCGGCCAGGTTCAAGGTGGCCGCGGTCAAAGACTGACCGATCTCATCATGCAGTTCGAAGGAGATCTTTCGGCAGGTAGTCTCCTGCATCTCAAACACCTTCGCCGACAATCGTTCCAACTCATGGCCGTGCTGAAGGGTGGCCTCTATAAGGTTGACGCTCTGAATCGCCACGGCAAGGGAGGTGGCCACCTCCTTGACGATATCAAGGTTCTCGATGGTAAAACCGGGATCCAAAAACCGGGAGAGGTTCAAAGAGCCGATGAGCTCATCATTGGCCATGAGGGGGACACTCACAAATCCGTCCAGCCCCCCTTCCACGGCGGACAGACGGGAGAGGAGGGTATTTTTAGCGGCCTCATCCCCCAAAACCGTCATACGCCGGCCCCGTGCCAGGGCCTCAGGGTTAAACTCTCCAATGGGAAAGGAGCACCCCTCGGCCACCTCTTGCCCCGATGCGCTCTCCACGGCCACCACCGTGGCCCTCTTTTTTTCAAAATCGAAGGTCACCACACAGGCCCAGGGGCAGACATAGAGGCCCCGGACGTAATGCAGCACATCCCGCACCGTCTCCGATGAAAAACTCCCGGCAAGCACCGCCCGGTCGATGGTGTTCAAGACCCGCAACTGGTTTGAGTAGTAGGTTAGGGACCTCTCCACCCGCCTTCGTTTAAAGGTGTTCATCACCAGAATTAAGATAATCATACCCAGCCCGGCGATACTTGCCACAATCCCCCAGACCAGCTCCTTGTAGGTATCATAAAAGGAGAAGGGGACGTGGATCACCTCGGCCCCCGGCGGAAGGGAGGCCTCCTTAATATTAAAACGCACCATCTGCCTGTAATCGAACATATGACGGTTGAGACTCTCCTTAAAGACGGCGATGGACTGGACCGGCGTCCCCGACAGAATCCGCAGGGCGATCTCCGCCGCCTTCTCGCCGTGGGCACTACCGCTGGCCATCATGCCCCCGACCACACCGAACTCTAAATAGTTATCCCAGAAGGTATAGATGGGGGCATTGGAGGCGTGGGCCACGAGTTCGAGCCCCTCCTGCATGGTAAATTTCCGGCCTGTTTTGTCCATGGTAAAATTAACGAAGAGAACGATGCTGTCTGGAGGAAGGGAGCTCACCTCATCTTGGAGGGCTTCCATGGAGAGGGTGGGAATAAACTGAAAGATGGCGGGGTTCTCCATCTCCTTAAAATTTTTCACAAAGGTCTTTATGGTGGCGATACTGGTATCGGACTGATCCACCACCACCAGGATTTTTTTGGTTCTCGGATGAAGGCGAAGGGCCGTGCGCACCGTTGCGAGAATATCGATACGCTCCACCACCCCGGTAAAGCGGTCGTGACCGAACATCTCAAACTCTTCAAAATAGTTCACCCCACAAAAAACCACCGGTGTGTCGGGAAAAATCTTCTTCTTCTCACCCAGAAGGAAGCGAAAGGCCGAATCATCGGTGGCAATAATCACATCGAAGGCCATGTCTCGGTACTTATTATTTAAAAAATCGGCCAGCTGGTGCATATGATCGGCGTCGTCAAAACGTTCGGCATCCATGTATTCATAGTAGGCACGAATCCCCATGGTGGACGCATCCACCCGTGCCAGGCCGGTATCGATCCCCTGGGAGATACTGTCGTTCCACACATGCCCCTTATGAAAAGAGTGCAGAATCAGGATACGCTTATGCGGAGAGGCCTGGGCAAACCCTCCAGCCAGACACTGGATCAGGCAGACGGCGGCCACCATGAAATATCGAACAAACAACGATCGGACCACAAAAAAATCAAACAAAATAGCGCCCTTAGATAAGTATTGCCCATTACACGGCCCCGCGACCACCGCTCTTCCACCGACGCGCCTTGGAAAAAGGCTATCAGCGCACCCACTATAAATCAAGACGGGAGCCCCAGGAAGGAACGCTTTTTTAATGTCTCTTTTTTTGGCAACGCCCTTTTCAAGGGCCCCCTTTTTCTTTATAAAGCTCGATATCACTATTCAGCGATGCCTTCTATGGTTAAAGTAACCAAGAAACTTGCCTCTGGCGGCCAGGAGATAAATCCCCTGGGCCCCAAATTTGTAAGGGTGACGGACCAAAGGTCCGTCACCCTTACAGTAAAAATTTGTGTGGCAACCCCGTCCTTGATAAAATAAGGCAAAAGGTTGGCTCCCGGCAGGGCCGCCCGAGGCTATTTTTTTCACAACACACCATAAAGGAGCCCCCCCATGAAAATCCCCATATACCATCCCGAGATGCTCTTAAAGATCGCCCGGACGCGAATGCCCTTCGGCAAGCACAAGGGCATGCTCCTGGTGGATCTGCCAGAACCGTACGTGGTGTGGTTTCATCAGGAAGGACTCCCCAAGGGGCCCTTAGGGGAGATGCTGGGTCTGGTCTACGAGATCAAGGTCAACGGCCTGGAGTATCTCTTTGACCCTTTAAAAAACGAATCATAGATGCAAGGGGACCCCGGAAAGAGTGGAATGCCGGCCTTTTAGGCCGCGTAACTATTCAGCTTACGCCTCCGGCGGCCCTGCCGGGAGCCAACCTTTTGTAAAGGTTGCCAAATAGGATTTCATAGTGCCCATGACGGGCCAAAGGCCGGTCGTGGGCACTCACGTGGGGTCCAGGGGATTTATTCCCTGGCCGCCGGAGGCTCGGCTTTTCACGTCCACTTTAACCATAGGAGGCTTCTTTAACCGAACCCACACTGGCACGGCTTTTGGTATTTCCTCTTCCCCTTTTTTACGTTAAAAAGGAGAAATGACCACTCTTATCATCACCGAAAAGCCCTCTGTGGCCGCCGATTTTTCCAAAGCCTTAGGGGTTCGTACCCGACGGGAGGGATACTACGAAGGGGACGACACCCTCATCTGCTGGGCCGTGGGCCATCTGGTGGAGCTCTTCGCGCCAGAAGATTACAGCCCCTCCTTTAAGAAGTGGTCCTTAGAGACCCTGCCCATCTTGCCGGAACCCTTTCAGTACAAGCCCATCAAGAAGAGTAGCAAACAACTCTCCGTCATCAAGAAGCTCCTCAAGCGCCCCGGTATCACCCGGGTGATTATCGCCACCGATGCGGGCCGTGAAGGCGAGGTCATTGCCCGGACGATCCTCCTACAGGCAGGCTTCACCCACAAGGAGCGCATCCTGCGCTTCTGGACGAGCCAGGCCCTCACCCCATCGGTGGTACGAGATACGATGGCCGCCCTGAAGCCCATCACCGACTACGATCGGCTCTGGCGGGCTGGGTACTATAGGCAGGTGGCCGACTGGATGGTGGGGATGAACGGCACACGGGCCCTGACCGTACGCCTGGGTGATCTCTACTCGGTGGGACGGGTTCAAACGGCGGTACTGGCCCTTTTCGTCCAGAGGCGACGGACCAGAGAAGAGTTCACGCCGGAGCCCTATCTGATCATCAATATTCACTTTGCAAATGAGAAGGGCCGCTGGATCGGTACCTGGTTTAAAGGAAAAGAGACCCAGCTATTCGACTTAGAGGCGGCCCAGACACTGGTGGCACGGCTGAACGGAGAGAGTGCTCCAGGGGTGGTGCTCTCCGCCCAGAAAGAGAGAAAATCCGAGCCCCCGCCCTACCTCTTCTCCCTCACCGATCTCCAGCAGGAGGCCAATAAACGCTTCGGCTTTCCCGCCCAAAAGAGCCTGACCCTGGCCCAGGGACTCTACCAGGAGAAAAAGTGCCTCTCCTACCCACGTACCGACTCACGGGTCCTGGGCACCCAGAACCTGACCATGATTCAAAAACTGGTGGGCCGGCTCTCTGGCCACACCCCGGATCTCTTCCACGGGGTCGACCCAGGCCGTATCGCCCTGACCAACAAACGGGTATTTAACGACGCCAAACTCACCGACCATCACGCCCTCATCCCCTTAAAGAACCTGCCCCCAAGCGCCACGGCCGATGAGGCCAAACTCTACGGACTGGTGCTGAGGCGCTTTGCCGCGGCCTTTCACCCCCCGTGCCACTACGAAAAGACAAAGATCGTCACCCAATTCGCCTCGGAGACCTTCCAGACCCACGGCAAGATCATCCTCGAGGCGGGGTGGCGACAGGCATGGCCCATGGCGGAAAAAAAAGAGGAGGCAGCAGCCATTCCCCCTCTCATCAAAGGGGATGGGGCAAACAAGGAGAAGGTGGTGGCCGAGGAAAAAGAGACCACCCCCCCGGCGGCCTACACAGACGCCCTCATCTTAAAAGAGATGACCAACCCGGGACGCTACGTCGCACAAAAAGAGATGAAGGATCTCTTCCGGGGGGAGGTGGGCATCGGCACCCAGTCCACCCGCGCCCAGACCCTTGAGACCCTCATCACACGCGGGTACTCACGCCGTGAGGGAAAAACAATCACCGCCACAGACAAGGGGTGCTTCCTCGTGGAGGCCCTAAAAAAGGCCCCCATCACCCGGGCCCTCACCTCCCCGGAAGAGACGGCCCGTTGGGAGATGAGCCTCAACCGCATCGCCCTGGGCGAGGGGGACAACGACCACTTCCTGGCCACCGTCAAAACCTTCGTCACCCAATCCATAGCCGAACTAAAGGCCATGGCGATAGAAGGGGCGATCCCAGTCTCCGGCAAAGGGAGCGGCGAGGTGGTGGGGCCCTGCCCCGCCTGCGGTAAAGCGGTCAAGGAGGCCTACAAAAACTACGCCTGTGCCTGCGGCTTCACCCTCTGGAAAAAAATGGCGGGAAAGAACCTCTCCCCCAAGATGGTGGGCTACCTCCTCCGTACGAAAAAAGCGGGCCCCTACAGCGGTTTTATCTCCAAAAAGAAAAAACGCTTCTCCGCCGCCATCCGCCTCGTCGAAGAGGGGGGACGCTGGCAGACCGTCTTTGACTTTGGTGCCCCATCTCAAAAAAGCACACCCCAAGAAGAACCGGCCCCCTGGGCCGCCGCCTCTCCGGCCGCACCAAAGAGGCCAAGCC
>JABXKT010000137.1 GCA_013619155.1 Desulfobacteraceae bacterium
GCTCTTTAGTGGGGCGGGGACAGCGAATTTTATAAAAAAGTCAGGTAACTGTTCACATTCAAAAAAGAGGCCTAACGGCGGCACGGGTGGCGACGCCACCTAAGGCAAAAACACCGTGACAGTAAGATCCAGATACGCTTCGCCCCCTCGTGCCTCGAGATCGCATCTGCCTTTACCCGGGCTTATATTTTAAGCTAAAATAGTATGGGACCAATACCTTTTCTTTATAAAATGAAGGTAAAAATTTGGCCCCGAATATAGGGCCAAGCGAGTCGTAAGCTGAATCGTTAAAAAATCAGTCGATATATGATGTATCCAGCCTTTGGCCCCCTAGGGCCGCCGAAGGCATCAGTAACATGTGTGCATTTTTTTGACCTTGCAATTATATGCCCTGATCGTGAAGGGCCAACAGACATCAGACGGGAAGGAGACGTGAACATGGCAAAACTCTCTGTTGAAGATCTTAAAGCCTTAAAAGTGAAAGTAGCCAAAGAGATCTCGCTGCGTGAAGGAAAGTCCAAGGTGCTGGTGACCGTTCATATGGGGACCTGTGGCATCGCCTCGGGCGCTCGGGCTGTCATGGACGCCCTGATGGAGGAGATGGATGTGAGCGATCGTGATGATATTCGCGTCATGGCCGCCGGTTGTCTCGGAATGTGCAGTAGTGAGCCTAATGTAACGGTGGAGATTGATGGGGCGCCTCCGGTGGCGTATCAATACATGGACGCCAACAAGATGCGCCAAGTCTTTAAGCAGCATGTGCTTTTGGGCAATGTGCAGTCTGACTTTGCCATGGCGGTGATGTAAGGGGTCAAAAAGATTCCAGGGCACGGCCCAAGGCACCACCGGCCGATGGGCCGTCGAAAGAGTCGATCAAAAAACAAAAAGCCTCCGGCATCTCTGCCGGGGGCTTTTTGTTTTTTTGCCTGGTTCAAAATAGCCTAAAATAGGGTAACACTATAACTATTCAGCTTGCGCCTCGGTTGGCCCTGCCGGGGGCCAACCTTTTGCAAAGGTTGCCAAACAGGTTTTTCTAGTGACGGTGACGGGCCAAAGGCCCGTCACAAACCTAGGGTCCAGGGCCTTCCCTGGCCGCCGGAGGCTTCTTTTTGATTTGAAGTGTTACCCTGATTTGAACCAGGCCTGTTTTTTGATTCCCTAACGATAAACCAAAAGCGGTGGACCCACGCGGTGCGCCGCACTCCTGTGCGGCTTTTTTATGATCCCTTGCCACGCGAAGGGATGCCGCACGGGAGTGCGGCGCGCCATAACCATGGCTGTGAATAATCGGTGATCCGCTCAAGAAAAATCCGTCTATGGTCAAAGTGACCAGAAAAAGGGCTTCCAGCAGCCGAGCGTGTCGATTTAATCGGAAAAACGCCTATTGAGCGATTTTAAAAAAAGGGGCGCTCTTAAAGCGTCCATGGGAGTATGAATATAAAATGAATCAGATGAAACCCCTAGATCTGAGAGACCATCCAGAGGGCGGTCGTTTTCGGGAGGTCTTCAGATCTGCCAAGGCGGTATCCACCCAGGATGGACGCACCCGGCCGGCGCTTACTCATATCTACTTCTCTTTGAGACAAGGAGAGGTTAGTAAATTTCATAAGGTCACCTCGGATGAGGTATGGAATCTATATCAGGGGTCGGGGATTATTCTCTACACCTGGGATGGCTCACATCGCCCACCCCAGCGTATCGTCTTATCGGCGAGTGATCACAGTTTTTGCTATGTTATCCCCGCCGATACATGGCAAGCCGCAGAGCCCCTGTCTGGCACCGTGCTTGTGGGGTGTTCCGTGGCGCCCGGTTTTGAATTTTCTGATTTCGAACTGATTGACCCCGACTCAAAACAGGCGGGGCGGCTTATCGCCTTAGAGCCTTTGATGACACGGTTTATAACTTCTTGAATTGGGCTTTAAAGGTGGGCGGATGACCGGCGGTTTCTAAAAAACCGCCGGCGTGTTTATGGGGGGATCTCACGGTGATCTTAAGGAGACGGCTTTTTTTGTCCCCTCATCTATTTGTCTGTTTTGGGGTGCAGTGCCTGATCGAGGCAATTATTTTTAATGGTTTTGCAGATAAGGGAGCCGTTCTCCTGCTCCATGCAATCCACCCATTGGATAACGCACTGGTTCTCACCCGATAGATCCGCACCGGTGAGGACAATGGGTTTATTTAAGTCGGGTCTGTCCACATGATGGTTTTTCATGGTGTACCTCCATAATTAATCTTATCTAAAAATATAAGCATTTGTCCTGGATAAATCAAATAAAAACAAGATTATATGGTTTGCATGTATGTCCACCTCTAAGAGCGAGGGGCGCTCGCACGTCGAGCATGAGGCCGGGCCCGCCGCACTCCGCCGCGGCTTCTTTGCCGGGGCCTTGGCTCCGGCCCGTGTTGCCCTAAAATGCCATTATTGAACCATGCCTAAAATTTTTTGGCATCTGTGTCGAAGGGTCGGCCTCCGGCACGGATCGTCGGGGGTATCGTGGATATGCATGGTTTCTTACCCCTGTTCTCTACTGGGGTACACTCCGCCCTTGACAAGGGCTATTTTCATGGGTATTGAGTTTTTAACCAAATGTAAAAATATTTAAATAGAGCCACGGTGACGCCTCCTCGGGTGAGGCATCCATGGCCATTTGTACGGAGAAAAAAAGTGTTTCTTATTAAAACCATGTTGAAAGTTCTTATTGTATTGCCCATTGTGGCGTGGTCGAGTTTTAAGGCGACCTGGTTTATCACGGGGGCTGTGACAGGTGGCGTTCCCAATATATGGGTCTCCCTGGCCGTGGCGGCCATCGTCTGTCTGGCATATCTTTGGTGGGATGGTCGCCAGGAGTCCGCTCGTTTTAAAAAACATGCACTCTCCTTGGGGGTTCATCCTGAATACACGGCATGTTATGGCGACAATGGTCTCGTTATTGATAAAACCAATGAGACGGTATTTGCCGGAAAAATTAAACATGGAAGGGTGTTTGCCTTTCATGAGATATCCAGTATCCAGTGGGAAGATGGTTCGGTGGGTAGCCACAGGAAGTATATTCTTCATATACACACGAAGGATTTCGATTTCCCAAAGCTGAGCATCGGATTTGCATCCAATAGAGCCGTTCGCGAGGAGGCCTACGCAAAGCTACGGGCCGCATTGAATATCGCCTGATTGATATTCGGGGACAGGCCATCGTCCCCTCTCCTCTTTCCCTCGCCCCTTTTTTTCTCCTTTTTCCTATCTATACTCCCCATAGATTTTTATTGTGTTGTGTTTGCTTGAGCAAAGTGATTATGATGAAAGTCTATAAGAATAGCAGTCGTTTAAATACTAATGACGATTCGCGTCTTTTTTTAAATACTAATGCGTTCGAAGTCTATCCGATACAGTCCTTTTTTTAACATTCTTTATATTTAAATCTGATATGCAATCTTGGTCGGGTTATGGCCCCATTGGTATATCCTGGAGATGGCTCCCTTTATAGATAAGGATTGTGTGTTGGATATAAGAAAGGCTCAACGATGTTTCATCGGGGTTCGGTCATAAAAACCTGTTTATCAAACCCGATCTTTTTAAATCAGGCAAAGGTGTGGCCCCGGCAAGGGCCCCTGGAGGCTGATTTCCGTTAATGAGAGCTGAATCCTTACAGATGCTGGGAGGCGGGTATGTCTTATTTTTTAGAGATCGTTGATAGCGATGGAATCTTTGTGGTGCGGCTTTTGGTGGCCATGGTCTTAGGGGGCCTTGTGGGGATGGAGCGGCAGAGGCGGGGCCGGGCGGCAGGATTTCGTACCAATATTTTGGTATGCCTGGGGTCGGCGGCTATTATTGTGGCATTTCAAAAACTCTCCCTGGAGTTTAATTTGGGGGCCGATTCGGCCATCCGTATGGATCCGGCCCGGGCCGCTTCGGGTGTGATCACGGGGATTGGTTTCTTGGGGGCGGGTACCATCGTAAAGAGTAAAGACTTTGTGCTTGGCCTGACCACAGCGGCCTCCATATGGGTGGTATCCGCCATTGGGGTGATCATCGGTCTGGGGGAGTACGTTATTGGAGTCGTCTTAACCCTTTTGGTTCTTTTTTCTCTCTATGGGCTCCACTATTTTCCCATCAATGCAGACTGCAATCTCTCCTTGCACCTCACGTGGCATGGTGAGCTTGGCATACTCGATGAAGTCGAGGGGCAACTTCTGGATGATCGGGTCTGTATTAAGGGGCGCAGTGTGATGCGTCAGCCGAATACGGGGAAATGCAAGGTTGTTTTGGTCTTGTGTCTGCGAAGTAGTGATGATGATAACGCGACAATCAGCCGTTTGCAGGCGGATCCGCGTTTTGACGAGGTCGCCTGGGGCTGATCATTCAGATGGCGTCTTGAAACGGTGTGCGTTCAAATTTTACAGCCTCTAATGAAGGGTCGATGCACGAATAAAACAGACAAAAAACGATGCCTTTGATGGTTAAAGTGGGTATGAAAAGCCGAGGCTCCGGCGGCGAGGGTGGCGAGGCCACATGAGGCAAAAATACCTCGAAAGCGGGTGACCGCTGCGCTTTGCCCCGCGTTCCTCGGGACAAGTCACAGCGCTATTTTTATGAAATTAGGATGCTTATTTTCTGTCAGAGCCTTAAGTAATTTGGGTGGGTAGGATACCGTCGTATCTCTAATTTTTGTAAATAGTGACGGCCATATATTTGGAGTGTAAACGGCTAAAATAGATGTTTTTCCGATTAAATCGACACGCCTGGCACGGTGGTCACCTTGGACGCAGATTGCGAATGCGCTTCGCCCCTCGGGCTAAATCACATCCGCCTTTAAGGCAACATTCGTTTAAGAGTGATTATAGAAGATAGGCAGACGTTTCCGCTCCCGCTAAAGTCAATCGTGGTATGGCTGAATAGTTACAGGCAGAGCTTAAATAAAAGGGGTGCTATTTAATCTTTAGAGTCAAAGGGTAAGAAAATGTAAGAGGTGTAGTCCCTTTGATTTATAATAGAAAAATATTGACATGGCGGGGTCAATTTCATATGAACATTGGGTAATGATCACCAGAAGGTGATTGGGAATAAGCTAGTAAAAAAATAAAATAAACCAACGCCACGAAGGCCTCATATCCCTGGAACGGGAGATCTTCGTGGTTTTTTTGTGTGTAAGCTGGGTATTTTTAGTTCTTTTGGGGTGTTTTTTAAGGGGGATTGGGTGGGGTGTGATAAAAAAAGCCCCCGGCGTCAGGAGTGGCTAATCCATTTCAGCAAAAATACCGTGAAAGCAGATTTCGGACGCCCTTTGCTCCGCTCCTCGGGTCAAATCATATCCGTCTTTAAGGCAATATTCGTTCAAAAACATAGTGTAGAAAAGCGTGGCTCCCGGCAGGGCGCCGAAGACGCAGCTGAATAGTGATCCAAAAAGGTATTTTCAAGAGATCTTCACGTCACGGGTGATGCATGGAAAAAAAAGGGGGTACACATGACACGACTTTTTTTAATCATGATGATGGCTATTTCGATCGCCACTGTCCAGGCCGGGGCGTCGGCGGAAGGGGCCCGGGATGGCGAGGAGCGGCGGGTTGAAAAGGATACCAACGATGATCGGGTGACGGATCAGGTGGCTATTTTTGATGCCACCGATACCCTTCTTCGGATGGAGATCGATACCAACCATGACGGCTTTATGGACAGGCTTCAGTACTATGAAAAAGGGGGGCTGGTCCGGGTGGCGCGGGATACGGACGGTGATGGGGTCATGGACTGCAGGGACTTTTTCCAAGGGGGGAGGCGCCTTCGTCAGACCCGACACGCAGTCGATGGTCAGGTTCTTCAGCTCTCCTTGTTCGATGAGGAAGAGATCATTGTCGAGATGAGACGAAGGGAAGAGGGGGCCGCCGACTTTTTTCTTATCTACTACTTTGAACAGGGTCAGGTGGTGCGCTCCACCAAAGACACCAACGATAACCAACGGGTCAATGTGTGGCAGACCTTTGCCGGGGGCAAACCCCTTGAACAGCGTGTGGATGATGACGAAAATGGTCACATGGATACCATCGTGCACTACGATGCAAAGGGGCTGGCCGAGACGAGTTCCCATGATCTCGACAGGGACACGATCATGGAGACCTTCAGGACCTATGTGGATGGAGAGATTGCCCGTCAGGAAAAAGATGTCAACGGTGACGGGGTGATGGATTCGCTCACCGAATTTGTGGATATGGCGCCCATCCGCCAGAAAAAAGATTCCAATTTCGATACACGCTTTGACCTCTTCACCACCTTTCAGGCAGGGCTCCCATCGACCCAGCAACGGGATGTCAATCATGACACGACTCTGGATCGATTTACCCGTTTCGATGCCCAGGGTGTTGTCGCCACCATCGAAGAGGATACACGCTACTGCGGGCGCATCGATCGGATTCGATATTTTCAAAAAGGGGTGCCGGTTCGGATTGAGTATGACAGAGACGGGGATGCCATCCTTGAGACCGTCTCTTTTTTCAAGGCGGGTAAACTGCATCACCAGACCCAGGATGACAATGGAGACGGTACAGCCGATACCACCCTCTTCTTCGATGAAAATGAGGAGAGGATCCGGGTGGAGAGTGACTCGAACTTAAACGGCCGGGTGGACACCTGGCAATACTATGCCGGTAATCAGATCACCCATATGGATAAAGACGAGAGTTGTGATGGCCAGATAGACCTCAAGGTCTCGTATAAGAATGGCAAACGCGTCTTCCTTAAAAAAGACAGCGATGCCGATGGCTGCTTTGACATTGCCCAGAGCTTTGATCTTCCTGGCTGGTCCTGGGTCACCGAACAGGATACCGATTGTGATGCCCGTTTCGACGCACGTTTCTTCTATAAGGATGGGGTGATTCGGATCAAGGAGATCGATGAGGATAAGGATGCAAAGATCGATCTGAAGGTCCACTACGATGCCACGGGAAAGATGGTGAAAAGTGAAGAGGCCGAAGGGTCGACCGGACGATTGAGCCTCGTATGGTTTTACGACGCCCATGAGAATCCGGTACGGGCGGAGAAGGATACGAACGGTGATGATCGGACGGATACCTGGTTTTTCTATGACGAGGGACATGTGGTCCTCGTGGAGGAGGATACCAATGAGGACGGCCATCCCGATCTCTGGGAGCGCTATGACGCCTCTGAGGCTCTCATCAAGAAGGAGCGGGATCTCGATTTTGACGGCCATCCCGATATCATCGATTTTCAGGAAGAGCCGATGGCAGGATAGGGATCCTCGCCTTGAATCATCGGATATCTTGATCTAAAAAAAAATTTAAAATCACTGATATGTAAGGAGCGATTTATGGTTGAAATGTTATCGAAGGGGGGATTTCTCGTGGTGCCTATTCTCCTCTGTTCAATTATTGCCGTGGCTATTTTTTTTGAGAGGATTATCCGTTTTGCTCAGATGAGATCTCGAGGAGGGGATCTGGCCGAAACCGTTGCCGCCCTCATTGTGAAAGAGAGGAGCGGAGAGGCCATGGATCTCTCTGCCAGCAATGATTCTCCCATGGGCCGGATGCTGACCCAGGCCATCGAGGTGAAGGACAGGGAACGCGCCACCCTGGAGACCGTCATTGTCAATGCCATCAAAGGGGAGGTGAGAACCCTTTCAACCTATCTTCAGACCCTGGCCACCATTGGTAATATTGCCCCACTTCTGGGTCTTTTGGGGACGGTGGTGGGGATGATCAAGGCCTTTATGGTGATCCAGCAGCTGGGGGGAAATGTCAACGCCTCTGTCCTTGCCGGTGGTATCTGGGAGGCCATGTTGACGACCGCCCTGGGGATTGGCGTTGCCTTGCCCTGTATGGTGGCCCACTCTTATCTGGTGGCCCGCATCGATACCTATGAGGCCAGGCTCCAGGGCGGGGCCGTCACTTTCTTAAAGGCCGTCACCAAAGACCAGGGAGAGTGAGATGATTGTGCATACGACAAATCGTCCCCGGTACCAGATTCAGGCCCCCTTGACCTCCCTCATTGATATCGTGTTTATGCTGCTTATCTATTTTCTTCTGACCACCAATTTTATGGTGGATGAGGGGATCAAGATCAAGCTTCCCCAGGCCCAGGCAGCGGCTCCCCAGGTGCCCACCGAGATCACGATCTATGTGGATAAGGGGGGGCAAGCCTATATAAACGAGACAAAAATCGACCAGGGTCGATTGTTCACGCACTTAAAGGGGCTCATCGGTACCGACAGGGACAAGCTCGTCATTATTAAGGCCGATCGTGGGGTGGTTCTGAATAAAGCGGTGAAGGTGATGGATCTTGCCAAGGCGGCGGGTGCCGCCCGACTCTGTCTGGCCACAGAAAAGGGAATGTGACAGGTGATTTATCAAATTCTGAAGAGGCCTCGTGTCACCCTTTTTTCTGGTGTGTTGCTACTCTCCATGGCGGTCCATCTGGTCATTGTCTTTCATGTATCGGGGGTATTTCATTTTGGGACCGCGCCGTATATCGAGATCGGTTTAAAGGATGCGTCAAAGCCTACAGGTCGGGATATCCCCAGGCCTAGGGCCCGGCACGCCCCGCCCCATGTTGCCGTCGCCCAGGATACAAAGATTCAAAAGATGGTGCCCCCTCCCATGGCCGTGGATCCTGTGGATGCACAAAGCCCCGACACCTTGATGGCGGGTATCGGCGTGCCGCAGCTTCCCGAGGTCGCCTCTCCCACCAAATTTTCAAGCGCCGATTGGGGACTCTCCAAGCCGTCTGATTTTTTTACCAAAAAAGATTATTTCGATATGCTGAGGATGAAGATCGAAACTTGCAAACGCTATCCCGCTGCCGCCCGGGCACGGCATATGGAGGGACGCGTCAAGGTCTCCTTTATGATTAACGATGAGGGGCGTCTCTTATCTTCGGCCATCATCACGCCGTCTCGGAACAGGAGCCTCGATCGGGCCGCCTTACGGGCCATTCAGGATGCGGCTCCCTTTGCCCCGCCTCCGGTAAATCTGTTTAAACCACCCCTGGTCATGGAGATTACCATTGTTTTTGAACTGACCTGACATCATGGGGTACTGGGTTCCTATTATTTGGGCCTAGGACCCCGTGTGATTTTCTCGTCTCAAAAACCACTTCATAGTGTGGGGATTTTTTCGATTTGGCACGGTGTGAGCCCGGTACCCATCATGGGGTACTGGGTTCCTATTATTTGGGCCTAGGTCCTTGTGTGATTCTATCGTCTCAAAAATCACTTCATAGTGTGGGAATTTTTTCGAATTGGCACGGTGTGAGCCCAGTATCCAATCATGGGGCGCTTGTTTTTTTTAATCGGTCCATTTTGCTTTCATTGTGATGCGTGTTGATGTATATCCTCGGTTTTTATCGGTACTTTAAATAAGAACGATAGGGGTCATGCGGCCGTGTTTTTTACGGTGTGCGGGCTTTTTTCAATGGATATGCAGAAAAGAGAAGGGATACAAGATTATGTTTACGTACCAGCCTGAGGGTGTATGCGCCAAAAGAATTGAGTTTGAGATCGAAGGAAATACCCTTAAAAACCTTATGTTTACCAACGGATGCCCGGGAAACCTCATCGGCATCCAGAGGCTCGTGGAGGGAATGGATGTGGATGCGGTGATCTCTTGCTTAAAGGGGATTGCCTGCGGAAAGAAAACCACCTCATGCCCGGACCAGCTCTGTCTCGCCTTAGAGGCGTGGAAGGCTGGGGGGCTTCGAGAGGAGAGGTCGACTCCCCATCTGACGCTGGTAATGTAAGCGAAATAAGGATGTAGGCGAAATTAAAGAGGGCAACGGATTGTTGTATGGCCGTGATTCACTGATGAATCATGGCCATTTTTCGTGTGGAACGTAGGGGCTTAGGCAAAAACAGATGCAGATCAGATAAAAACTTGCAGCCGCTGGGGCCCTGCCGGGGGCCAACCTTATGGACTGATTTGAAAGGTTGGACTTGCCAAACAGGTTTGATGAATTGACTCAAGCGTAAAACCAAATCATATGCCTTTTTGCATTTGAGGTGGCTCACCTCGCCGCCGGAGGCCGTGCGGTGAAAGTTTGCCTCCGGCGGCCCTGCCGGGAGCCAAACTTTTACTGTAACGGGGACGGACCTTTGGTCCGTCCCCGTTACAAATCTGGGGTCCAGGGGATTTATCTCCTGGCCGCCGGAGGCCCTTTTCTGATCACTTTAACCATAGAAGGCTGGCGTTTTTCACGCTCCCTTTGGGTTGCTCTTCGTTTGGGGGGCGGGTCCGGGGGGCTCTTCCATGGG
>JABXKT010000138.1 GCA_013619155.1 Desulfobacteraceae bacterium
TAAAAAAACAGCACTTATCGTTGATGAGATTATTCGGATTTTTATCCAATGTCAAGACACGGCCCGTGGATGGTAAGAGCGTCCACGCTCCGACGACGGAGTCGAGACAGCCCCCTCTTCCACGACTCCGCATTACTCTATATCCTCCATAAGTAATTTCATAATACCTCCCTTGTTTTAGACTATTCTCTATGCTAAACGATTGTTTGATCAAGAGGATTCACACCCATATGGCGTCCCGAAAAAACAGGCGGGTTGACTCATATAATCATGCCCATGCCGGGTATCCTCATGCGATTTAAAAGCCTGAGCGTATCAAAATGAACATGTGCCCATTGATACGTATTGCCATCGATTGAGAGGTCATCATGGCGATGTGCCACTAAAAAATAAAAAAGGAGGGGGGGAAACAATGAAAAATAAAAAAATAAAGCGGCTCTCACTTTTCGTGTGTTGTCTATGTGCTCAAGCGTGCACAACGTTATCACCGGTCGAAGAGGTCCCAGTGGTTCACTGTGATTCTATACAGACAATCGACGAAACAGGGATAGAGAGTGGTGCCATCACAAAACTAGGATGCCATGTATTTGAAGCGATTCATGGCGAAGATGAAATCACGGCCAGTGCCATATCGCTTCATATTATCAAGAACAATATTCTTTCTGAAATAGGCACTTACATCGAGAGTGAATCGATCTTAGAGCGTGCGTCCATTAATGGCGATTATAAGAGTAATTTTACAGCAAACGTCAAGGCCATCACCGGTGGAATTGTAAAGACAGAGATCATCGAACAGAGGTGGCTCGATAAAAAACACACGACATATTATCTAAAGGCAAAAGTAACTGTAGATGGGGATGAAATAGCCGAAAAAATAGCCAAAATTACCCAGAACAAAGGATTAATGCAGGAGCTGACCGAATCCAGACGGCAAATAGATGGGGCTTTTCGTGAAATAAACACACTGCAGAAGAAACTTTCCCAAAAAATATCACCGGAGATCGAAGAGTACTATAAAGATCAGGTAAATATTCTCTTAGCCGAGGAGTTGTATCAAAAAGGCGAGGCCTTTCTTTTTGAACATGAATTTAGCAAGGCACTGGCAGCCTTTGAACAGGTCCTTCGGCTTAACCCTGAACACGCCCGGTCCTATGCTGGACGGGCGTTTGCCCGCATGGCACCTCATACGTCATTTGATAAGGCGGACAAAAAAGATCTCATAATACTGGACGCAGCGATTAAAGATTACAACACCGCCATAAGGCTGGACCCCGAAGTCGCCAATGCACGAGACAACCTGGCCTTGATTTATAATACCTTTGCCACGGATTCATTTAAAAATAAAGAGTATCCGGAAAGTATCCGGTTGCTTGATATTGCCCTTAACCGCATGGCCAATAAAGGCTCTGATAAAGTCATGAGTATTGTTTATCAAAACAGGGCCGTGGCATACACCCAGCTGGAACAATATAGAGAGGCCATAAGGGACTGCAATCAGGCCATACACTACAGGGCCGAATATATTGACGCATATATGCAAAAAGTCCGCATATATAATTCGATGCTGATACACGGGGATAAATCCGTCTTAAATGATCTGCGCAACAATCTTATCATCGCCTCCCTATTGGGACACGCCAATGCCCGAGCCCTCTACAATCAGAATTTTAAACCCCCCATCCGGTGGGCGGATCAGTCAAAAATGATTATAGGCGCTGCCATGGGAAGCAATAATCCCAGGGCAACGTCACAATCGGAAAATTACCTTAAAAAAATCGGATTTCCCATTGTGCGCGTCAAAGGGCTGCTTCAACTGGCCTTAATGGGTGACCGAGAGGCTCGTGGCACCCTAAAAGCCATGGGTGTGGATTGGTCAGATTACACCATCACCCAAAACGACACCCAGCCAGCCATGGATACGGATAAAAGGGTATAAAAATAGCAAAAAACAGGCCCTGACGGAGGGGAGACAGGTTTCAAATTCGTCTCTCCCCCACCAGGCGCCTAAGAACAGTACAAAATGGAGCCAAACGGATAGATAGACCCATATATGGGCATTCAGTGTTCAACAAAAATCACAACCGGCCTCACTCGATATCCCGAAGAAGGCGAAAACCGTAGTAGCTGCCGTGATACCCCGGCCGGTACCAGTTGCGAGTGGCCGCACGACAGCTCCCGGCGGTGTCGTTCCAAGCGCCCCCGCGGAGCACGCGGTAGTCGCCCCAAAAGGGTCCCGTGGGGTTCGTCACATGCTTCGTGGGGTAGTCCCCATTTTTATCCTGGCACCACTCCCACACATTCCCGATCATATCGTAGAGACCCCAGGCATTGGGGGCCTTCATGGCCACAGGATGGGGACCGCTTCGCATGGCATGCGTCTGCACCTCTTTCCAGTTCGAGGAGTCATAGCCCCCCTCGTAGGTCACCCCACTGTTTCCGCCGTACCAGGTGATGGGCTCCAGCACCGGCGCGTTTCTCTCCCCGTGGATGACAAGAGGACCGGCGTACAAGGCGGCAACACTCCCCGCCCGGCACGCATACTCCCACTGGGCCTCGGATGGCAGACGGTAGAGCTCCCCGCCCTCCATCATATTGAGCTTTTTGACGAATTTTAAGGCATCGTCCCAGGAGACGTTCTCCACCGGACAATCATCCCCGCAGTGTTTAAACTGGGATGGATTGTTCCCCATCACTGCCTGCCACTGGCCCTGGGTCACCTCGGTGCTCTGCAGGTAATACCCCGTGGTTAAGGTCACCGGGTGCTGAAACTCATCCCCGTCTCTTTTCGGCTCATCCGGCGGACTTCCCATCAAAAATGTCCCCGGCTCGATCCAGACAAAGGTCATGCCGATGGCATTGGTAACGGGACGCCCCACGGCATCTTCTAAGATGAGCTTCACCACATCCGCCCCCCCGTCTATCACCACCACCCGGCTCGTCCCCACCTTATCGTCCGTGGTCACCTCGATCTCATGGGGTCCCGCTGGAAGGGTGAGGGAGAGGGGAACGGTCCCCGCCTCCCGACCATCGACCCATACTACGGCCCCTTTGATATAAGGGTCGGAGCTGATCAGGAGCTCTCCGTAAGGTTTTCGAAAAATAGCTTGAGTTTTATCGATCACTTGCCGACCGTTTCGCGCCAGGGTGACGGTAAAGTATAAGGGGGTGTATCCATCCATGGTGAGGGCAAGGGTGTAGACCCCGGGCAGGGTCTGGATGGTGGTGGGCGTCGAGCCGGAACGGACCGGTTTGCCTCGATTGTCGTGCAGGGTAAAGGTGGCACCGCTTGGCAGTGTATCGACGTCTAAGGTGCCGTAGTTGGCTTCGAGGAGAAAGGAGGCGGTCGTCTGCTCTTCATCTCTGACCACCACCCGCCGGTTCTCCACAGGCAGGTAAGAGTCCTTACGCACAGAGACCAGATAGGCGCCGGAGAGAAGGGCGGCATCGGTATAGGGGGTGGTACCCACCTTTTTGCCCGCGATAATCACCTCGGCGCCGGCGGGTGTACTTGAGATGGAGAGACCGCCATAGGTGGACTTCATCCTAAGGGTGCCCGCGTCATTGGTACCACCAGCCAGGGTGACCGCCACCTGCTGGTCACGATACCCCGCCTTTTTAACCGTCACCTGGATAGTCTGACCGGGCCTTAGGCTGAGGTTTTGATACGGGGTGATTCCGGCCACGGTATCACCTAAGTAAACGGTCGCCCCCGAGGGCTCGCTGTCGAAGAATAGGGCGGCGATCTTTGAGGTTTTGTTGCCACCGACCGTTGGTACCACCGAGACGATCCCTCCGGAGACAGGACCGGCCACGGCCACCTGGCTGATATAGGCCACCTCCCCGCCTCCGGCCCTGGCCCGTCCCGCGGCCATGGACTTTAACATATCGATAATGCCCGCCCCATTGCACCCGTCACACCCAGCCGATTCGGAGAAGAGATCCTCGTGGGTGAAGATATCCTTAATCTCAAGGCCCAGGAGGAGAGTCCCGCTGGAGTCGGTGACATACCCACGCCCCACCAGATGGCCGTTAAAGGCGATGGCGATCTGCTCTAAGCACTCATCGGAGGAGCATGAACTGATGGAGAATTTCTTCAATTTCTCCTCCACCTCTGCCCCGCTGTAGATCTTATACTTCCTCGACCATTCCGACTTGATCGCCCCCTGATAGAGCCGCTTCTCCCCGGTCGAGAACCCCTTACCCTGAAGGGGCAAAAGCACCAGTTTCTCCTTGACCGCCCCAAAAGCCGTGGTACTGAAGATCAACAACCACACACCCATCCACACGCCTCGCATCAACATCTCTATCCCCCCCATATTCCGGTACACACCCATACGGTAACGATCCAGCCCGGTTTTGCACCCTTATGGGGCCCCGGTCATAAAAAAACACCCCCCCCCCGGGGTCATCCATCCGAAACGGCCCTGTCCCACCTTTAATCTATAAGGCCTGGCCTCCGGCTAGTGGAGCAGCGTGTCCATACCCTCCCCTGTCAGAAGCCGCTCTGCGAGTCCAGGCCAGTCGATCCCCCCCTCCTCGAAGGCAAAGCCCTGCCCCTCTTCCGAGGCGGTGGCCAAAAGAGAGCCGGTGGCCACGTCAAAGCGTGCAATCCCCAGATGAAGGGCCCCTTTGTGCATCCCCATGGAGCCCGATGAGATATCGGCGGTGGCGTTTATCCAGACCAGCTGTTTACCCGCATACTCCCGGGCCTGGGCGAGGCAGTCAATGGCGGCAGAACACGGGGTCTCCACAAAAAAGGCCCCCCGAAGACCGGCGAGATCCCGAAGGACTGGGACCAAGGCCTCCCGAAGAGGGGATGCTCCCGAGAGAAGCCAGACAAGGTGCCGGCCCTCCATCGCCTCAAGGGCGACCCGTCGCGCGGCAAAGAGCACCGTGAGATTCTCCCGGCTCCCCGCATCTCTGGGCAAGACGGAAAAATCGACATCGGCGAGACGGGCCTGGGCCTCCGTGACCCAGCGCAGCGTCTGGGCAGGGGTGGCCCCTGTCTCATCGATACTCTGCTGGAAAAGCGCCCGGGCATGTTTCAGGGCGAGGAGGTTGTCGGCAAGATCCCGCCGGATCTTCACCCGCATCCAGAGGCGGCAAGTGGAGGGATCCTGATAACTTCCCGCATCCGTCACCTCGTTTAGGGTGAGACCTGAGGCCACCTGAAGGTGGCGCTTAGCCGCCCGGGTCACCGAGACATCACCTGCGGCCCCCATCGCCTGGGACTCGGAAAGCTCCATGGAACTCTCCACCGTTACCTGGATCTTTTCGATAAGATCGGCCAGGGCCCGTCGCCCGGCCAGTTGCCGCTGGGCAAAGAGGCCGCCCTCTACCGGTTCGGCCTGTCCCATACCCACGTAATACCCGCCCAGGCTCTCCACATGGTGCACCCATAAAGGGGCACGCCTCTCGTCGGCCCGGCACTCCGGCCTCGGCGCCGCCCCCAGACACCCACAAAAAACCACCAGCAGGGCGACTCCCGCCATCCCCCGCACGCCATCCTTAAACCGCCTCATATCACAACCTTTCAAGCAATCTCTCCATGCGCTTCATATTATCGGGGCTATACCCCACAAACTGGGCGAGGACAGTGCCATCGCCACCCACAAGAATGGTATGGGGAAAGCCCCGGAACCCGAAGTCATCCTTCACCGCACTGCTACCGCAGACCACCACCGTCGGCGCGGCGGAGAGATCATCCACGAAGCGCCTCACCGTCTCCCGGCTGCCGCTGGAGGCATGCACGGCGATGACATCCACATGGGGATACTTTTTCTCAAAGACGGCCAATTCGGGCAATTCTCTTTTGCATGGTGTGCAGGACGTCGAGAAGAAATTGAGCACCTTGGGACGCCCCAGTTCGGCCTGGAGCCGGAAGAGATGACCGGAGAGAGTCTTTCCAAAGATATCGGGCACAGAATCTCTGATTTTCAACGCAAAGACAGGGGGGCTTAAAATCACCATCGAAAAAAAAATAAGGCAAACAATCAGCGAACGGTTCTTCATTTCACCTCCCGGCAACGCAGGAATTAAAAAACGCACAATCAAATAAATACAGATAGATAAAAAAAACGTATCCACAGAATACAAATTTTTGATAAAAATACCAGAGAGACCCCCTTAAGTAAAGCGCCCCGCCTCCCTTTCCTCCTGCCCCGTATCGATGTTCCTCCTTAGATGGCTATAGCGTTTTTCCATTGAATATAGAGTGATAAAAGGCATAGGCATTCCCTTAAAAGAGCAGAGATCACATACAAAAAAAAGCCGTTCGGCGGCGCGATGGGCCACGGCCCCATGGGGCATGCGAATCCTCCCCCCGCACCGGTCCCTCCCACCTTCTCTCCGACGCTCCCACCCTCGAAGCGCCCCCGATTTTCCATTAAATATACGATGATAATAGGCGTATGTATTATCGAGTAGTGAGGAATTGACCGATACCGCCCACATGGATGCACACCAGGAGACAGCCACCGGACCATGGACAGGTGGAGAGCCGATCACGCGGTGTAAAGAGAGGAGCGATTCGCCCCTTGCAATCAATACTATAAGAGGAATAAAGGGAGATTAAATTATGATATGAAAAGGCATTTTTAGAGATAACTCTAAATAGTTAGAGATATTACTCATGACCTATTAATATGTTCTTGATTTGTAGCGTAAACTATGATTTCATTTACCAGAAATGAATACTCAATTCGGCCGTATCGATCATCAAAAGACGAAACCTTACCCACCCCATTTTACCCCCATGAATACCGGATATTCGATCCAACGGTCATCTTTATATCCGGGAATAGAGGAAAAAATGAAGGGGTGATTCATAATATGACTTGAGGACCATCCTTTTACAGCCACGATCGCGGTAAGCGATCCCTATTTATCCAGAGCATCGAAAACAGAGCATCGCCTCATTTAAAAAAAGTCTGAGAAGTCATGGATAAAAATCCAGAATAACTTAAAGCACCGATAGGTGTAGCGGTGCACCTGCGCACCGTGTTTAAATAGTGAAAGTACCTGTTTATACACATAAAAGATGTATAAACGCATCATCGTCGTGATGACCACCGATCTATATAACCATGGCTGCGAATAAGAAGTAATCCGATAATGCAACCCCTGCCAGGGGCATTGTTACACATTCACTACTTATTTAAAGGAAGGCTCCCATGTTCGAAATTCGAGATAGATTGCAGGAAATTTATGTTATGCATGTTGGTTCTCTTCCCAATATCCCCTCAGATAATGAAATAAAAAATGGGGACTCTGCTATTTTGAAATACAAGCAATATAGAGTTGAAATCAATAGCATTACCATCCTTACAAAATCTTCGTATTCCGGTATAATTGGCACGTGCGCTGATACCAATACTGAGCGTAAAGTTATTGAAATTAACGACGAGCTGAATCTTCGTGTCGGGAGTACTGTCCAATTTTTCAAAGACAATGTTTTTGCATGTGCACGCATGTCATAATGGAGTAGCCGGGATGTCTCCCACCCCAGCCCTCATCCGGCATGCGCCAGGCCACCACAGGCACAGCCTTAAAATCGCGCGCCGGACGGTTCACCAGGATTACCGGGCCGGCATCCGAGCCACGTTTGCGCTCCTGAGAAATTGACCTATACCGCTCAAGCGGATGCACGCCATGGGGCAAAGCCCGCCACCATAGATCCGCCACAGGCCATGAGCGAGTGGACCTGCCTATCATGGCTGTAAAAAATACAGATGGCGTAAAGGCCCTGTTTCTGGATTGATGCCGGAATCCGGCGCCAAGGAAGGCAGGACAGAGACGACTCGACGTCAGACTGTCCCATCACCCATGGACGCCGACGGTATCAATATCTGGCATCATTTTGGATATCAATAGGTGTGACATTTATCTGACTTAGCCATTACTTTAACACACCGTGTATTCACCCCGATACGCGCTGGCGAATAGTCAGATTATGACCGTGATTGGCAATGAAGGGGACAATGGATGGAGATACAATCACTGACACTGGCCTATTTTTCACCCACCGGAACAACGAAATCGATTGTTCAAGCGGTGGCAGGCGGTATGAATCAAAACACGACGAGAGACATTGATATTACAAACCCGGTGATGCGAAAAAATCGACTCAAAACATCGGAGAAAGAGGTCCTTATTATTGCTGTGCCCGTTTATCTGGGACGGGTGCCGGCATTTTTAGATGAATGGCTGCATGCCATTAAAGCGCATAATACCCCAACTGTATGTATCGTCGTCTATGGTAATCATGCCTATGACAATGCACTGCGTGAACTGAAAGATATTTTGATAAAACGTGGTTGTAAACCAATTGCCGGTGCCGCATATATTGGAGAACACGCCAAAACGATGAAAACCAGCATGGTCAAAGACGCCGCCATACGGTTACATACACTGAATAAAAAACAAAAAGTCCCGATACTCTTTTTTTAATTTGTACCTAAAAGTTGCATTCACCACTTTGTATCACGGCCAAAATGCTACCATTACGAGTATTTATGATGTGTTCTGCTGGTCATCAAAGTGACGGCAGCCGAAAATGCAAAAATTGGCTCACCCTTCGGGAACGCCCTTTGACAGGAGCTGCTGCGTTACCAGACAATTGCGGTAAAATACTACAGCTGCATGTCCGGCGCCTTGCATATCCGGCCAAAGGACGCTTGCAACTTTTAGGTTGTAAATAAAAGAACAACAGAAGAGCGCACCGGGCTCTCCAGCGGTACGTTGCCGAAGGGCGCCGCCCTTATCATGGGCCACCCCACGCTAAATCACTGTTTAACCAGCAAAATCCCCACCCAGACAAGCCGCCGATAAAACGTACGGATCCCCCCATGAGGTCACGCCCATAACAGCGACATGAAGGAGAGAATGCATGACAATAAAAAAACCGCTCTTACTGTTTGCCGTTGTACCTATTTTCATTTACTCATTATCGGGATTGGCATGGGGCCATGAGTGGATCGCCCCCCCAGCAGCCTCAAAAATAGAAAACCCGATCGCAGCCACAACAGAATCCATCAAGACGGGATATGCGTTGTTTCAGGATTACTGCGCATCGTGTCATGGAAAATCGTCCCAGGGCCTTGCCCCGTCTGTCACAGGTTTTGAGATAACGACGCCCAACTTAATCATTAGCTCACAACGCCATACCGACGGAGATCTACTCTGGAAAATCCAAACAGGCCGAGGCAAGATGCCCTCATTTCAAAATGGAGTCCCCCCTTCAGACATTTGGCACATCATCAATTATTTAAAATCACGGGCACAAAAAAAGGCCGGTACGTTTAAATGAGCCTTAGGACCATGCGCCTGCCATACGGGTCAAACCGACACAAACCGAAGCGGTCTGTCATGCGGAATCCACCATCTCCCTAAGACCTCTCCATCGACCCGTGATTCCAAGCAGCGCCCCCTACACGCCCCGCCTTGTCTTCGCCCATTGCCTATGCTAAATCACGTAGGTGAGCACCGGAAGCCTTCGCATGGGGCGCGCGCACCATCGGTTCTATTTCATGGTATCACCGCCACCGACCAGCCTCTGGTGAAGCACGCCGTATTCTGGCACGGTTTTTTTACTCCATCGTTATTCATGCCGCGGTGGAGCACGGCGCGCCCAGGCAGATGGCCCCCACATGTGAGAACCCATGGCTGTGAATACGTGGTCATCAAATTTTTTGTCGGGAGAATCATGCCGCGCTATACGCAATTTCAGACGCCCTTATGCGAGGTCATCCTGGTGGGAAACGACACCGGAATCACCCATCTTCACCTCTGCACCGGAGAGGGGAAACGAGCCTTTACCATCCAACCGGAGTGGAGACGAGATGACGCCTTTTTTGAGGATGCCACCGCCCAGGTTCAGGCGTTTATGGCGGGCAGACAAAAGGCCTTCCACCTAAAACTCAACCCCGCCGGTACCGACTTTCAAAAACGCGTCTGGGCGGAGCTGACCCGCATTCCCTTTGGTGAACTGCGGAGCTACACGGAGATCGCACGGGGCATTGGCAACGAAAAGGCCGCACGGGCCGTGGGCATGGCCAATAGTAAAAATCCCATCCCCTTAATCATCCCCTGCCACCGTGTGGTGGGATCAACGGGTGCCCTCACCGGATTTGCCCACGGCCTGGCCATGAAGTCAAAGCTCATCGAGCTGGAGCAAACGCCAAACGAGGATCACGCATAGC
>JABXKT010000139.1 GCA_013619155.1 Desulfobacteraceae bacterium
TTATCTCTTTGGTGGTGAGAATTTTAATCTTTCCCTCTATCCTCCTTTCCTTCTTAATTGATAGTTATTGTAAAGGTCTTTTTTTGATTGCTTTGGATTTGGTGTATATATTTATATTTATTAGGTGCGTTTTGCTTTGAAATTTTTGTAATCTTTCTTCACAATGAATATGCAATATTGCTACCAATAGTTATAAAATATAAAAATATTTTCCTATAGAACATGAGAGATAGGGCTTGGGAGAGATATATAGGGCTTTAAATTTAAGAGGGGGTCTTTTTGTGTGAATTGGATTACATAAACTACTGTGAAACTATGTAGTTTTGTTCATAGTGAATCTTTTATATGAGAAAATTATTAATCCAAAGATTTTATAAATATATTAAAATACTTTGACTATATGGTAAGTTTGAACGTGTATTGGAACGGGCGTCTGTACTTGTTTGAGGGTGTGAGGACAGTTGGGCGTATTTAAAGGCTGATAGGTCTCATTTGATCTGGTTGAATGGGGTGATTATTGTAGAGCGTTTTCATATGAAAAGGGTGCTATTAATAATACGGGGGAAGATATATGGTATTCAGGTATTTTACTTTTATCTTATGTTCAATGATGATTCTTACTGCCTGTGCCTCCGACAGTGAGAAACGGGATGACTACTTTGAGAAGGGGCTCTCGTATGTTGAAGAGGGTAAATTTAAGGCCGCTCTGCTGGAGTTTAAAAATAGTGTAAAAATCGATCCGGCCTTTACAAAAGGGTGGCGTGAGATCGCCAATTTATCCAGTCGCCAGGGGGATTTAAAGGGGGCTTTCCGGGCATACTTAAAGGTTGCCGAGAAAGATCCCCGTCATAGCGAGGCTCATTTTCATCTGGCCCGGCTCTATATGCTGGCGAAGAAGGGCACAGAGGCTCGGAGTCATATCGATAAGGCCTTAGTTATCTCCCCTGAAAATATTGAATATATGTTGATATCCGCCGCTGTTTTCTCTTTGGAGGAGCATGAAGAGAAAGCACTGGAACTCTATAATGAGGTTTTGAAGAGAGAAAAAAATGATATTCGACCTCTTCTTGGTGTGGCACAGATTAAGTCCAGGGCCAAGAATTTTGCCGGGGCTGAAGACTCCCTTCGAGAGGCAATATCCATCGATCCGAAAGCCATTCGCCCCCGCCTGAATCTGGTCAATCTGTTGAATGAGAGTCTTCAGTACGATAAGGCTGAGATCGAGATGACGGCTCTTGTTGATAAGAATCGTGATAATATCGGGCTGCTCATCGTGATGGGTGATTTTTATATGGCCCATAAAAAATACTCTGAAGCCGAAGCGGTTTATCGTGATGCCTCCACTCGGGAACCTTCCGCCTTGCGGCCTGTAATGAAGCTGGCTTTTTTTTATGATCAGAGGGGGGCTTTTGTCAACGCCGAGGCGATGTACCTGAAGGCCATGGAGTTGAAACCGGATGATTCCGATGTCACAGTTTCTGTCGCGCGATTTTATTTAAATCGTGGTGATTTTGTGAAGACCGGAGAGATGATTGCCGGAGTGCTGGATAAAAATCCGGGTTTTTTGCCGGCACTGATGGCGCGAGGTGAGATGGCGCTTCGTCAACGACAATTTGGGGCCGCCTTGGAGACATTTACCGAAGTTGTTAGGGTCGATGCCAGAAACATCACTGGGGCTTACTTTAAAGGCATTTCCGAAATGGCTCTTGGGCAGAATGATCGTGCGAGAAAGGATATGTTGAAGGTTCTGGCGTTGGAGCCGGAGCACCTGAAGGCTCAGATCGCCTTGGCTGAACTCTATTTAAAAGATCGTGAATTGACACTGGCAAAGGAGAGTCTGGAGAAGGTCCTTGCGAAGGCCCCCCATCTTTACAAACCAAATCTTCTGATGGGGGATGTTCTGGCCTCAATGGGTGATTATGAAAGGGCGCAAAAGATTTATACGCGGCTTAAAGAACAAAATCCGAAGGACCCCATCCCTTTTTATCATTCTGGAATCCTTTATATGGCAAAAGGAGAGTTGGATCTCGCCATGAAAGATTTTACCCTTGCACGAGCGATGGCTCCGAAGTCTATGGAGATATTTAGGGCGATATTCCGATGCTATGCGATGGAAAATAAGTCGAAAGAGGCCCTCGCCGTGTGTCTTGATCAACTCAAGGTGGTGGAGGCGGTTCCTGCGATGAGTGCCATGGTGTATGAGATGATGGGGCGGCTCTACACGCGGATGGGGTCGCTGGAGAAGGCCGAGGCCGCTTACTTTACAGCCATTGAGAAAAATCCCGATACCACCCGTCCCTACTATGGTCTGGCCGCCGTTTATCAGAGGCAGGGAACTCCTGAGAAGGTGATGGCTCAGCTTCGGGGGGTGATTGAGAAAAATCAGAATGACCCTCTGCCCCATGTGCTCATGGGAATTATGAGTGAGGGCAAGGGCGATATTGAAGATGCCAAGGCTGCATATCGAAAAGCCCTGGCCGTAAAAAATGATATCGTGGCGGCTGCCAACAACCTCGCTTATATTTTGGCAGATGCCAACGAGGATATCGATGAGGCATTATCTCTGGCTCGAATGGCCAAGGGGAAAGCCATAAATAATCCCAATATCATGGATACCCTGGGGCTGGTCTATTATCGGAAAGGACTCTACGAGAGTGGCATCTCTGAATTTAAAGAGAGTCTGGAAAAACTTCCGGAAAACGCTACCGTCAATTATCATCTGGGGCTTGCTTTGTACGCCAGTGGAGATGTGGAAAAAGCGAAGGTGTCCCTGGGAAAGGCCTTGGCACTCAGTTCTGATTTTAAGGGCGCCGATGAGGCCCGGGCGATTCTGGCCCGGAAGTAAAAATGGCCATGGCCTCACTCCGGGGGCCATGAAGATGTGGCCGTGGGGGCAGAGCTATCCTGTGCGTCCTTCTTGTATAGGGAGGTGGAGGGTCCTCACGGTTATAAGGACCAATAGATTGGGGCATGGATGAGAGAAGAGCCGGTGTGATCCTTTTGGAAAATGGAGAAGGAGGGATCGTTTCTATGGTGATTTTTTTCGTGTCGCTTTTTTAACTTCTCATCGTTTATGTGTTCCTTTTTGGTGTTTCCCTATGAAATATCTACCATTTCGGCAAATTGTTTTTTCGGTTCTCTTACCTCTGCTGTTCTACGTGTGGAGTGTGCCCCTTTGTGAGACATATTTTACCCGTATCTACCATGATGGGCTGGACGATATCCTTCTCCAAAGTGATGCTTCTCTTCTCGGTGGAGAGGCATCTGTGGTACAGGTTATCCGAGAAAATATCTCTCGGTACGTAAGCGATCACCCCTCTTTCTCTCTCTTCTCGACCTATACGATTGAAGTATTGACGGCGGAAGGTGAACCTATTTATCCTTTCACTAACTCCTCACTCTCTTTATTTACATCCCAACAAAACGTGGCCTTAGAGAACTATCGCTTGATTAAAGATGGGCTCTCTTTGGAGGTGATCCTCTATGCCCAGCCGAATTCTCCTCTGTCGGTGGGGGCACTCTGTCTATTTGGTGCACTGGCCTTAGGGGGCCTCTTTATCATCTACCGACGGCAGGTGGCGCATGTCTGTGAAGAACGGCGTGGCCGGGATCAAATTATCGTATCCTTGATGGAGGAGGGAAAGAGATCCGAAGAGGCCTTCGAGGCCTTAAGCGATAGGCAGGATACCTTGACACGAAATCTCGAAAATGCGAGGCGATCACTCTCTATCTCCCATGAGAGTCAGAGCGGTATGGTCGAAGAGATAGAGGTCTTAGAGGCATTGTTGGATGAGAACGAAGCGGATCGGATTCGCCAGAGAGAAGAGATGGCGGTTTTGTCGGAGAGTATCGCCGTCCATACCCCTGTCAATGGATCGCGGCCAGGCAAGAGAAAGAGCCGTGAAAAAGAGGTTACGGCCAAACGTTTGAAGACTCTGTACAAAAGGCTTCGTATTGATGATCGGGCTGTGACGGGATTTTTGGCCCTGGAAGAGGGGATGCGTTTGAAGTGTGAGGCACTCATTCATCAACTCAACGATGATCCCTCGGCTGTGATTATCAAGCGTAAAATTTTTGGAGGGAAGGGGATGGATACCTTCTTTGAGACCGAGTTCGCCTATAAGGGTCGTCTCTATTTTATGTACGATCCACGTGGGAAAGTGGGTATCCTCGCCATTGGCACCAAAAATTCCCAGGCCACCGAGTTGAGTTTTTTAAACCGTATCCGTGGACGGGGAGGGGTGGCCTGACATATCCTTATGCGATACGGCCATGGTTTTGTGTGAGACACGACTTGAAAAACAGACCATTCGTGAAAGTGCCAAGAGTCTTCTGGGTATCAGTGGACCCATGAGAAAATATACCACCGATAAGGGGAGGATGGAGGGAGATACTTTTCAGCCCTTCCTTGAATTACCGAGCAGGGAGAGGGAGCCGATTGTCTCTTTATGATGATTTATCTCCTGGTCCCCTTGCTTTTTGCCGTGTGGGCTTTTTGGCTCATATCACAAGGGACGGGCATCATCTTATCTCCCATCATGGGGCCGTAAGATGATGCCGTGTGTCTCTCTTTAAAAAGGAGAGGGGGCTGCCCATATTTTTTTATAGACCATCTTCTTCAAAGGTAAAGAGTTGACTGCTGTGAGACCAGTATCCCAAGAAAATATGGTCTGTTTTGTCTTGGAAAATCTCATTGTATTGACTGCGGATATACTCAAGTATCGTCGTGAATTCGCTCCAGTCAATTGTCAATACACTGGATGCACTGTCACACGGCTCACGCCATGCGGTTTTTCCCCATGCTGTTAGGGTAAAAGGATCGGTCAGATTGTCTGTGCAGGGTCTGTCCAGTATGGCGTAGTTTTCTTCCGTGGTGGTGTCATCATCCATATCAAGTCCCAGCTTTACGATGAGCTCCATGCAGGGATCGCTGTCGATGTTTCCACAGGCGGGGTGGATCGCCTCCATGGATTCGTCCCCCTCTTTCTCTGGCACAGTGGCCCACTGTCGAAATGTTGCCGTTTTATCATCGTAGGAAAAAATGGCTATTTTTCTCTCCCCCCCCTTGCCCAGGCCGATAATGATCTCATCACGGCCATCGTCGTTTAGGTCACCGCATGCTGGCCACGTCTTCCCGTTGGTATTATTATACGCTTCCCAGGGAACCTTTCCCCATCCCAGATGTCTGGCATCACTGGAGACGATCTGAAAGATGCCGCCTGGGGTGAGGGGGCTGGTCTCTTTCGATCCCAGGCTGATTACCCACTCACTTTTTCCGTCTCCGGTGAGATCGCCTGCACAGACGTGCGCTTCGTCTCGGATTTTTCCGTAGAGATCCCACCCCATACAAAGCCACTCTTCACGATCCATAGTGCTATCAAAGATTGTTAAGGGGACGGGCTCTTTATCGATTGGGGAGATGTTATTTTGTACGGTGCAGGTATCGCTGTGGGACAGGCCGTTTTTATCTGTAACCGTTAAGGTAAAGAGGAGATCGATCCTGTTGAGAAAAGACGTGGGGGCGGTGAATTGGGCGATGGCTTTATCTGGGGTGGTGAGCTCGACCTTTGGGCCTTTTGTTTGTACCCAGGTCCATGTGGCTATGCCATCACCGGGTGTCCAGGATGCCTCACCGCTCAGGCTGACCATATCGCCTTGATAGACATCTTGATCCTGGCCGGCATCCGCTGTCGGGCGATTTTCGACGAATGTGATGGTGATGGTGGTGGTATCGCTGGCGATTTCTCCATGGCTGTCTGTTACGGTGAGTGAGAAGGTAAGTATCGCACCGCTGATTCCCACATCGGGAGCGTAAAAATTGGGAGAGACTGTATGGGCATCATCGAGTGTGACGGAGGGGCCTCCGGTCTGGATCCAGGAGTAGGAGAGGGGCTCATCATCGGGATCTATAGATCCACTGCCATTCAAATTTACGCGGGTCGGTATCCCATAGGTGGTTTCGGCAAGGGTTCTCTCTTCTCCAGCCTCGCATAATGGCCGATGGTTGGCGAGTGTGAGGATGACGCTTGTTGTGTCACTGGCGGTTTCTCCACGGCTGTCCGTTAGGGTGAGAATGAAGGTAAGTATCGCATCGCTGTTTTCCACATTGGGTACTAAAAATGTGGGAGATACCGCATGGGTATTTGAGAGTGATACTGCGGGGCCGTTGGTTTGGTTCCAGGAGTAGGTGAGGGGGGGGGCATCGATAGAGTTGGATTTGCTGCCATCTAGAGTTACGAGAATTGATACGTCGTTTGTATCCACGGAAACGGTTTGAGAGAGGCCTGCATTGGCAATCGGAGTAGAGGCGTTATTGTAGTAGCCGATCCTCGTGGATACTTCGTTGGAAAAATTTGATGGTGTGTCCCATTCGTTAAAAGTCTTGATGATAAAATAATAGGTTTTTCCTATGGTTAATCCTGTGATGGTATGGTTTATATTTTTATCAAGGATTTTTGGTTGAGGAATTTCAGCACTTTTTTGTGTATATCTACCTGAGTTTGTGCCCCAGAAGATAGTATAGTGATCTGCTAAAGAGAATGGTATCCACTCTAAGGTCACTTCGCCACCAAAGGCGGATACGGGCAGAAGGACACCCAGAAAGAGCCAGAGGGTTAAATAAAAATGAGAGCGGACTCTCTGGGGAATTCGCGATGGTTCATAGTGGTGATGATTTGGTATCGGAAATCGATCTCTCTGGGTGGCCTTGTCTGTTACAGCTGTGCTCAGGGGGAATTGCATTGTCTCTTCTTTCTCACATCTCAAGGGTGTGTGATATGCGTGTGGTTGCTGTCTCTAAATTGGGCAGTGAACCGAGAATGGGAACCCGGGTGTGCTCGGCGATCTGTTTTTGGGATTTGTAGGAGGTGTTCACAAGTTCACGGATGATGTGGAATATGAGGATAAAAATAACACCCGTGGCAAATAACCAGAGGGCTTTGGGTATCCTTCTTGTATCCCATAAACGGCGTTTCGATTTTAATGTGGTGGTCATCTCGGGAGAATTGCCCTTGAATTGAAGCGGGACCGTTATATTTCGCCGTGTATGCCCCTCTTGAATGCGTTTGAAGAGAGTCTCTCCGTAGTAGGCCACCAGGGTCTGTCCCAGATCTCTGTATGGGCCCGTATAGCGAATGAGCAGCCGATCATCAGGGGCTCTAAGAATGGTGAGATTCGTTGTCGCCTCATGATGGATGACATCGCTTTTGTTTTGAGACACAGTGGGGTTGGAACCCAGGGGATGGCCTGTGATCAGTTGGGGGAAGCAGTTCCCCTGTATGAATTGCCCTATATTTGATGGCGAGGCCATGAGTTCTGAGATAAGCATTGAATCCGTTGGAGAGCCGGGTTCTGCTATGGGGACATCACCGGTTGATAAGAAAGAGAGTTCAATCGTGTATACCATGACGCTTAAGGAGATGATGGGGAGAATAAGGGCCAGGAGAAAATAGTGGCGATTTTTAATCAATCGATAACGCATCCGTCTGATAAAGAAAAACATAAGTGTACCCCGCAATTATTTATCATGGTTGTGTCAAGAATCAGTCGTCACCTAAGATTGTTTCTGTCTTATCAACGGATTTTTCCACTCATTGGCGACAATTCCCAGAACCGCTGCCCCACATGACTGGAGTGCGTAGCAGGCCTTTTTGGTTTTGGCCTTTGGGGTTGCATGGGTCAGGGCGATGAGAATAACTCCGTCGACCGCTTTTCCCAAGGTGATGGGGTCGTTCATCTTGTGGTTTGTGGGGTAGGCAGCCGAAGCGTCTATAAAAATTTGGTCGTACCGTGCCTTGGCCTCCTGGATAAAGTAGGGCATCTCTTTATGTGAACCATTATTCTCCCAGGCCTCGATTCTGGAAAAGGCAGCCGCTGTGAGAATCGAGAGCCCCTCCATGTCTGGAACCTGTGCGATTTCATCAAAAGGGCTCCCAGGTGCATGGGGTGAAGAGAGTTCGGGAATGCCGAATTGTGAGTGTACCGTGGGGGAAAAACCATTGTAATCGATGATTAATACTTTTTTACCCTTTTCCCGGGCAGCCAGTGCGGCCAGGTTGCACGCAAGGGTTGTTTTTCCTTCGCCCTTGGATCCACTGGTAATCAGTATGCTTTTTGGGGGGGGCGTATCCTTCTGGTTAAATATTGCCGAGTAGATACGTCGTATCTCAGCAATACTCTGAAGGGGGGGCCGCGTGGTACTCTTTTTTTTGTCCATGATATATCCTTAACCGTATATCACCTGGATTCTTGGAAGTGGGCTCAGCAGCCTGTATATGTGGTGGCCTTGATATCTGTTATCTATATTTTTTAATAATCAATTTTGCAGGGATTCATTTGCTATGCAGTAGTAATAAATAGACGAATATGAATGTATTTTCAATGTGTTTTTTTGTGGGGCTCCTATTTCTCTGAGTATTCAAGTTGTCATCTCCTGTTGTTTATAGCCCATGAGAGAGCTAAAGCGTGTCGTCATGTGGTATTGGGGACGATTCTCTGTCTTCGGGGAAGATAGGTCCCAATCCTATCGAGATAAGACTCTCTCCGTGGGATGTAAAAGGCGCTGGCCTGGTTTCACCATTGGAGCGGTTGTATAGATCCAGATCTATTGTCCCCCATTGGTTGAGAGATTGGTCGGCATTGAGTATGGGAAATCGTCCCCCGGGCAGTTGGTCATTCCCCGCAATGGGTCCGAGGCCCATGATGATTTCAGTGGTTCCATCTCCATCGATATCGGAGCATGCCGGTCGTACCTCACCATTTTGAGTGGTGTATTCGTTCCACTCTATCGTTATCCATCTGAGGTGCCTTGGGGTCTCATCAATATATTCGATAATTTCTGTTTTACCGGCCCCTCCGGAACCCAGTCCCAAGAGAATTTCATCGCGGTTGTCGTTATTCAGATCTCCACAGGCAGGCCACGTAGCTCCGTTTAATATGTTGTACTCTTCCCAGGTGGTTTGGCCCCAGGATTTGAATTCCATGGGTTGATTGGGATCCTGGGTGCATGTACGGTCCAAAATGGCATAGTGTCCATTGTTTGTGATGTTGTTTGCTAAATCCGATCCGAGGCCTACGATAATTTCCATGCAGGGGTCGCTGTCGATATTTCCACAGGCGGGGCGGGTCTCTCCCACAGACTCATTGTACTCTTCCCAGGGGATAGAGGCCCATTGTTGAAGTTCGATATGGCCATTGTTGTATGAGAAGATGGCCAGTTTTCCTCTCCCTCCTTTGCCAAAACCCATGATGATCTCATCGCGTCCATCTCCGTCCAGATCGCCACAGGCGGGCCAGGTCTCTCCGTTGAAATCGTTGTACTCTGCCCAGGGAATCTGTCCCCATGCCAAGTGCTTGAGATCATTGGAGACAATTTCAAAGAAACCACCGGGGATGGCTGAGTCACTATTGGCAGGGCCCAGGCCGATGACCAGTTCATCGTTTCCATCTCCATCCAGATCTCCGGCGGCAATCCGTGATTCGTTACTGAGGTTTCGATAGGCGTCCCATCCGATACTGAACCCGTTCCGGTGTTTCAGCTGATCGTCGAGAATTTCCATGGAAATGTCTGCCAGAGGCTCTGTCTCTAATAAGGCATCATGTATGGTGCAGGTGTCGTTATGGGTGAGGCCGTTATTGTCAGTTACGGTCAGGGAGAAGCCAAGATCAATTCCTCCGGGAAGGGATTTTGGGGCGACAAAGTAGACGATGGACTCTCCTCTGGGTGTTAATGTAACCGTGGGACCTGTTATTTGTGTCCAGACCCATGATGTAATATGGCCGTCAGAATCTTGGGATGCGCTGCCGTCAAGAGTGACCGTGGTGCCTTCCTCTACAGATTGATCGGTACCCGCTAGGGCGATGGGTGGCTGGTTGGCGTTGGTGATGGTGATGAGGACCCGATCGGAGGCCTTGGCGCCATCGTTGTCGGTGACGATGAGTTCAAACTCGAGGATGGTATTGGTGGTGATGGCCGGTGCCATAAAGCTGGGTGTCGCCGTGTCGTCGTTTTGTAGATAGATGACAGCCGTGGCGTTTGTGTCGGTGCGGTTCCAGGCATAAGAGGCGATGGATCCGTCGGGGTCTTGAGAGTCTGAGCCGTTTAAGGTGATGCGTGTGGGCGCTCCCTGGGTGGTTTCGGGTT
>JABXKT010000140.1 GCA_013619155.1 Desulfobacteraceae bacterium
CCCCTTGGCTCGGAGAATAAAGAGGGTGGAAAGGGTCATGATCCCCAGCCCCCCCAATTGAATCAAGGCGAGAAGCACCCCTTGACCAAAAGGAGTGAGGGTATCGGCCACGTTCAGCACCGACAAGCCGGTGACACACCCCGCCGATGTCGCTGTAAACAGGGCATCCACAAAGGAGAGCCCCGGGCCGGTAGAGGCCATGGGGAGCATCAACAGGAGGGCTCCCAAGACAATCATGGTGATAAAAGAGAGGAGGAGAATACGCGCAGGCGGCTGTTTTCGGAGCACCGCGGTCCACTGCTGGGTAATAGGCTTCATCCCCCTTATCTACCAGAGCGGAAAAATCATGGCAATTCCCACCTGCCTCCCCCTTACATATAGCCCAGCCCCCTCATGAAGGGGGGCCCTTTTCCGAGGAGGCCACGGCAGAACGTCGGCGCTCCCCACTGCGTTGCCTTTGGTCACGGTTCACCCGTTTATGGGCCGTGCGCCGGTCTTCATCGGACCGGCGATCGATGGCCAACTCCAAAACCTCCACCATATCCGTCACGGGATGGATGGTCATAGCCTTCAATACTTTTTTGGGCAGATCGTCCAGATCCTTCACATTCTGCTGGGGCAAGATAACGGTTCGCACCCCCACACGGTGGGCGGCCAGCACCTTCTCCTTCACACCACCCACGGGAAGGACCTTGCCCCGGAGGGTAATCTCCCCCGTCATGGCCAGACTCTTTCGCACCACCCGGTTGATAAGAAGGGATACAAGGGCCGTCATCATGGCCACCCCAGCCGAGGGTCCATCTTTGGGTATGGCCCCGGCGGGCACATGGACATGGAGATCAATCCCCTTGAATACCTCATCGTCAATCCCCAGACCCCGGCTTTTACTGCGTACAAAGGAGAGGGCCGTACTCACCGACTCCTTCATGACATTGCCCATCTGTCCGGTGAGGTTCAGCCCCTTGTTCCCCTTCATGGCTGTCACCTCGATGTAGAGGATCTCCCCGCCAAAGGGAGTCCAGGCAAGCCCCATGACCACACCGGGAACACTGATGCGATCATTGACATCGGCCGAGTAGCGTTCATGGCCTAAAAATTTCGGAATATTGACCACATTCACCGCGACCTTCTCCGCCTCCTCCTGGGCAATCAAGGTGGCCACACCACGGCACACACTGGCGATACCCCGCTCCAGATTCCGTAAGCCCGCCTCCCGCGTGTAACCCGAGATGATCTTCTTCACTGCCCCCTTGGTCAGAGAAAAATTTCCCGAGGTGAGACCATGGGCCTTACGCTGCTTGGGAATGAGATACCGGTTGGCGATCTTGACCTTCTCATCATCGATATAGCCAGGTAACTCAAGGATCTCCATACGATCGAGAAGGGCGGCAGGAATGGTGTGGAGCACATTGGCCGTGGTGATAAACATCGCATGGGAGAGATCGAAGGGGACGTCCAGGTAGTGATCGGTGAAGGTATGATTCTGCTCGGGGTCTAAAAGTTCCAACAGGGCCGAAGAGGGATCGCCCTGGAAACTGCTGCCAATTTTATCCACCTCATCGAGGAGCACCACCGGATTTCGGGATCCCACCCGTCGAAGACCTTGAATAATACGACCGGGTAGAGCCCCCACATAGGTCCGTCGGTGCCCCCGAATCTCCGCCTCATCCCGGATCCCTCCGACGGCAATGCGGATAAACTCCCGTCCCATGGCCCGGGCGACGGACCGGCCAAGGGAGGTCTTTCCCGTCCCCGGAGGACCGGCGAAACAGATAATAGGACCCTTGGAACTTTGGGTTAACTTGCGTACGGCCAGATATTCGATAATTCGTTTCTTAGGCTTCTCCAGGCCGAAATGGTCATCGTCCAAAATCTTACGGGCCCGGTCAATATCCAGGTTATCAAGGGTCTCTGACTGCCAGGGCAGGGAGGTCACCCAGTCCAGATACGTGGTGGCCACGGTGTACTCAGACGAGGAGGGGTGCATGCGCGCCAACCGGGAGAGCTCTCGCTCCGCCTCTTTCTTCGCCTCTTCGGGCATGCCCGTTGCTTCAATCTTGTCTCGATACTCAGAGACCTCCGAGGCATTTTCCCCCTCCTCTCCGAGCTCTTCCTGCATCGCCTTAATCTGCTGACGCAGGTAGTACTCTTTTTGCTTCTTGGTCATATCCTCTTTGACCTGACTCTGAATCCGGGTCCCGAGCTCCAAGACTTCCAGCTGATAATTCACAAGCCCCGTCACCCCTTCCAAGCGCTCTTTCACGCTGGCCCGTTCGAGGATATCCTGCTTCTCGGCAAGGCTTATATTAAGGGTCGAAGCAATCATATCTGCCAAGGTCCCAGGATCGGGAATGGATCGAGCCATCTCCCCCAGCTCCTGGGGCAGGGCTGGAGTTAGCTTAATCACCTTCTGATACTGATTCAAAAGATTGGCCGCCATGGCCTCTGCCTCTTTGTCATCCATGGGAATATCGGGAATCATCTCAATATCCGATCGCAGGTAGGGACTCTCCTGAGTATAGTGACGGCTCCTGAAACGCCCCATCCCCTGAACCATCATCTGAATCTTCCCGTCCTCCTCCCGGGCCATCTTTAAAATCATGGCCACAGTACCCACAGTATGGAGCTCAGAAGGGGAGTGACTCCCCTTTATCTCCTCTTTCTTGGAGAGAAGGAGCCCGATCATACGACGCCCCCGCATGGCATCGTCCACAAGAGCCGATGCGGAGCCCTCCCCCGCTTCGAGGGGAAGCACCATCTTGGGAAAGAGAGAGACATCGTACACAGGCAGGATGGAGAGTTCGTCCGGAATCTCTTCGGGAGCCAGAGTCCCGCTGGAGAGTTCATTTAAGGTCATCATCGCCTCCAAAATCGGCCACAGGAAAAACCCTGTGCATTGAGGGTACCCCCCGAAACATCACGCCTCCGGGAGGGGGAGCTTTACAAGATGTACAGTGAGAAGACCATTGGTAAAAGAGGCCTTTACCTTATCTGTATTCACGTAACAGGGAAGGTAAAGCAGCCGCTCAAATCGACCATAACGAAGCTCTGCCTGTAGGTATGTGCGGTCATCATCCCCATCACCACTGAAACGATGTCCGGTGATCTTCATGACACAGGGGCTGATTTCCACCTCCATCTCCCCTTGGTCGACACCGGCTAGGGCGGCTCGAACCATCACCGAACCTTCACTCTCGCAGATGTCCACCTGGGGTTTCCAGATGGAACGAGCCATACAGAACATAGGATTCACCGAATGATACATCTCTGAAAAACGGCGAACACGGCCCTTTTCTTGAAGACCAATCTCATCACCAAACCGAATTTTTATATAGTCCATACCATACGTCCTGAAATTCTGTTGAAAGGGGTCAAACAGGCATGCCTAAAAAGCGGAAACGCCTTCTTATAGGAAGGCAAACGGTGTGCATTATAAGGAGGGTGTGGTATAACAATCGCGACACAAATCTTAGGATATCATCCAGATATCATCCAAGAAGAGCGGACATAATAGGCCCTATAAAGGCAGATTCGTCACACTCACGACTGTCGCTATTTCAGACCAGTAGGTGGTCCCATGCATTACGAAACAATTTGTTAAAAATATCACGTTCTCTGGATTGATGTAAAGGAAAGATGGAGACAACCCCCGATAACATAAAGAAAAACACCCAAAAAACGGCCCACACCACCGCCATTCTCTCCGTCCACTATTTCCTCTATTTCGGCATCATGGGTATCTTCCTGCCCTACTTCAACCTCCTGTGCCATCACCTCGGCCTCACCGGATTTCAGATAGGGGCCCTAAACTCCACCCGAACGCTTGTCATGGTCATCTTCGCCATCTTTTGGGGGGCTCTGGCCGACCGTTTCGCCTTACGGCGCCCCATCTTCATCGCCACCAGCTGCCTCAGCGCTATCGCCTGGGGCGGGTATCTTCTCACCGACACCTTCCTTCCCATGATGGGAGTCACCGTTGTCTATGCCATATTCTTTGGTCCGGTCATCCCCTTCCTCGAAACCTTCACCATGGAGGCCCTGAGCCGTAAGAATACCCACCGCAACGACTATGGAAAGATAAGAGCCTGGGGCTCCTTATCCTTTATCGGAGTGGTCCTGGCCATGGGAACACTTCTAAGCGCCACCTCCACCCACCTCATCTTGCCACTGATCTTTATCGGGTCTCTCATGTTGGGCATATGCACCATTGCCATCCCCAAAGATCTCTCTCCCCAGCGGCGCAGTCACGCCGCAGAGATTCGAGGGCTCTTCACCCCCAAGGCCCTGCGCTTTCTTCTGGCCAATTTTCTCATGCTGGCAAGCCATGGTACCTATTATGGATTCTTTTCCATCCACTTAGAGAGCCTCGGTTATGGCACCGGTTTCATCGGATTGGCCTGGTCCCTGGCGACCATCGCCGAGATGGCCATCATGATGGGGTCCACCCGTATATTTCGATACATCTCCATCGAACGGGCCCTTCTCCTCGCCTCCCTTCTGGCGACGGTGCGATGGGTGGCCCTCTTCTTCCTCACCTCCCGAGAGGCCATCCTTCTCTCTCAAGTGCTCCATGCCGGTACCTACGGCCTCTTCCACATCGCCTGTATTCTCTATATGGACAAACTCTCCACCCCTCAAAACCGCACCATAGGGCAGGTGGTCAATAACGCCGTCTCTTACGGATTGGGTCTCATGGCTGGCTTCCTAATCAACGGCTGGCTCTACGATCGCTACGGTGTCCATCTCTTTCTCATGAGTGCCGCCATCTCCCTTGTCGGCGCCCTCCTGATTTACAAAACGGACCCCTCGTCCTGACAACGCCCCCCAGACTTTCACTTTAATCACTTAACAATTTTTTATTTAAAAGCTTCAATTATATACTTACATTCTTATTTATAGGCATTCAATCCACCCCCACCTACCCTATTTTTTTAGTATAGATTACCCCCACACGAAAAAAGATCATCCGTTCCCTCTCCGGGACGTTCGAGGATAAAAACGCCATTTTCAAACATATATTTACAGTCCAGAGGTACCATCTCCGCTTAAAAGAGATTTCAGGCTCTCTTTTTACTCCAAAACTATACTTGTGGTAAAAAAACGCCCACCCCCATTTCACCCAAGAAAACCAGCCTAAATATTTACTATGACAATAAGTATAAGCAGACAAGATAAATGCTGACCATGGGTCAAATATAAAACAATAATTTCACTATTGAAATGGTAAATTTATTGTTTTATATCCGTTTTTTACCCAGTTTTTAACACGAGTGAAAAATAGCGGGAGAGGTTTGTCATTTTTTTACTCACAAGGGGGATAAATAAAATGGAACATGATACAGGTAAGGGGAAGCAGGTTGTAAAATCCATCGGTAAGGCCATGCAATTTTGGCGAAAGATAGAGGGGCACGACCAAAAAGATTTTTCAGAGGTGATCGGTACATCACGCTCTTACGTCGCCAAATTAGAAAATGGCCACGTGGGAGTCTCCATCAACCGCATCGCCGAAATTGCAGAGGCCCTGGGCATCTCGCCTTATACCCTAATGCGCGGTGTCCCTGAGAAGGAGGAGCTCGAAGCCCTTCTCGACCTCTACACCGACGACGACCTGCGCGTCACAAAATCGGAGATGGAGGACCTCTTCTGCGAGCGACTCCGTAACCACAGAGTCCCCCGAGAGTACTATCTCCATCTCCTGGATCTCTTTCGATCAGGGAAATACAGCCAGGTTGCCTAGCGCATGACCCTATAGCCCGATTCACACAAAGCCCCTTACAGCGCGTTCATCACTGCAGGGGCTTTATGTCTGGCTCTCTTTTATTTTATCCCTTTAAAGATCCACCGGCAGAGGGCACTCTAAGAGTACCCGAGATTCGCTCACACATGCCCGCCACGCCTCAATCTCCACCCCCATGGCCGCCACCTCCCGAAGGATCTTGCCATAGACGGGATCGATATCATCTGCCGGGGTAAACCGCATGGCATCACACCGCTGAATCAGAAAAAAAATGACGCTGCGCTCCCCTTTCTCCTTCAATGTCGCCAGGGTGCGCAGATGTTTTTGACCCCTCTCCGTCACCGCATCGGGAAATGATGCCACCCCATCCCGAACCCGGGTACAATTCTTCACCTCCACGTTACAGACAGGTGCCCCCTCTTTGTAAAGCACCATATCGAGACGCGTCCCCTTGACAACGGTCACCTCCCGACGCAGAGAGTCGTAGCCTTTAAGGGCGGGAACACCGCCCGCCTCAATGGAGAGGGCCACCAAGGCATTGGGAAGCAGGGTATTGATCCCCACCAGAGCCCCATCCACCGCCACCAGCTCCCAGGAGTAGGGATACTTTCGCTTCGGGTTTTCATGGTAACTCAGCCAGACACGAGCCCCCGGCTCCGAACACCCCTGCATGGAACCGGTGTTGTTGCAATGGGCCGTGATATGGGTCCCGTCATCCATGCGGACATCCACCAGAAATCGCTTATAACGCCTCACCAAGACCCCCGTATAGAGAGGGGGCAGCCCCACAAAAGGCCGCTCCAGATCCACCGACTCATCCGACATACATCCACTCTCCTTACGATTGTAAAATAGAATAAAACCTGAAAGTTGCATTCACCGCTTTGTGTCATGGCCAAAATACTACTATTACGAGTATTTATGATGTGTTCTACTGGTAATCAAAGTTACGACAGCCAAAAATGCGGAATTGGCTCACCCTTCGGGAACGCCCTTTGGCTGGATCTGCGGCGTTACCAGACAATTGCGGTAAAATACTACAGCTGCATGTCCGGTGCCTTGCATATCTGGCCAAAGGACGCTTGCAACTTTTAGGTAAAATACATTATGACGTATCCTGATACGAGCGGGGTCCCGGATGCACGCGTCCAAAGGGCTTTTCCGTACCCCCCTCCCCCTTTACAAAATCAGCCCCTTCCCTTACGCCCCCTTGCAGAGGCCGAGGCTGTCGGGGCGTTTGCCCACAAGGAGTTGTCATGCCCCTCTACCGCTTAGGAGACCACACCCCTTCTTGCGACCCCACCTCCGTCCACCTTCCCGGCGCCATTGTGGCGGGAGATGTCACCCTCCTGGCAGAGACATCTGTCTGGTTCAATGCCGTCATCCGAGGGGATGGTGATTCCATCACCATTGGAGCCCGCACCAATATCCAGGATCTCTCCATGCTGCATGTGGACAAGGGCTACCCCCTTCTCATCGGGGAGGAGGTCACCGTGGGACATCGGGCCATTCTCCATGGATGCACCATCGACGATTGTTGCCTCATCGGCATGGGTGCCGTGGTGATGAATGGCGCCCATATCGGGCGGGGCTCCATCATCGCTGCAGGCGCCGTCGTCCTTGAAAACACCCGTATCCCACCCCTTTCACTGGTGGCCGGCATGCCCGCCACCGTAAAAAAACAGCTCTCTGAAAAGACGATAGATACCATCCGCGCCTCGGCCGATATCTATGTGGAAAAGTCCCGTCTCTATGGCCAGCCCACCTTAATTTAGCCCCCTTAAAAAGGGGCCGGTCAAGGGGACAAAAAACCCGGGTGCCCTCTAAATCCCTATCAGCCAGGGGCCAATCCCCGCACCCATCATGGGCCCAAAGGAGTGACCATGAACAAATTAAAATTTAACGAAAATCTGCTCACCTTTATTGAGGCGTCCCCCACCCCATTTCATGCCGTCGCATCCCTGGTCAATCTCCTGGAAGCCGGTGGATTTAAACGCATCCATGAGACAGAGCGGTGGGATATCAAGCCAAACAGCCGGTATTTGGTCACGCGAAATGATGCCGCCCTCATCGCATTTACCACGGGAGACCGCCCCTTTTGCGAAACGGGTCTCACCATGGCAGGGGCCCACACAGATAGCCCCTGCCTAAAAGTGAAACCCATACCCGACATCGCCCATGCCGGAGGCCATCGGTTGGGCGTCGAAGTTTACGGCGGCCCCCTTCTCGCCACGTGGTTTGACCGGGACCTCTCCCTCGCCGGCCGGCTAAGCACTCCCGGTCGGGGAGAGAACCGTCTCACCATCGAGCAGACCCTCATCGATTTAAAACGACCGGTGGCCATTATTCCCAGCATTGCCATCCACCTGGACCGTGAGGCCAATAAGGGCCGAAGCATTCAAGCCCAGCAGGAGCTCCCCCCTCTGATCGCCCTGCCAGAGAACCTCATCCACGGACTTCACGGCCTGTTACGGGAAGAGCTGGCAAAAAGGGGGGTGACACAAAAGGCGAACGGTATCCTCGAATACGAACTCTGCCTCTATGATACCCAGCCCCCATCTCTCACCGGCTACCACGAAGAGTTCATCACCGGCGCCCGCATCGACAACCTATTCTCCTGCTTTACCCTGGCCCATGCCATCCTGGCATCAGAGAGCACGGGGCCCTCCCTCATTGTTTTAAATGATCATGAGGAGGTGGGAAGCCACACACCAGAAGGGGCCAGTGGCAATTTTCTGACACAAATACTCGAGAGAATAATTCCAAATCCTGAAGAACGCGCCATGGCATCGGCACGTTCCCTCATGGTCTCGGCCGACAATGCCCATGCTCTCCATCCAGCGCACCCCGAAAAGTACGATACCAACCACAGCCCACGCCTGAACAAAGGGCCCGTGATAAAATACAATGCCGGCCAGCGCTACGCCACCACAAGCACCACGGCAGCATACTTTAAAGAGATCTGCAGACGCGCCGAGGTCCCGGTACAGAGCTTCACCATGCGCAGCGACATGCCCTGTGGTAGTACCATCGGACCCTTAACAGCGGCCATTACCGGAATTCCCACCCTGGATGTCGGGATTCCCATGCTGGCCATGCACTCCATACGAGAGACCGCAGGGTGTGAAGATGCCTTCTATCTCTATCGGGTCATGAGCAATTTTTTCCACAACACGGCCGAATAAGGTATTCAAGAGGCCCTTTTAAACAAGAATTTTGCACGCTGATGACCATCCTTTTACAGCCACACGTGCGGTAAGCGAGTTCATCTGAAAACAAAATATATGCCTCTGGCGGGTCTTTTTCTGAAAAAGCGCCACAAAAACGTTTCGATGACAAGAGCTATGGCCTGTCAGATGTTTTTTGTACTGAATGTGGAGGGCCAAAGGTCCTTCACATTCACAAGCCTTAAGTTCCAAGGGCACACGGAGGCTTTTTTCTTACAAACTGGAATAGTTATCATGAGGCGACGTATAAACGCATCATTGTCCTGATGACCACAGTGATGGCTGAGAATAATGGGGAATCAGATTTTGTAATGATATGTCGGATATAAAATAAGAGAGGGGAGGAGGAGAGATACGAGAGACTCTGGTGAGCTCACAGGCCGATCCACATACACAGCACAAAAATCACCATACGATCGGGGAAGAAGAGCTCCCTGCGCCTGGATCATAAAAAAATAGTGTATGAAAAGAATGCGGATACTGGCCTGTGAAACCAGACATGTCATGCAAAACACACATACATGTTATATATGAATACAACGGCCACCATGGCCTGCCCAAATGGGGCAAAAACCGGCACATCATATGGATGAAGGGATGTTTAAAACAGGATTTAAAAAGAAAAAACCAAAAAAAAGAAGAGAAATTTGGCGTCCCCAAGGGGATTTGAACCCCTGTCGCCGGCGTGAAAGGCCGGTGTCCTGGACCAGGCTAGACGATGGGGACGCAAACATTTCTTTTCTTTATTTTAGGTAAATGGCGGGAGTGACGAGACTCGAACTCGCGACCTCCAGCGTGACAGGCTGGCGTTCTAACCAACTGAACTACACCCCCACAACCTAAAATTTGGTTTGTTAGGTGGTGCCCAGGGACAGAATCGAACTGCCGACACGGGGATTTTCAGTCCCCTGCTCTACCGACTGAGCTACCTGGGCTCACCAAACGAGAAGAGATTTAAAGAAATTTGGGGGTGGTGTCAACGAAAACTTGATATCTTTTTCTAAAAAAGCCCATAAAAAAATAAAAATCATACAATTACAATCTGTTATTGCCACAAACAAGAGG
>JABXKT010000141.1 GCA_013619155.1 Desulfobacteraceae bacterium
GAATATGGAAGGGTCAATGGGTGCAGCATTCACGATTTCGAATGACGGCAGACAGCTGGCGTATGTCCAGGAGGTCAGGCACTCCAATATGTTTTTATACAATGTAAAGGGAGAGGGTGAGAACCAGAAAGTCGAAGAGAGGCAGCTGACCTTCGGAACCTCCTGGAAATCCGCGCCATCTATTTCTCCCGACGGCAAGCGAGTCGCATTTGCTGTCGGTGAAGGGGATGCATCGAATATCTATACCTTATCTCTCGAGGAAGAAGGAAGTGCACCACGGAAACTGACCTTCCTCGATTCATGGAACGATTACCCGGTCTGGTCTCCGGACGGATCGATCATCGCTGCCGTGGTAAAAATCGGACAAAACGCCGATATCGTCACCATCAACCCCCATTCTGGCATCCCCACCCCCCTTTTCGGGTCCGATATAGCCGAGGACAACGATCCAGCCTTCTCCCCCGATGGAAGATGGCTCCTCTTCGCCTCAGACCGCACCGGCATCTGGAATATTTTTGCCTACGACCTCCAGCAAAAAGAATTAAAACAGCTCACCTCGGTCCCCTACGGGGCCTTTGGCCCCCGAATCTCCCCGGACGGTACCACCCTCTCCTTTGCCCGGATCAATCGGGGTGTCAAAGAGATCTGCATCCTCCCCTTTGCCCCGGAGAGGGGAAAACCAAGGGCCCTTCCCGAAAACCGGCCCATGCCCATCCCCGATCTCTCCCGCATCGCACCGGAAATCACGGCAAAAAGCGAGGGCATCCCCTGGGCTGAAGCGTACACACCCTTTCTTCACGTCCCCTTCTTCACCAGTGATGAGGAGGGCAGCGCCCTGGGAATCTTCACCATGGGGCAAGACCCCGTAGGGCTCAACAGCTACCTCGCCTCCATCTTCTATGGCCTCGAGTCCCAGCGTGCCGGTTTCGATATCACCCTCATCCACCGCTCCCTTCCCCCCATCGTCCGGGCCCGGCTCTACGACAGCGCCGAGGAGGGAAACAAGGTCCAGGGGGTGGAGAGATGGCAGCGAGAGCAGAGCCTGGAGCTGGCCCTGGACCTTCCGGTGATCCTTCAGAATCTACCGAGCCGCATCACCCTTACGGGAAGCGCCGGAGGCCGCCTGCGAAAATTCAGCGGCATCAAAAACCTCACCTTAGATAAATCCAACGACCAGGCCACCGCCTGGTTTGCCGAGGCCACCTTCAACCGTGTCCCCGATGCCCCCCGACGCGATGTCCTGGATACCTTCAGCCAGCGTCTGTTTACCGCCTATGAAAAAAGTGGCCACGGCTTAAGGGGCGAGCTCCTCTCCCACAACAGCATCGTCTCCCTCCGACAGACCCTGCCCGGGCCCATCTCCCACGATGGCGTGGAGGTGACCCTCACCCACCAGGCCCAGGGTGGTGAACTCTCTTACGACAAGGGTCTGAGCCTTCCTCGGGGCTACAAGGCCGAGGATACCGACGGAGGCATGAATCTCGACAAGAACCTCCTGGCATCCGTCGAGTACCACATCCCCATGGCCTACCCCGACTGGGGCACGGGCCTAATCCTCTACCATGTCTCCCGCCTCAAGGGCTCCCTTTTCGCCGACTTCGGGGCCGGTTGGCAGGAGGGCTTCCATGCCGATGAGTGGTGGGATCGCGCCCGCCTCTCCCTGGGCACCACCCTCACCGCCCAATCCACCCTCATGGCCATCTTGCCGGCCGAAATCGGCGTGGAGGTGGGCTATAAAACCGAAGAGAAGCGGGTCTTCGCCAACCTCATCTTTCAGATCATTTTTTAAACACAGATATGCGGGCTATAAAAAAACCCGGGTATCGATACGAGGCCCTATGATTTCATTTGTCATTTGCCCCGTCTCCCTGTAAAAGAGAGCCTGCCTTTTTAGTGAAAGAACAGGCCTGGTTCAAAACAGGGTGACACGTTTGAAGGTGGACCATATTTGTTGAGACGTTAAAGAGAGATAGGGTCTACCAAACGAAAACAGTGCCAAAGCGTTGACAATGGAGCGGAGGCACCACGACACCCTCCCGGGCGCGCCGCGCTCCGTCGCGGCTTTTTTGCCGGGGGCTTGTTACCCTAAAATGGCCATCATTGAACCATAGAAAATAACAAGGAGGAGCCATGGGGCTCCCCTATCCATGAATACATGCCCACTTATGACCCCTCACCGATACCATAAAGGGTCGATGAATCGACAACCCAACGGGTGATTTTATAAATAAAGAATCGCCGTGTATGGGACCTTTAACAAAGAGAGTGCCATCTTCTGTGGCCCCACAATATATATATATAAGGAGAACCGCTCATGATCCCCTGGGAATTTTTGGGAGAAGCGCAGGTACCGGGAGGCTCGATCCTTCGGCTGACAAGACGCAAAGACGAATTCTCCATCCGCACCGAAGGCTACGAACTGATGAACAGTCGTGCCCACGGATCCGAAGAGGTGTTGGCACGAGAGGCCATACAGGGCCTCAGTCGCCGCAAGACGAGCCGCATCCTCATCGGGGGCCTCGGTATGGGTTTCACCCTCAAGGCCGCCCTGGACGTTGCCCAGGAAAATGCGGCCATCACCGTGGCTGAGCTGGTTCCCGAGGTGGTTACGTGGAACCAAGATCACTATGGCCATCTGACCGACCACCCCTTAAAGGACCCCAGGGTCTCTGTCTTTGTGGGCGATGTGTCCACGGCCATTAAAAAACAGGGGCCATGGGACGCCATCCTCTTGGATGTGGACAACGGCCCCAATGGTCTCACCCGGAATGGGAATAGCCGTCTCTACAGTAAGAGAGGGCTCCTGGCAGCCAAGCAAGTCTTAAGACCGGGCGGTCTCTTCGGAGTCTGGTCGGCCGATGCCGACCAGATCTTCACCAAACGCCTTAAAGAGTGCGGATTCAACGTAGAAGAGCGCCATGTGAAGGCACGTCTGAAGAATGGGAGCACACACACCCTATGGTTTGCAAAAAAATAGGTAATTAGTCAGCCGCGCCTTCTATGGTTCAAGGGACCAAGAAACATGCCTCCGGCGGCCAGGAGATAAATCCCCTGGACCCCAGATTTGTAACGGGGACGGACCTTTGGTCCGTCCCCGTTACAGTAAAAATTTGTTTGGCAACCTTTTCAAAAGGTTGGCTCCCGGCAGGGCCACCGGAGGTAAGTTTTCACCGCACGGCCTCCGGCGACGAGGGTGGCAAAGCCACTTAGACAAAAACACCTCGAAAGCAAGTGACCGCTGCGCTTTGTCCCTCGTTCCTATGACATTCGGCTGTTTATTTTTTGCCAGCGCCCCAAACCATTAGGACAGGTACGATCCGATCGTATGTCTAATTTTTGTAAATAGTGACTGCAATATATTAGGGTGCGAACGGATAAAATAGGTGTTTTTCCGATTAAATCGATACACATAGCCGCCGGAGGCTGCATCGTTACCCAAAAATAAAAGAAGAGGAACCAAAAAATATGAGTGAGGATCGATTGGTGGACATCGAAACCAAGCTGGCCTTTCAGGAGCACACCATAGAAGAACTAAACGAAGTAGTCATCGCCCAGCAAAAGGAGCTTGAGGGGTTAAAAAACACGGTACAGTACATCCTCGACAAGATGGAGCTGCTCGTGGATACCCACATGGAGCGGGCCCCTGCCAATGAAAGGCCGCCCCATTATTAAAACATGGGTAAAAATATCCCCGATATAGCCCTTCTTCTCCAGCCCCAAAGGTCCGTTCCGTAAGATCCTAAAGGCACCCTTACGGCACAAAAAAACCACCCCGTGATGACACAAGGTGGTTTTTTCATAGTTAAAAATCATGAACCGGGGGTCCCTTTCGCCTAACCCACGACCTGCTCCGATGAGAAGGTCATGACATCACCGTCCACGGTCATCACCAACCACTCGCCATGAGAATCCTGGGCCTTGACGAGGCAAGGGATGGATGTACCCTCAACGGTTTGAAGGGAACATTCGGCGTGGGTATTGAGATCCACAACGGTGACAAATTCCCGCCCTTTGGCGCTCTCTTTAAAAGCGGCCGCCGCATCTTCAAAACGAATCATCCGATTGTACTCTTCAGGGTCCAGGGCCTTGATCTCCTGGCGACACCCTTCAAGCTTCTCTTTGATGTCGGCGATGGTTACCACAACGTCTCGGTTCTTTTCCTCTTCGCCGGTGGGTGTTGCACGCAGAATATGCTTCTGGAGTTCCAGATCCTTCTCCAGGAACGTAATCCGCTGCATGACCTCTGTGAGCTTTTCTATCATCTACCCCATCTCCTTCAAAATCGCCTTAACCATATTTCCATCCGCCAATTTGCCAAAATGCTTCATCACCTGCCCCATGGCCTGCATGGGACTCTTCATCTTAGAAAAATCCATCGTGGCTTCAATCCAGGCTTTGATCTCTGCTTCATCGGCCATCCTCGGAAGATAGCGCTGGAGCAGCTCAAAATAGTCGGACGTTGCCTCCCCTTTGATATCCAGCACTATTTTTTCAGACTTGCCGAGACTACGGATAATCGTCTGAAGGTCTTCATCGGTGATCTCATCGGGGGCCTTCACCCGAGTGGTCTTCTTGCCACTCTCGAGGGTCATGGCCACCGTCAACTTGGGGTACTCCCCCATGATCAGCCGAAACGTGTCCCGGGCAGCATTGTCCTTTGTTTTCATAGCCGTTTTAAGATCTGCTTTGATCTTGTAGTAGAGGGGGGTATCGTCACCCTCGTTCCAGCCATACGGAGACTTCTCGTTTTCAGCCATTAACACCTGCACTCTTCTATCCCCGCCTAAGACGAGGCCTAATTGTGATTGAATTTCAGTCAAGGTCACATTAAAATAAACCGTCCCCCAATACGGGCCATGAACCCCCCAGGGCTATTTTACCCCACCTTATCCTTAAAAAAGATGTTCACTCGCAATGAATGATTGATCCTGGCAAAAAAATAAATCCATACCCATACGCGCCCAGATCAGACACCAAGAGAAGCGCCTATCAAAAAAAACAGCGCTCCCTTTTTTAAGAAGAGAGGTCTCTTTATAATACAGTCTCTTTATACTATTTTTATACTTTCGTGAACATGAAAGTACCTCACGCCCCCGACAAAAGGTCCCCGGGCGCCCCATAAAATTTTACGTTTCCACAGACAAATACGGGGCGTGATTCCCGTAAGATTCACGCCCCTGTTTATTTTTTACATGGCCTCAGGCCGTCTTCTAGGCCTGAAGTCGAAGAGCCCATCGTCAGCTCACGTATGCCCCCTTCAATCGAACTTTTTTCCTCCCCCGGCATTGGCCCGCAGCTGCCCCACCTGAAAGCTAAGCCCCACACATTGCCCACGGGAAAGGCAGGCATCCACATCCGCTTCATCCACAAAGGTCTTAAGGGTCCGTTTCCAGTTTGAGGCCTCCACCACCCAGGCGTGCTGATCTTTATCATAAGTGATCCGAAGATCTTTTCCGCACTCGCCCGAATCGGGATATAAGCGTTTAATCCGTGAACACACATCGCTACTGTTGAACATTTGGCCTCCTTTTTGGATCGGCCCTTGGCCTCTCCATCATCCACACGGCAGCCTCCTTATACGACAGGGACGTACCGCAACACCGATTTTTCATGGAATCGACACACCAAAAACCATCGTTGATAAAAGGACAGAAGAGATAAAAAGGAGATGTGGAGGGCTCAAGCAAAATAAAGGAAAGGGGGAAAGACAACGGCGGCGGTGATGTCTATAAAATGTATTTCTAAACACTATCTTAGCACATAAAAAGAGAGAGCCATCATAAAAAAAGGCCCCCCCGAATTATTCGGGAGGGCCTTTTAAGACCTTAGGGAGAGCTCATAACGATGACGCCCATTACCTAAACGGTTTCAATCTCCAGGTCACTCAAGGGTGTCTGGGCGATATCCCGATCCAGTTCGCCTTCAAGGGCTGCCACGACCAGACCCGCCGAGTTGTCACCAAAGATATTGGTGGTGGTACGGAACATATCAAGAATTCGGTCGATACCGGCCACGATGGCGATCCCTTCCAGAGGAAGGCCGACGGACTCCAGAACCAGGGTCAACATGATCAAGCCGCCACCGGGAATGCTCGCCGTACCGATGGAGGCGAGAACTGCCGTTAAAACAATGGTGGACTGCTGGGCGAAGGAGAGATCCACACCGTAGATATTGGCCACGAAGATGGCCCCCACGGACTGGTAGAGGGCGGTGCCGTCCATATTGATGGTCAAGGCCATGGGAAGGGTGAAACCCGACACCTTATCCGAGACACCGAGCTGCTTCTGGGCACGCATGGTAAAGGGGAAGGCGGCAGCGGCGCTGCAGGTACTCAAGCCAACCAGGGCAGGTTCCATCACCTTCTTAAAATAGTGCACAGGACTCACCCGGGCCAGGAGCTTCACGGCACCGGAGTAGATAAAGATCACGTGGATGGCGCTGGCCACAAAGGTAGCAAGAATCAATTTACCCATGGGCATAAGAATCGCCAGACCAAATTTACCGGTGGTCCAGGCAATCAGGGCGAAGACACCGTAAGGGGCCATGCGAATAACGATATCGGAGAGCTTGAACATCACCTCGGCCAGGGCCGCGAAAAAATCGGCGACGGGCTTTCCCTTGTCTCCGGAGAGAGAGAGGGCACCACCAAAGAGGAGGGCAAAGATGATAATCTGAAGCACGTTGCCTTTGGCAAGGGCTTCTGCCGGGTTCAAGGGGACCATGTTAACGATCATTTGCATGGGTGAGACTTTGTCCGGTGCGGTGATGCTACCCACTTCGCCCAGGGAGAGTCCGGCACCCGGCTGAAACACGTTGGCGACAATGAGACCGATGACGACGGCAAAAAAAGTGGTCGTTATAAAATAGACAACGGTCTTTAAACCCAGGGAACCAATCTGCTTGGGGTCCCCGGCACTGGCAACCCCGGTAATAAGGGTGGAGAGAATAAGAGGCACAACGATAAGGCGCAAGCCACGGATAAATATATCGCCGATGGGTTTCAGGTAGGCCGCCTTCTCACCCAGAATAAGACCTGCAAGAAAACCTGCCACCAGACCAATAATAATTTTGTGATACAATTTTAATTTCACGTCATCATCTCCATAATATAGTGATTGTGTTGCCTGTAAAAACCACTCGTCACGCTGCCTTGCCTGAAAAGAGGGCACTGATGTTGCCCGAAAATAGGGCACCCATTCACATACGGTTACACCATGGAAAAATCTTTTTAAAAAAGAGTCTGTCCCTGGCCTAACCGCCATTAACGAAAAGCCTCGTCAATCGGTCAAAACGACCCAAAATTTAAAGGTGTGGAATAAAAAATGAGGGGGCCCGTGAACCACTATCCGCTATAAACGTAAAAAAGACGAATAAGGGTCTATGCATCGGGGTGCCTTGCGGCGTGTGGGATAAAACATAGATACACGGCCAAAATTGAGAATGTGATTGATGAAAGAAACAATATATGAATTATATTTTTATGCAAGAAAAAACTGATCAAGATCATCAAAAACTCTATGTTATCAATAAAATAGGGGAATGCCTGCGCACTTTTAGGGGTTTCCCCAATAGACAGACAGGTCCGATCCCCACTATAAAGAAACCGTGGAATGAAAAATAAGGGTGTGATTGACGAGACGGATCTATATATAATATGCGTTCGGCTGTGGGAGCCAAAACGTTTATTGACGAAAAAATTATCAGGATCCGAACCATGTTTTTTTTTTACACAACGACGCCCCAAATAAGATGGCGGGGCGTTTTAGGTATCCTCCTCTTACTGGTGATTGCCTTCGGAGGGTTCTGCACCGAGGCGCGCGCCATTACCTTGACCTACGCCACCAATACCGACCCGTCCGGCCTGCGGGGCATTGCCGAGCAATCCTTTATCGATGAGATCGAACGGCTCGGCAACGGCACCATTCACGTCAAGATATTCTGGGAACAATCCTATTTAAAAGATAAAGAGATCCTGGAAGGGGTGAAAGACGGCACCGTGGATATGGGCCACGTCAACATCAACTACTACCCCGGCCGACTGGTGGTCAACGGAGCCATCACGCTTCTGCAGCAGGGGCCCTCAAAATACAACCACCGCATGTGGACCTATGAAAGCGTCTACGACAAAATCCCCCAGCTCAACGCAGAATTTTTAAAATATAATCAAAAGATCGTCTACACCTACTCCGTACTCCCCTTGGCCGGCGCATTCACCCAACCGGTAGCCTCCCTCAAAGATTTCAAGAATCGCAGAATTCGAGCCTCCAGCCACTGGCTCCTCAAGATCCTGGAAGGGGTGGGGGCCGTCCCGATCTCCCTGCCATGGTCAGACTGCTACATGGCCCTTAAGACCAATGCCTTAGAAGGTATCTACACCAATATCGATGCCATTCATCGGACCAAACTCGATGAGGTGGCCCCCCACCTTCTCATCTTTCGTGAATTCTGGAATCCCGTCCCTTTTCATATCACCATCAATATCGATACCTGGCGCCATCTTCCCACAGAGGTACAGGATATCATCCGCACCGCCTCGACCCGATCCAAGGCGCGCCTGGCCACCCTGTATGAGTCCATGCTCGATGAGGTGGTGGCCGCCCAGAAACAAGCGGGGTACGACGTGGCCTTCGCCCAAAAAGAGGACATAGAGACCTGGCTAAAACTCCCCGAAATCAATAAAATCAGAGGGTTATGGATTAAAAAAGTGAGCCCTATAATGACCCGGAAAGAGGCCCAGGCCCTTCTTTTTAAGCTCGAAACCATCATCGCCCAGGGCATGGAAAAAGATAAAGATGGGGAAAAACGAGGCATCTCCCCTTGAAAAAAATGGCCCGTCATTAGAGACTCCCGCCCATTGGATCAAAGTGCCCCACCGCCCATAAAAAATCGGGTCAATGTGACCCATGAGGGGACATTCTATTTTCCATTATCCCAGCCCTTCCTTAGAAACCACAAAAAATACCACCCTCCCGATAAAAAAAATTGGCCGTTAAAATTCGAATACTTCCCTCCCTGTCCCCGTATAAAAAAGAGGGGTTACCGGACGGGAATGCGAGCCCTGGCCCTCTTTTTGCAATTTAAGTTTCCCAAGAGACACTCGTAAAGGCGTTAAGACACTGTCGGCCAAAATCGACACCCTATAAATAAGGAGTTATGCTCATGACAACCGGAGAAGCAGTTTACGGATTCTATATTCCGACAGTTACCCTCATGGGAATTGGTGCACATCGACAGTTGGGCGAGCAGATCAATACTCTGGGAGCTAAGAAGCCACTCCTCGTCACCGATAAGGGAATCACCGGTGCCGGACTCACCAAACAGATTGTGGACCTCATCAAAGCCGATACAGGCATCGATGCCGTTGTCTACGATGATACCGTTCCCAACCCCACGGATAAAAACGTTGAGGCCGGTCTGGCTGTTTACAATGAGAACGGCTGCGACATGATCATCACCCTGGGCGGCGGCAGCCCCCACGACTGTGGCAAGGGCGTCGGTATCGTGGCCACCAACGGCGGCACCATCCACGACTTCGAAGGGGTGAATAAATCCACCCAGGCTATGCCTCCCTTCATCGCCATCAACACCACCGCCGGCACGGCCAGTGAGATGACCCGCTTTTGTATCATCACCGATACGAGCCGCAAAATCAAAATGGCCATCGTCGACTGGCGCGTCACCCCCGCCATCGCCATCAACGATCCGCTTCTCATGGTGGGTATGCCCGCCTTCCTCACCGCTGCCACCGGTATGGACGCCCTGACCCATGCCGTCGAGGCCTACGTCTCCATCGCCGCTACCCCCGTCACCGATGCCTGCGCCTTAAAGGCCATCGAGCTGGTGGCCCAGCACCTACGTCCCGTCGTGGCCAATGGTGAAGATATCGAGGCCCGGGACAAAATGGCCTATGCCGAGTACCTGGCCGGTATGGCCTTCAACAACGCCAGCTTAGGACACGTACACGCCATGGCGGCTTCTACAACCTGCCCCACGGTGTCTGCAACGCCATCTTGCTCCCCCACGTATCCCGCTTCAACCTCATCGCCAAGCTCGACCGCTACGTCGACATCGCCGTGGCCATGGGCGAGAATGTCGAGGGACTCTCGAAACGTGAGGCCGCCGAGAAGGCCCTCACCGCCATCCAGGTCCTCTCCAAGGATGTGGGCATCCCCGCCAACCTCACCGAGTTGGGCGTAAAAGTAGAAGACCTGCCCACCATGGCTAAGAATGCTCAGAACGACGCCTGTGGCATCACCAACCCCCGACGTCCCACTCTGGAAGATGTCATCGGGATCTACACCGCCGCCCTCTAAATTAGAGGTCCGCAATCAAGAGACCAAGACACTTTTTTAAAAATAAGGCCGGTAACACCCCTCTTCTTAAGGGGCGTTACCGGCCTTTGTCGTTTCACCGCATATGGGTGTTTAAAACACCTCGAACAATCACCATGAATCAGAAGCAATGCCCCTCTGGCCCCTTATCGCGTGACCCGTTTCCCCAGGCTTTCGGTGAGACGTAGAAGGGCTGGGGACCGATCATCCCGGTCGATGGAGACATCAATAATCACAAACCCCTCTGTATAAGCCTCGGCCTCAACCAGGGCCCGATCCAGCTCGGCTTCCGTGGTGACATGAAACCCCCGTCCTGCGCCCAAGATATCCGGAATGCGGCTGAAATTCCAAGGGTGGATATCATTGAACGAGCCGTCAAGCATGGGACGCTCGGTGCTGTATCCCTTATTATTCAGCACAATAATAATGGGATTGAGCCCAAATAGTGCCACGGTGGAGAGCTCCATCCCTGTCATCTGGAAGGCCCCGTCGCCGGTTAAAACCAAGGGTCGGGTCTCGGGCTTTGCCATCTGAACGCCAATAGCCGCCGGCACGGCAAAGCCTAAGGAGGCATAGTAGGCGGGCGATAAAAATTCCGTGGCCCCATGAATCAGGAGATCATTGGCACCGAAGAGGGCATCCCCCACATCGGCGATGACAACGGTATCGGGTGTCAGAAAAGAGTTTAAACGCTCGAAGAGTCGTTTCACCGTGATAGGGTCACCGCCATTTCCGGCGGGAAATACTTCGGGTGCCACCCGTTGCGGCAAGGGCCCCGGAACCCGGGGACGAATGGGGGCATCGCCAAGACCGTGAATAAAATCCTCGAAGAGAAGGGCGCCGCAATCATGACCCTCAATGCTCACCCCCTCACTCATGGCATAAATCGACCGCTGGGGATCGATGGTGGCCGTGTAAATCCCCAGATTGATATCTGTCATAAAGGCCCCCAGGATAATCAGACCATCACTGGACTCCACGTACTCCCGAATGGCATCGATACCCGTGGCACCTTCGTAAATACCCAGATACAAGGGGTGCGTTTCGGAGACAACCGATTTGCCGAGAATGGTTGAAGCAACGGGGATACCCGTTTTTTGTGCGAAGTTCAGGAGCTGATCCTGCAAGCCAAACCGCTGAATCTCCACGCCGGCCAGAATAACCGGACGCTTCGCCTCATTGATAAAGGCTGTCGCCTCGGCCAAAGCCCTGGCCAGACTCTCCGGGTCGCTTTTTTCACTATCCGGACTGTGGGTGTAGTGAACAGGCCCCTGTCTTAACACCATATCCCGGGGGAGCTCAAGGTAAACGGGCCGTTTGTAGCGTAAGGCGGCATGAATGACCCGGTCAATCTCCTGAAGGGCCGTAGCGGGATTCTCCAGGGATGCCGAGGCCACGGTAAACTCCTGAAAGACACGCAGCTGGGTCTCAAAATCTTTGACCTTATGATGCAATAAGGGATTGTCATGGCGCTCTTCCATACCGGGAGCCCCGCTGATCACCACCACCGGTGATTTTTCCGCATAGGCCTGGGCCGTGGTATTGGCGATCTTGAGCCCTCCCACCCCATAGGTCACACAGACCACACCGAGCCCACGCATCCGTGCATAGGCATCGGCGGCAAAACCGGCCCCCTGCTCATCGCAGGTATTGATCAGACGAATTTTTTCATGACGGGCCATTAAATCAAAGAAAGTGAGAACATAATCCCCCGGAACGCCAAAAATATGTTCGACACCATGGCCACAGAGCTGCTCAATCAAATAATCACCCACCCGATTCGATGTAGTCACCTTAAATCACCTCCGCGTTCTAGGATAACGCCTTGAAAACCCGGCGCCCTACTCTCATGAAGATAGATAAGGCGTATGGTTACCAAAGACAGATGAGAATAAAATATGGCCATTATGGAGCCAGGCCAAAAAAGAGCCGTACGGATATATTTAAATGTGCGTGGGTAAAATACAATCGGTCAAGGGGGCCAGGAACCCAGACAAAGGTCCATCGCCATCTGGGTCGGGCAGGTATCCAAGGGTATGAATCCGTACGGGAAATTGGTGGATAAAGTAACCCAAAAATGAGCCTTCAGCGGCACGTATGGCGACGCCACGTGAGGCAAAAACACCGTAAAGCCAGCCAACGAAGACGCTTTGCCTTCGTGCCTCGGCTGCATCACATCCGCATGCGGTTCGAAGGGGATCCAAGATATGTATTAAGAGCTGTGTGCCAAGCTTTTCAAAAGCTTGGCTTCCGGCAGGGCCGCAGGAGGCTTTTTTGGGGTCTGAATCGTTACGTTTTAAATGCCATCATCCCATTGAGAAAAAGGGATGTCAAAGGGATATCGCCATGGGGTCCCGCCAATAGAAGAAGGGGCCCATAAAAAGGCCCTCCATCGACTCAGAAAAGATCTTGAATATCGAGTTCGCTGCGAATGCCGAAGCGAGTCAGGCAAAAATCGTAACGGACGGGGTCCTCGGGATCGAGGCGGGCAAGGCTCTGGGTCACCTCCACGGCGGTTTTCAGATCGGCCGCCTTGCGGGTGGTAAAGCCTAAAGCCCTGGAAATTTTATGCATATGGGTATCGATGGGAACAATAAGCTTGGATGGTGGCAACGAGTCGTGCCAGCCACCAGGATCCACCGCATCGCAACGCACCATCCAGCGCAGAAAAAGATTCGCTTTTTTGCAGGCACTCTTGCCCTCGGGGTCGGCGAGGAGGTGCCCCGGCAGGGGACGAGCCCCCTTGATCTCCTTAACGAACCGGGAGAGGGCGGGAAGCAGGGTGGCATCTTTTGGGGCGTACCCTTTTAAAAAACAGGCCTCCAAGGAGCCATGGAGAAGGAGCGCCTGGCGGATCCCCGTAAGTAGCGCGGCCAGATCAGGCGCCTTGGTAAAACGATGGACAAACCCCTCACACGCTGCCTCGATATCCTCTGGATCCCGGGAGATGAGCCATTGGTAGGGCGAGGGGCCCATAAAGGCCAACACCCGCCTCACACTGATCTCCTTTGTTTTGCGTTCCACCATGAAGGAGGTAAGCCCGATAAGTCCCAGGCAGGCTATCACAATGGCAAGGATGGTGAGGATCAT
>JABXKT010000293.1 GCA_013619155.1 Desulfobacteraceae bacterium
CTCCAGGGCCTCCCCCCCCAGCCCCCGATCTAACTGGGCTCTCACAGTGGTATCCCACAAGCGCAATTGTTCCCGGTGCTGCCAGAGAACCCGATCCTCGGCGTCGAAACTGCCGAAATGGCCATAGCAAATGCGCTGGGGTCTCAGCTCCATGAGATTTTCCAAACTCTGCATAAAAATATCAAAATAAAAAGGGACCGGGGTGGAGGGGCGCATATAAAAGCGCCCCTTAGAGTCGCTAAAGCAGACCCCTCCCGCCTCTCCGGTGAAGAGGTATTGATCGGTATAGTAACTCACATGCCCCATGGCATAACCCGGCGTGGTCAATGGCATCACCGAGTTGGACATAAACGCCTCGGCTTCCAGGATACGACTCTCCGGCACTGGACGGAGATCCCCGTTATCCAAGGGAGAGCCCCCCTTTTTTTTCGAGGGGGGGATCAGCTGCCGGGGGTCCATAAGAGAGGGGACCCCCTGGCTATGACAGACGACCTGCACCTCCGGAAAAATATCAACAAGGGCCCCCACGGACCCAGTGTGATCGATGTGTACATGGGTGAGAAGAATATAATCCAGACGATTCACACCCAGGGAGCTCAGGGCGGTCATCAGCTCCCCCACGGTCACCGACGGACCGGGATCGACGACAAAGACCACCTCCCCCACATAAATCCAGGCGGAGAGAAAGTGTTCATATCCAGGCACGGCGGCATTAAATGCCACGAGGAAGAGGTCATCCGATATTTTATCAAGGGTATAGGCCATAAGCCCTCACAGGGTTTGTCGTTCCTTTAACACATCCTTTTCGGAAGGGCGCGGCAAGAGGCCACCCTCCCGATCCACACAGTCGGGGTCAACCCCCCTTATACGGGGCGTTTAAGGCACAAAATGTCGGGGGTAAAAGCGGTACAGGCAAGAGACGAGAGGATACATTTTTTTAAAAAAAAATTTCCCCGGATACGGCACGACGATCCATCCGATCCGGGGAGACGGCCACGGGGTAGGGCCGGCGAAGGAAAAAGAGGCCGTGCGAAAGGCCCCCTTCCCCATGTTTAACACCCCACAAAACTGTTTAGGAAGGGGCATCACCGGGGCGAGCAATCATCACCGAACAGGTGGCTTTATGGGCCACCCGCTTGGCAATGCTGCCAAAGATGACCAGCCCCATGCCGGAGAGCCCGTAAGAACCCAGCACCACGAGGTCACTCCCCGACTCCTCCAGGTGGTTTAAAATCTCCGAGGAGACATGGCCGTCCAAGACCACATACCGCACGGTAACCCCCCCTGGAATCATGGATGCATAGTGTTTCTGAAGCTTCTCCTCCACCTGGCGTATCAGGGTGGTATCCACGGAATCATCGAAGGTGACAGAGCTAAAAACAGGGTTGTCAAAATCGGTCACCACAGGATTAACCGGTGGCGGCACCACATGGATCATCTCCAGAACGGCATCAAATTTCTTGGCCAAGATGCCGGCAGTCGCTGCCGCCACATCGGAATTTTTGGAAAAATCGGTACAACAGGCAATGGTCTTGAAGGTCATGATCCCTCCTTTTTCTAACACTGACTATTTTGAGGTGAGGCAAGGCACGTGCAACAGGTAGGTGAGAATGGGACATTGGGCTTTATTATAGAGGAGTTGAGGAGGCAAATCAATGTGTATCACCGCCACCGATAACGGCCCCTTCCATGAGCATCCGAAACCCCACGTCATCGGCGGCAAATCGCGGCGATAGAACGATACGATAGAGCCCTGCCACCCCAGGCAC
>JABXKT010000294.1 GCA_013619155.1 Desulfobacteraceae bacterium
CTCCCAGACATTACCGGTCATATTGACCAGCCCCTCTCCCCCACCCCCAAAGGGCCGGGGGCCGCATCGGGCACACGCCGCATCCCGGCCCGGCCATTCATCGCACGGGTACCCACCATCATAGCTCACGCAATTATTCCCCTCCAAACAGGGATCACCACGCTCTGACATATCCAAGCCCCGCTGCCACTCGTCAATGGTGGGCAGACGAAACCGCCCCCAGCCACGCCCGTTCATGCGGGAGAGAAAACGATAAATCTCCTCACGGGTGACGCTCTCCACCGGACAATCGCTTCCACAGGCGATGAACCATGATGGGTTGTATCCCATCACCTGGCACCACTGCCCCTGGGTCACCTCACCGGTCTGGAGATAGAGGGGCACCGGCCCCTCACCGGGAATACGAAGAAACCGCATGCCCGGAATCACCGTCACGAAAGCCGCCCCGTCCAAGAGAGCCTCCCGCCTGGCCCGCCGTGCCAGAGAGAGAATCCGTACCGTATCGGACTGGGTATCATCGCTGTTCCGGCCAGAGAAGCGCATACGCCCCGTAAGCAGATCGGTGATCTCCAGGAAAAATGTCCCCTTAGGTCCCTCCGCCTCCCATCGCCCACGCGCTCCCCACCGGGCCTCGAAGTGCTCCCCCACCCGGGTGAGACACGAGGCGATGGACGGGGCCGCCCCGCAACAGAAGGGGAGGGCCGCCACCACGCCCTCCCCATGGAAGAGACGAAACCCCGAGGAGAGTTGTCCGGCAAGGGTCTCTTGAAACAAGCGCACCTCAGCCCCAGGGCGCCCTCCGGCATCGAAGGGAAAGAGAACCATGCCCTGGCCCCAGGCAGGGGGGGCATAAAACATAGAGACGAACAGAAGCACACGAAGCCACATCATGATATCCTCCGGCACGACACCGTGCCCCCCTTTTCCACCAGAATCTTTGGTCAGAAAGAGAAAAAAACCCGGCCTACATAAGGGCCCACTAAAGTATGGCGGCCCCGAGTAAAATATCAATCTCGAGGGTATCCTACCGGGCTTACACTCTTTTCCATTTGCCTGTTCACCGTTAAACAGCGTATACTTTTCCTCATAAAAAACACCCCTGAGGATCTTCGGGTGGCAAAAAAAATGATGCGCCGATGGCTCTTCCTCGGCCTTTAGGCTCCCCCTCTTTTTTTTAACCTGATTCCCCTATTTTTTTCAGCCACACGTGAGATAACCAAGCCCTTTCGTCCAATGCAGCCGAAGCCAAAACTAAAGAATTCTGGTCAGAAACCCGCCATGCGCTTCATGTCCTTCATGGTGAATAATGCGTTTGTTTTTGTCATTATTCAGCTCTTGAACAACGGCCTTCTAGGGTCAAAGTGATCAAAAAAAGGGCCTCCGGCGGCAAGGTGTGCCACCTTGAAAGCAGGTGGCGGCTGCCCTTTACCCCTCCTACCTCGGGTCAAATCACATCCGCATTCGGCGCGATGTAAATATGAGGTATGTATTAAGCGCTGTTTATCAAACTTTTCAAAAGATTGGCCTCCGGAAGGACCGCCGGAGGCTTAAACTAAATAGTGACTTATTTTTTTGTCACAACATAGGTCAGTGACGCTATTTTATGTGTGAGGCCTAAGCGGGTGACAGCCGATCTGACATAAGAGATAAAAACATCATTTTGAGCCAAAAAGAGCATGAATGCGGCAAGCTATGGCTGCGAATAAGAGGTAATCAAATTTTTTAATATCATTCAAGAGGCCCCCATGACCCTTATCCCCTTTTACACC
>JABXKT010000142.1 GCA_013619155.1 Desulfobacteraceae bacterium
GAGACCACCACGGTACTGGTGCCCGAAGAGCTCTCAGCGATGATCCCGCAGCTCTCTATCCTCCTGAAAGGCACCTTGAAGAGCCCTTCCCTGCACCCCGTATCCATGGAAGCGCCCCCCGATCTCCCCGACTCTTCAGATCGTATCTACCTCATCCAGGAGGCGTGGCAAGCCCCCATCCGGGAGACCCTGGAGTGGATTGTGGCCCTAAAAAAAAGCCTCTCGGCCGAAAAACCCCTGACAATACTTCTCATCGGAGAGATGGACGAAGAGCCCCTCCCCCCCCCTGAAGATGGCCATGTCCATATCTGGAGAAAGGTCATCTCCGCCCTGGCCCTGGCCGGCCTGAGGGTTGAAATCATGGATAAATGAGGGTACATCTTGAAAGGGGATAAAAAGCAGGCCTTCTATGGTCAAAGTGACCAGAAAAAGGGCCTCGCTTGGCCAGGAGATAAATCCCCTGGACCCCAGATTTGTAACGGAGACGGACCTTTGGGCCGCCTCCGTTACAGTAAAAGTTTGTTTGGCAACCGTTTCAAAAGGTTGGCTCCCAGAAGGGCCGCCGGAGGCACACTTTCACCGCACGGCCTACGGCGGCCAGGGGATGATCAGTGCCTTCGACATTTTACATTCGCGAAAAGCGTACCTGTTATTGGAAAGTTTTTGCCGAGCTTTTTTCAAAAAAAAGCGACCCACCGAAAGCACAGCTGAATAGTTACTTTTTTTAAGGCGTATGATTCACACATACGCCACAATAAGGTGCCCATGACCCCCACGACCATTCCAGAATTTGCGATCCTTGGGCATCCCAATGAGGGAAAATCGACCCTGGTCTCCACCCTCACCGAGGATGACACCGTCCGGATAAGCCCCTTTCCCGGAGAGACCACGGTATGCCGAACCTACACGGTCACCCTGGATGGAGCGCCCCTCATCCGTTTCATGGACACCCCAGGATTTCAGGCCCCCAAGAAAACCCTCGCCTGGTTCAAAGAGTACACCGGCCCCCCCGAAAAGATCATCGAGGCCTTTATCCTCGCGCACGAAGGGGATAAAACCTTCGCCGATGAGTGCGAACTCTTGGGCCCCGTCTCCCAAGGGGCTGGGATTATCTATGTGGCCGACGGTTCGCGGCCCGTGCGGCAAAACGACCTGGCCGAGATGGAGATCCTACGATTAACGGGGCTGCCCCGCATGGCGGTCATCAACTGCAAGGGAGGCAGTGAGAAACACCTGGCCACCTGGCGAGCCGAGTTTCGAAAAACCTTTAACGCGGTGCGGTTGTTCAACGCCCACACCGCATCGGTTAAAGATCGACTCGACCTCCTGGCGGCCCTCATGACGGTGGACCCGGAGTGGAAGCCGGCCCTCACCCATGTGGTGACCACCCTGAACGCCGAGTGGCACCACCGACTTCGTCGAAGTGTGGAGGCCATCGCCGAGCTGCTTCGCTTTGCCCTCACCCACACGGTCTCTGCCAACCTGGGAAAAGAGGAAAAAAGAGGGGCTCAAAAAGAGAGCGCCGAAAAAAAACTGGCAAAACGCTTCGAAGCGGAACTTCAGAAAAAAGAGCGAGAGACCCGACAACGCATCCGGTCCATCTTTCGCCACAGCCTCTTCGAGGTCAATATGCCCACGGGAAGCATCCTGCAACAGGATCTTTTTGACAAACGCACCTTCAAACTTCTGGGCCTGACCCAAAAACAGCTGGCCACGGCAGCGGCCACCTGCGGTGGTGCGGCCGGTGCTGTCATCGACCTGGCCGCCATCGGCCACAGCTTAGGCCTCTTCACCATCATCGGCTCCATAGGCGGGGCGGCCTCGGCCCTTCTGGGGGAGAGGCGTATCGCCACGGCGACAATCTCCGGAATCCCCTTAGGGGGACAGAAGATCACCCTGGGCCCCTGCCGAAACCTCCAGGTACTCTTCGTACTCTTAGACCGTATTCTTCTCTACATTCGCCTCATCACCTCCCGCTCCCACGGCAAAAGAGACGACCTCGCCCTGGCCGTAGAAGAGACGGCCCTGACCGACGGCGGCGTATCCCGCCATCTCTCCACCTCAGAGAAAAAGGCCTTTCAGACCCTCTTTAAAGCCACCGGTACCCAAGATACCGACGAAACCGAGAGGGCCCTGGCCGAGATCCGTGAGATCCTCATCGCAAAGATAAATAGTTGATGCCATCGTTAGGAAAAAAAGGGTGCCGACGACCCACACGGAAAAACCCACCCGATCACCGGGGCCTGTTGCCTCCCCGATCCGAGGCTGATAGAATAGATGCCAACTCATCGTTCACCATAAAATATAAAGACGTTTTTACGACGATTTTTTGGTCACTATTCAGCTCAAAAAAAACGCCTCCTAGGGTCAAGGTAGGCAAAAAAAGGCCGCCGGTGGCCCAGGGACTTTTTGCCTAAACGGCTTTGCCGCCCCTGGACTTAAAGTTTACGAATGATCCGTGCCTTCGGCACTTTACCTTCGCTCAAAAAATTCTTTGTGGCGCTTTTTGAAAAAAAGACCCGCCGGAGGCACCAGGTTCAATGAGCCGGGCCTCACTCCGGTCATCACCCACCTCCCAGGGAGGTTTATTCGGATATTTACCCCGCCACATTGGAATCATTATGAAACGATCCACCCGCCTCCTCCTGGTCATCAGCCTCCTTCTCATCGCCTCCTTAAGCAATGCCGCCGAGAAAGCCTGGTACATGGTCGATGAAATCCGCCTCAACACCATGCGAGAGGAGGTCAGCAGATGGAGTATGACCCCCCCGTCTCCCGCCGTCATCAACAACTACTTAAAGAGCCTTCAGACCCTGGTGGACCATGCCTCCCAATGTGTGGATGAGACAGAAAAAGAGCTGGCCCAGGTGGAGGAGAAGACGGCGGTACTGGGCACTCCGGATGAAGCTTACGATTCCGAGCTGGCCCGGAGAAGCACGATCCTGGAAGCGGAGCGTAAAAACCTGGAGCAGCGTCTGGCCATCTGCCGGCTGCTCAATTTAGGTGCCCGCGAGTTGCAAAAAAAGATCATCGCCTCAAAACAGAAAAAATTCACCAACGCCCTTCTCCTGCGGCAGCCCCCCGTCTGGGAAGCGCTCATGGCATTACCCGCCCTTCTGGCCACCCCCAGGGAGCTCTTCCATCTGGAGGCCATCTCCTCGCCAGATACCAATCTCATGCTGCTGGCCGGATTTTTCCCCTTACTCTTTCTACTCCCCCTAGTCATCACCCTGGACCGACGCATCAAGAGCTGGTCCGCCGAAGACCCAGAATTAAAAAGGCACAAGGCGGCCTTAATGCTTACCCGCCGGATGCCCCTCATCGCCCTTCTCACCTCCACCGCCTCGGGGTTCTATGCCGGGGGCATCACCACCCTGGCCGCACCCGTGGGAGCCATGGCCCTTGCCTTTACCGTGAACCCCCTCATCGACCACCTCTTCAGCAAGGAGAACTTAGGCGTCCCCGCCTCCTTACCCTTGCGGGTTCTCACCACCTTAATCCTCCTCACCGAGGCCCTTGTCGTAACGGACATGGGGACAAAGGTTCCCGAGAGTGTGGCCATCCTTGCCCGAGGCCTCCTCATGCTCCTACTCCTTGGAGCCTCCCTGCGCACCCTCTGGGCCCTGTCTCTCCACCCGTCCCTTCATCTGCTGAGAAGCATACGGAGCCCCCTTTTTTTCTGCCTCGCCTTCGGCCCCGTCTCCGACTGGCTGGGATACCGAAACCTCTCGAGCTTTGCCACCTTCGGGGTGATGGGTACCCTCACCTGTGCCCTGATGGCCCGGGCCATCTTCATGGGCATACACAAGACCCAGGAGCTTCTGGCGGAATCGCCTCCCGGAGAGGCGGCAGAGAAATTACGCAATATTCTGGGCTACGAGCCCGATGAGACCATCAAAGGACTCAAGATGGTAAGCCGGGGTCTCACCCTCCTCCTATTGGGGGGCCTTAGCCTCCTCTTCCTAAAAATATGGGGAATCTCTGCCATCCACAGCACCACCCTGGGCTCCTTTTTTCTCCTGGGTTTTCGCATGGGGACCATCACCATCGTCCCCATGAAAATCCTCTGGGCCATCGTTATCTTCTTCCTCATCTTAAACATCTCACGATGGCTCAAACGCCAGATGGGAGAAAAATGGCTCACCCATACAAACCTCGACAAGGGCGCCCGACAATCCATCGTCACCCTCACGGGATACGTCTTAACCGGGTTTGCCCTCTTCTACTCCCTCTCCATCGTCGGACTGGAGTTTAAGAACCTGGCCATCATCGCAGGGGCCCTCTCCGTAGGTATTGGTTTTGGCCTTCAAAATATCGTCAACAACTTCGTCTCTGGCCTCATCCTCCTCTTTGAACGCCCCGTAAGACCGGGCGACTGGGTGGTGGTGGGGGAGACAGAAGGGTATGTCAAACGAGTGAGCATTCGATTTACCCACATTCAGACCTTCGATCGGGCCGATGTACTGGTACCAAATTCGGATCTCATTTCCAATCAGGTCACCAACTGGATGCTGGGGGACCCCTTCGGACGGATCATCGTCTCCGTGGGAGTGGCCTACGGCACCGATGTCCAAAAGGTCCGCGATATCTTGTTACAGATCGCCTCCGATCACCCCATGGTGCTGACCAACGGCCGGCTGGTCTCCCAACCCAAGGTGCTCTTTATGGCCTTTGGCGATAGCTCCCTCGACTTCGAGCTTCGCTGCCATATTCGCGATATCGACCACCGCATGACGGTGCGAAGCGAATTGCTCTTCGCCATCGATGATGCCTTTCGACGAGAGGCCATTGAGATACCCTTCCCCCAACGGGTGCTTCACACGACCCCGACCCATGAACCGACGAAGACACCCCACCCGAATTCAGATTAGGGCTCCGGCAAAAAATAAATGCCGCAGTAATTTGACCTGGGGAGCGGGGGTTAAAGCGCTGCGGCACCCCCTTTTTAACGGTGTATTTGCCTTAGGTGGCTTCGCCCCCCTTGCCACCGGAGCCAATCTTTTGAAAAGGTTGATAAACAACTATTCTCAAGCCACTTTGGGTTTAAGCGAAGAATCAAAGGCGTATGTGATTTGCCCCGAGGCGCGGGGTAAAGCGCATACGCTACCCGCTTTCAAGGTGTTTTTGCCTCAGGTGGCTTTGCCACCCTTGCCGCCGAAGGCCCGTTTCTTGATCACTTTGACCCTAGAAGGCATCGCTTTTTGTCTCTTTTATTTTTGCGCACGCCCATAAAGAGTCTAAACCAGCCCCTCTCGATGAGGGAGAGGGAATTCGTTGATATATATCAAAAAATTGATCACTATTGCCGACCGGCCAAATAGTGACAAAAATTGCGCCGCATCCGATTCTGTGGTATCATAATACTTTATGATGACCATGGATCGGCCCCACCTGCTCGGATCCAAGGCACCCCTTTAAATCAATCCCATCCCCCCCCTAATTATGTCATCGCCGTATCCACAAGAGGACACTTCCCACACCGGGAAAAGGGAGGGGGCTCACCATATGCTGCGCTCTTTTAAAAAATCAGAGGTCCCTTATGTTCAAAGCGTTGAAGATCATACACCGCCTGGGTATCGGATTTGGAACTCTCGCGATACTCACCATCGGCTTGGGAAGCATGGCCCTCTACCAGACAAAACAACTATCCGAGCTTCCATTAAAATGGGAGGCCCCCCTCCAAGCGGCCCATACCGCACACCGGGCAACGACCAATCTCATCAAATTCCACACCGCCGTGGAGAAAACGGCACACGCTCAGATACCCCAGGCGCTTCAAATGGCTATTCTCACCATGGAGACCCTGGAGCGTGCCATCATATCCGATCTTCAAACCGAGGCGCCCCTTGAAAAACCGGCCATCGCCCCCGCTTCAGAGTGGCGAATCTTGCAAGAAAGAATCCGAGACCGCCTTAAAGATGGAGACCTCGAAGGGGCCATCGAGATCACCACGGTCCAGGGGAGCGCCCATATGGAGAGGGTCACCCACGGCGTGACTCTATTAAATGACGCCGCCCTAGACGAGGCAGACCACTTTTTCCGACGCACCAAAAAGAGACACGACCATATGATGGTAGGCATCTATGGAACCATGATCCTCGCCTTGTCCATGGGCCTCCTCTCCATCTGGCTCCTGGGGCGTACCGGGGGTCCTTGTATCTCCAAGGCTATCGCCGAAGAAGAGCTTGCACCTGCAGCCACCGACTATCCGGGGACGAAGATGCCCCCTAGGGCCGAGAATCTTTCTCACATCATCGCCGATCCCCGTGACGAGGGGCGATCTACCACCCAAGATATACCCATCATCCTCTGGACAACCGATACCCAGCTAACGATGACCTATATGAACCATCCAGCCTCTATTCTGGCTAAAAATCCCACCAATATTCCGACCACGAATCTTATCGGAACATGCCAGATCGGTGAGATCATCCAAGACGAGAATGAGCTCTGGGGCACCATGGCTCGCAAGAGCCTCCTCTCCGGCATGCAGCATGACATGACCCTTTTTTTCGGGGATCAAAATGAGGGCCGGTCTCTGCGCTGCATCACCGCCCCCCTCAAAGATACCATAGACCGTGTGGTGGGCGTTATAGGGGTGGGTATCGACATCACCCAGCGCATCAAGATGGAGGAGAGACTTAAAGAGAGTGAATCCCACTTAGAAGAGGCCCAGCGCATCGCCCACCTCGGCCACTGGGAATACGATATCAAAAAAGACCAAATCACCTGCTCCAGGGAGCTATACCGTATTTTTGGCCTATCACCCATCGAGGAACCCATCCCCTTAGCGTTCCTCAAGAAAATGGTCCATAGCGATCAACATCCACGCATCCATGAAATCATACAGAGCATCAACAATGAAGGCCGCGTCGCCTTTGAAGAGTATATCACCCTGCCCGATGGCCACCACCGGTGGATCACGGGTCGTGGCCTCCTGGCCAAAAATGAAGCGGGAGAGCCCCTATCGGCCTTCGGAACCATTCAAGATATCACCGAACACACATTGGTGGAAAAAGAGCACAGGGCCCTAGAAAAAGAGCTGTACCAGTCCCAGAAACTCCAGGCCATAGGCACCCTGGCCGGAGGGATTGCCCACGACTTTAACAATATACTGGCCACCATCCTGGGCTTTTCTGAACTCTTATTAGAGGAGACGCCCCTTGAGACCCCTCACCACCAATATGTACAGGAGATCCTTAAGGCGTCCCAAAGGGCTCGGGACCTGGTCAAACAGATCCTCCACTTCAGCCGTCAGGCCAATCAGAATCTTACCCCCGTGTTTCTCCAACCGGTCATCCGTGAAGCCGTCGATAAGCTTCGCGACACCCTCCCCAGCTCCCTCATCATCGATCTATCCCTTACGACACACGATGAAAAACCCATCATGGCCGACACCACACAGATCCATCAACTCATCATGAACTTGGGCACCAACGCCATTCACGCCATGGGGGAAAAAGGCCACCGCATCTCCATTACCTTAGAGCAAATGCCCTTGCCAGCCGAACTGTTAAGTCGCCACCCCCAGCTGACCCAAGGCGATTACCAGCACCTCACCGTCGCCGACGAGGGGTGCGGCATCACCCCCGAGATTCTGGCCCGTATTTTTGAGCCCTTCTTCACCACCAAAGGGCCAAAAAATGGCACCGGGATGGGCCTCTCTGTGGTCCATGGTATTGTTAAGAGCCTGAAAGGCACCATAGAGGTGGAGAGCCATCCAAATATCGGTACCCATTTCTCCATCTATCTCCCCACAGTGGCCGACGACAGTACCTCGCCCCCCCTTAAATCAACCGCCCTAGATCCCGGCGAATCAATCCCCCTATAGAGCCCCATCACCGTGCGCCCACGCCTGACTAAAATCACGGTATCGGGGGCTCAGGCAAAAAACAAAAGGGCCCGTTTAAGCAAAATACCGCTGTGATTTGCATAGAGGAGAGAGGTAAAGCGCAGCGATAAACCGCTTTCGAGGTGTTTTTGCCTAAGTGGCTTCGTCACCCTCGCCGCCGGAGGCATCGCTTTTTGTCTATTTTATTTTTGCCCAGGCCCCAACACCGGGCCCTTTTTTCCATCCGGAGGCGTTTTTCATGGATAAAAAATACATTCTGGCCATCGACCAGGGAACCACCAGCTCACGCGCCATCCTCTTTGATAAAAAGGGCACGATCAAACGAATCGCCCACACAGAATTTCGCCAGATCTTCCCCCAACCCGGCTGGGTGGAACACGACGCCCTCGAAATCTGGTCCTCGGTCCAAGCCACTCTCGCCGAGACCCTGGCCACCCACGAGATATCCGGCGATGAAATTGCCGCCATCGGCATTGCCAACCAGAGGGAGACCACCGTTGTATGGGACAAGACCACGGGTCACCCCATTTACAACGCCATCGTATGGCAGTCCCGTCAGAGCGCCGATATCTGTCACAAACTGACGGCCCGGGGGCTCGACGAGACGATCCGCCAGAAAACAGGCCTTCCCATCGATGCCTACTTCTCCGGTACAAAACTCGCATGGATCCTCGACCATGTGGCAGGGGCCCGTGAAAAAGCAGAACGCGGGGAGCTCCTCTTCGGCACCATCGACACCTGGCTCACCTGGAAACTCACCGGCGGCCAGGTCCACATCACCGACTACTCCAACGCGTCGAGGACCCTTCTCTACAATATCCACGAGCTCTGCTGGGATACCGAGCTCCTGGGGTATCTCACCGTGCCCTCCGCCATGCTTCCCGAGGTCAAAGCCTCCTCTGAAATCTATGGAGTGACCCACCCCACCGCCTTTTTCGGCCACGAGATCCCCATAGCAAGTATGATTGGAGACCAGCAGGCCGCCCTCTTCGGTCAGGCCTGTTATGAGGTGGGGATGGCAAAAAATACCTACGGGACCGGATGTTTCATGCTGATGAATACCGGAGAAAAGGCGGTGACATCCAAACATGGCCTCCTCACCACCATCGCATGGGGGCTAAACGGCCACGTGGAATACGCCTTAGAGGGCAGCGTCTTTGTGGCCGGTGCCGCCATTCAATGGCTGCGCGACGGCCTGCGTATGATCAGCGACGCCAGCCAGAGCGAAACCTACGCCCATCGCGTAGACTCCACGGAAGGGGTCTACGTGGTTCCCGCCTTCGTCGGCCTCGGCACCCCATACTGGGACAGCGATGTGCGCGGCTGCATCCTTGGCCTCACACGTGGCACCACCAAGGAACATTTCATCCGCGCCACCATCGAATCGCTGGCCTACCAGACCAAAGATGTGCTCTCGGCCATGGAGGCCGACGCCGGCATCGCCATCACGACCCTTCGCGTGGACGGGGCCGCCAGCGACAATAACTTCCTCCTTCAATTTCAGAGCGATATCCTAGGAGCCGAGGTGGAGCGTCCAGTCATCATCGAGACCACCGCCCTGGGAGCGGCCTACCTGGCGGGTCTGGCCATCGGCTTCTGGACGAATCGTGAGGAAATCGCCACCCAATGGAGACGGGACAGAACCTTTCACGTCACGATGGATGACACCACCCGAAACACCCTCTACACCGGCTGGAAAAAAGCCATCCAGGCCGCCATGGCCTTTAAGTGAGGGTACAATCAAAACTGAGCCTCCGGCGGCGAGGTGAGCCACCTCGAAAGCGAGTGACCGCTGCGCTTTACCCCTCGTTCCTCGGGACAAATCACATCCCTGTTTCATTCTTTTAATTAAACCAAAAATCACTTAACGATATCTGTGTATCAACTGTTTCAAAAGATTGGCTCACGGCAGGGCCAAGCGAGGCCCGTTTCTTAGTCACTTTAACCATAAAATGCATCACTCCAATAGTC
>JABXKT010000143.1 GCA_013619155.1 Desulfobacteraceae bacterium
CCTTGAAAGCGGGTAGCGTATGCGCTTTACCCCTCGTGCCTCAGGGCAAATCACATACGCCTTTGATTCTTCGCTTAAACCCAAAGTGGCTTGAGAATATTTGTTTATCAACCTTTTTAAAAGGTTGGCTCCCGTCAGCAAGCTTTCGCCGCATTGCCTCCGGCGGCGAGGGTGGTAAAGCCACTTCGGTAAAAACACCTCGAAAGCGAGTTACCGCTATGATTTGATCCTCGTATCATTGGCGTATGCCTTACCGCAGGTCGCTTTTTGAAGCTAAAATAGTTACCCTTGATATTTAAACGAAGCCCAACTACCGACCACATAGATAAACAGGTGTTCTCCCCCTCTCGGGAGAGATGCCCATTCACAGACGAGTCGACCTGCCCTGAAAAAGCGGCCGGTCCCATTCACCGACATACATGCGTGGAGACACATCATCATATGACCTGGACACTCTCAGCACCCTTTGCGAAAATACACGCCCTCCTCACCGCCCCCCTTTGTATCGGCAGCCGCCCCCAAGGAGTCTCCGGCGATATCTGGGTCCTCTTCCCCCATGCCTCGGCCACCTTCTACTGTGGCCTTGCCGGACTGGTCTCCTTTGAACGGGGAGAGGCCATCCCCCCTATGCCCTGCCTCAGAAAGCCCCTGCAATCCATGGCCGGTAAGGGGCTGACCACCATGATTGCCGAGGCTGGAGCCTTTGAAACTGACTACTTAGGGGGCCACCAGCAGATAGAGCGCCTATCCGAGGCCGCCCATTGCCTCAAAGAGGACGCCTGTTTCTCGCGCCTCATTCAGGAGAAATCGGCCCTGGCCCTCCTCACCGAGGCCGCATCATCGGCCCAGGCCCTTCTGAAACGCGAAGAGACGGCCTTCGCCAAGGAATCCGGTTTTCTCTCCCAGACCGATACCGATATCGTGGCCACCGCCTTAGAGCGCCTCAAAGACATCTCCTGGTCCCTCTCCCAGGAGACCGTGGAGAACGTTAAGAGGGTAGAGGAGCTAGCCGGGGCCGAACTCCTACAGACCGGAAATGGCTGGATCACGCCCTATAAAAAGATCAATACCACCTTCAACGCCATCAATCGCTTAGAGGTCAGAGGCCGCGATTCTGCCGGTATATCCGTAATGTTCACCTTCTCAAATGAGACGTGGAAGGCCATTGAGGGCCACCTTCAAAAGGAGGGTCTCGACCAGGGGCTTACCGATCGCACGAAAGGGGACACCCTCCTCAACAACACCATGGCCCTCAACGAAGGCCGAGAGACCACCTCCGTCGCCTTTGTTTACAAACGGGCCGCCGAGATTGGCAGCTTGGGAGACAACGTCGCTTTTTTAAGACGCCAGGTGAAAAATGACCTCCTCTTAAAGGCGATGGTCTCCTTTTCCCGCACCAACTTAACCGTCTCCTCCCACACACGGTGGGCGTCTGTGGGTGCCATTACCGATGCCAACTGCCACCCCGTGGACAACCAGAACACCGACGGCCGTATCCCTCGGTCCAGCATTATCCACGTAAGCCTCAACGGAGACATCGACAACCACGAAGCGCTCAAAGGCGAGTATGAGGATCGGTTCGATACCCTTCAAAAGGAGATCACCACAGACACCAAGGTGATCCCCATGCAGATCGAGACCTACCTCAAGGCGGGCCATGAAATCGAAGAGGCCTTTCGATTGGCCGTCAATGATTTTAAGGGAAGTCACGCCATCACCATGCAGACCGACCTGGCTCCCGGCAGGCTCTTTCTCGCCCAGAAAGGGAGTGGCCAGACCCTTTTTGTGGGAATCGCCAAGGATCACTACATCGCCGTCTCTGAAGTCTACGGCTTTGTGGAGGAGACCCCCCACTACATCAAACTCAACGGCGAGAAGGTCATCACGGGACGGGAGGGCACACCGGTCTCGGGTCAGATCATGATCCTGGATGGAACGAAGGCCAAGACCCACGGAGCCGAGGCGGGCATCCGCTCCTACCACTACGACGGCACCCCGGTGGAGGCCGAGGCCATCACCATCATGGAGACCGAGATCACCGGGCGGGATATCGACCGCCAGGACTTCTCCCACTACTTCCTCAAAGAGATCTCAGAGTCTCCGGATTCGGTGGATAAGACCCTTCAAAACCGATGGAAAATCGACCCCGATAAAAAACAGTGCCACACCGTTATGAGTGAGGCATCGATCCCTTCTGCCATCATCGCACGGATCAGGACAGGGGCCATCCGACGCATCTTCCTCGTGGGCCAGGGAACGGCCGGTATCGCCGCCCAGGCCATTGGCCACCTCTTCACCCACTACTTAGGCGACCCCACCATCCAGATCTGTCCCTTAAAGGCCTCGGAACTCTCCGGATTTATGATAGAGGATGGCGGTGGAGAGGCCATGGCCGATGCCCTGGTCATCGCCATCAGCCAATCGGGCACCACTACCGACACCAACCTCGCCGTGGATATGGTCAAGAAAAAAGGGGCCGCCACCCTGGCCATCGTCAACCGACGCGACTCCGATCTCACCTTTAAAGTAGATGGGGTGATCTATACCAGCAGCGGCCGGGACATCGAGATGAGTGTGGCCTCCACCAAGGCCTTCTACTCCCAGATCGTGGCCGGGGCCCTCATCGGCCTGCACCTCGCCTCAGATTCCGGAAAACGTGACGCCCACTTCATCTCCGAAGAGATCCGTGAGCTCTTGGCCTTACCGCCGAAAATGAGAAAAATTCTCACCATGACCGATGCCTTTAAAGCATCCGCCGAAACCCATGCCATCGCCAAGACCTACTGGGCCACCGTGGGAAGCGGTGCCAACAAGGCGTCGGCCGATGAGATCCGCATCAAGCTCAGCGAGCTATGCTACAAGACCATCTCCAGTGACTTCGTCGAAGACAAGAAACACATCGATCTCTCCTCAGAGCCTTTGATCATCGTCTGTGCCGCCGGTACCCGGGAGAGCGTCCTGGGAGACATCGTCAAGGACACGGCTATCTTCCACGCCCACAAGGCCATCCCCATTGTCATCGCCAGTGAGGGCGAAGAGCGATTCAACCGCTACGCCAAAAGCATTTTTCATGTGCCATCGGTCCCAGAGCATCTCGCCCCGGTGGTCAATACCCTGGCCGGCCATATCTGGGGATACTATGCAGCCCTTGCCATCCATGAGGGATCCCGGTTTATGTACGCACACCGCCAGGGAATCACAGAGGTCATCGCCCGCTTCGAGGCCAAGGGGATGAATCTTTATGAGATTATCTTAGAAAAGACCTTTCGTGAAAAGATCGCCGAGGTGTATAAGGCGTTCCGCATCAGCCGGAGGGAGGGGAAGATCTCTCCCAGCTTGGGATTCAACACCGCCTCGGACATCACCTTGCTCTTAAAATACTTAGCCGGCAAACTCCCCTCCGTCGACTTCGAACTCGACTTCGGCTGCAAAGGGACCCCATCCAATATGCTGGATAAATTATTCATCTGTTTTGCCAGTGCCATCAATACGATGGCCCGTCCTGTGGATGCCATCAAGCACCAGGCAAAAACCGTCACCGTGGGTACCAGCCGCATCACGGAAACCTTTGATGGTATCCTCTTCACAGAACTCAAAAGGCGGGGCATCACCCTTCCTCAGCTCAGCAGCACCAACGTTCTGGTCTTAAAAAATTTACAAGGGGTCATCGATGGGATCAAAGGGGGCCTTCTCTACCGCATCGACGGCCTCAACCTCCTGGGTGAAGCCACCGTCGATACCACCATATCCCTGATGGAGAAGAACGGTCTCTTCACCGATATCGCCTCCCGTGTGGAGAGTGATCCTCACCTTAAGGGGACCAAAAGTATCATTGTGCGTGAAGGTAACGTCTTTATCGGCAAAGGCAAAAAGGATGACAAAAACACCCTGATCATCCCCATCTTCTCCTCAACGGCCAATGTCATCGCCTTTATCCTCTCTTTAAACGTCACCTTTAAAAAGGGACGCATCCCCCTCCACGCCAAATCCAAAGCCTTAGGGGGCAAACATGAGAGGATCCGCAACATCATGCAGGAAAACGGATACACCTGGGATGATGCCCACCTCGAATTGGTCCCCATGGATGAGCTCTTTGGCCTCTCCGCCGAAAAGATTGGCGAAAAAATGGCCGCGGCCCTAAACGGTACCCATTAAGCAAGAGAGCCCGGTCACCAGATATGGGGTGACCGGGCTCTCCCTTGCCTCGGTGGGCCCTGCCGGGAGCTAACCGTTTGCCTTATTTTATCAAGGACGGGGTTGCCAAACAGACTTTTATAGTGACCGTAACGAGCCGGCCCCATCCTTGGGTCCCCCACCATCGCCTTCTCAAGGGTTTTCAATGGAAATGAACTCTTTTTCTTTATCCATTGAATTCATAATGATATCATCATGAAATAAATATCTTTATCGTTTATAATCATTCCCATCTTACCCATCCCCCCTCCCCACGAATAGCATAAATGGTAAATCAACGTCTTAACCCTTTCCCTGGAGGACGTCCAAATAATGGAGAATAAAACGATACTGGTTGTGACAAACGAGAACGAGACCATGCACCAAATTCGCAAAGGTCTCAAAGAGTGCCGCATCACCCAATGTGCCACCACCGATGAAAAAGCCATTGAGCTCGCCTGCCAGCACCCTCTTCCAGACCTCATACTCATCGACATTCAAAGACCGGATTCCCAGGGATATGGGGTGTGCCGGTATCTCAAACAGGGCACAAAAACCGAACATATCCCCATATTCTTTCTGGTGGCACCCCATGACGAAAAGGGCATAGAAGAGAGTTTTCGATACGGGGCCACCGATTGTATCACCACTCCCCTTACCCCTCATCGCCTCTATGCCCGTGTCCATCCCCACCTCTCACTCAAAGAAGCCACGAATCTCGTCAACACCCAATCGACAACCCTGGAGATACTCCTCCTTGCCGTGGGATCCCTTGCCGAACCCCGGACCCATGAGACCAGCAATCATATTCGGCGGACCGCCCGTTTCGTCAAAATACTGGCCGAGGGACTCATGAAGAGTCCTCGTTTCTGTGACCACCTAACGCCGGAGAGTATCGCCCTGATGGTCACAGCCTGCCCCTTGCATGATCTTGGAATGATAGGAATTCCCGATGCAATTCTCCTTAAGCCGGATAAACTCACCGATAATGAGTTTACCGCGATAAAAAAACACACCATAGACGGCCGGGATGCCATACTCAGCGCGGAACGCCAACTCCATAAAACGACGCCTCTTCTGGAGATGGCCCGAAATATCGCCTGCTCCCACCATGAACGGTGGGACGGCACCGGCTACCCTGAAGGGATCGCCGGTGAGGCGATCCCGCTTCCCGCACGGATCATGATGGTGGCAGACGTCTATGACGCCCTGGTGACCTATCGGATCTATAAACCCGCATTTTCCCACGATGTCGCCGTAGAGATCATCGAAGGGGGGGGAGGCACCCAATTCGATCCGGATATCGTGGCGGTCTTCTCCGCCTCCCAGGCAGATTTTCAAAAAATCGCCTTAGAATTCTCGGATTTCGATAGTAGGCGCATGGCACGCCCTTAAAAAATTAACGTAGGGCCTGAGCAAAAATAAAACAGACAAAAAACGATTCCGTATAGGGTTGAAGTGACCAAAAAATTGGCCTCCGGCGGCCCTGCCGGGGGCCAACCTTTTGGAAAGGTTGCCAAGCAGGTTTTTATAGTGACGGTGACGGGCCAAAGGCCCGTCACCGTCACTAACCTAGGGTCCAGGGGATTTATTCCCTGGACGCCGGAGGCTTCTTTTTGATTTGAAGTGTTACCCTGATTTGAACCAGGCCCACCTTTTATAAAGGATATGCTGAAAAATTCAGCTTAAATAACTGTTTATCAAGCCCAGCTCATAAAAATTGGCAAAAGCTTGGCCACCGGAAGCTTTTTTACAGCATACTAAAATAACGATCAAAAAAATCAAAGGCTCTCCTCTGCCCAAAAAGGGGCCATGGCATCCCCTTGCCCCTCTCGGGTCAAATGAAAAGCGCCCCACACCGCGGCCACGAGAAACACACACCCCCCGATGAAGAGGGCGACGGGCATGCCGGAACGATCCACCTGCCATCCCAGAAAAGGCCCCATCCCCACAAAAGCAAATCGAATGATCAGACTTCGAAGGGAGAGGACGGTGGCCCGAATCTCCGAGGGGGTGGACTCGTTGATATAATTTCTTAAAACAGGGGTTGCCAGTCCTCTAACACCATAAAAGAGAAAAAGCCCCCCCACAGCCCACAGACTCTGCAGTTGACTGAGCACCAGATAGATCAAGGGGATGGCCAGGGCGATAAAAAAAACGAGGCGACTGCGGCCCACCTTTTTTTCCACCCGCCATGCATGCATCGATACAGAGCCGGCCACAAGGTTCAAGGCGGGAAGAAAGAGCCCGTAAAGGGCGAGGGGAACGGATAGATAGACAAAATAGGGCTGGACAAGCCATGCCATAGTCAAGGTGGCGGTACCGATAACCGCAGAGTAGAGGATACTCCACTTAAGGGCGGTATTCCGGGTCAGGGCGTACCGGATAATCTCAAAAATCTGCCGGAAGTTACCCCGATGTCCCATCTTTCGACGCGGAGGTTCAAAGAGAAGAAGGGAGGCGGGAACGGCCGACAAGGCCACCACTGCCTGAAAATAAAAAGGGGTGCGAAGGCTCAAGGCGGCGAGTCCCACCCCAATGGGCGCGGCAATGGCTTCGGCATAGTTACCGATGGTAACCAGACGCCCCTCCTCCTTCAGGTAGGAGCCTGACATCCCCCTCGAATTTAAGGTATCGTACAAGAGGGCCGAATCCGAACCCGAAATAAAACTCTGCCCCACCCCCAGGATCATCTCACAGGCAAAAAAGCCCCAAAATCCCTGGGATATACAGTACAAACCAAAACCTAAGGCACCTAAAAGGCTCCCGATAACAAGGGATGTCTTTCGCCCCCAGATGTCTCCGAAATACCCCGAAGGGATCTCCATCACCACAATGGCACATGAGTAAGCCGCTTTCAGAAGAAAGAGGTCCTGAGTCTCCAGGCCGTTCTCCTGATAGAAGAGAAAAACCACGGGTACGGTAAGCATCAACCACTTCGATATCTTGATCACATAAAGCTTATAAATATTGGAGCGTGCATAGGCGGTCATAAAAAAGAGTCCTTAACGCGATAGCGTGCATTATCAAGAGGGGGATCCCCCCCTTTTAAGCCACAGATAAGAACTCCCCTTCATCGCCCGAAAAGAAACACTCGTGCGGCACTTAGAAGAGAAGGTGTAGTCGATTTCCATTTTGTTTTCAAGCGGATTAAAGGCCCTCCCCTGCCACAGGAGAGAGAGGCGGGAAGGCACCGATGCTGTGTGTCAATATATAAGGAAGGGGGGGGAGGTAATGAGACCTTATCGATAAAAAAAGCCCCCGGCACAAATTGCCGGAGGCATACATGCAAGAGCATCCATGGGTGCCGAGGGATAGACGCCCAACTTTGGGGCCGGATGATACCCGACCCCAAAATCAACTCACTCCACTTTGTGAACGACTTCGGCCATCACGATAAAGGCCTGAATGATGATATAACCGCCGATAAAGATGCCAATAATAGGCAAGAAGGTCACACCGGCGAGAAGGAAAAAAAATCCCACAGCCAGAAGAGCGATGCCATTGAAAATACAGCTGATTCGTTCAAAAAACTTATCTGTAAAAGAGAGCGTATGGACATAACGCCTATCACGGGATTTGCGTCGGTTCTCCAATACTTTTTCCCCGTACGTTCGAATCTTTGCCCCGGGACCGACCTGCCGTCTTGGCGCCCCTTCCCGATGGCCCTTCAAGGCGATAATACTCTTTTCATTTCTCACGATATATATATCTTCCATGGAACCTCCTCTCTCGGACTTTAAAGCCACACAAAAAAAGGGGGGGGGCACAGGATATGTGCCACAACCCAAGGGCCTGCCCGAGGGGTTAGCAATACTGCGGTCCTGCCAGACAATACGTCTGATGGAATAAGTGAGATGCCATGGGGAAAACAGTCTAAAGGGGAGAGAAAAACGAAGGGGGTCATTCAATTTCAGTAGCGGCCTTGACAAGAAACAGGACACTGATCTCTATCTTTAGTTACGAGTATACCCTGTCTCATGACAAGGTGTCAATCAAGGCCACACGCACATATATAAATTCATCTAAAAGTCATGGTATATAAACGCTAAACCATTGAATATTATAGAATGTTCAATAAGCAGCAACTCCCCATCCATATAAATAGAAAAGCCCCACTCCGCCATGGCCGGAAACCACGGGCATAAGGGACGCATACAATAAATTATCCATCACTCGGCATCACGACTACCCATATTTAATGTGTCCACGGCCATCGCTAAAAATAGATTCACAATGCAATGACGGATTCCCCTTAATCTCATCATATACGGGAGCTTTCATGACGCGAACCATCACTATCACCATCACCCTTTTGGCCCTCCTCCTCGGCCCCAACGCCAGCATCGCCCGCTATGATACGTCCTGGCGATGGCGAACCCTGTCAAACGAGCACTTCACCATCTACTATCCGGAAGGTCACGAGGCCGTGGCGCAGAGGGTCTACGCCCTCTCATCCGAGGTCTACAAGGATATCACCGGTTTTCTCGGCATCACCCCTCGGCACTGCCCGGTGGTGATCAATCCGGGGACAGATCTCTTCAATGGGTTTTATGCCCCTTTTCCCAATCGAATCTCCCTTTATGAGACCCCCTTCTACACCGTCCGGGAATTCGGGCCCGGATCGGATGCCATGGATGCCATCTTCACCCACGAATTCACGCATTTTGTGCATCTCACAACCAAACTGGGCTGGTATGGAAAAATCACCGAGATAATCGGAGACGGAGCCGCCATCTCCAACATCCTCTCTCCGGGATGGATCGTGGAAGGATTCACCACCACCACCGAAACCCTCTTCTCAGATGGCGGCAGGGGACGCTCTGCCCTCTTCAAAGGCATGATGGATTCCTTTGCCGGAGAAGACCATTTATGGACACTCTCGGCTGCGGGTACCTCGCCCCGTTACGCCCCCCCTGCCGGCCGCATCTACCTTGCCGGCTATTTTATGATCGATTACCTCAACCGCACCTTCGGGCCGGATGCCGCCTCACGCATAGCACGTTACCAGGGCGAGCACCCCGTGGGCGGTCCCCGTGATGCCCTCGCCCATGTCACCGGCCAATCGGCAGCGGCCTTTTATGAGGGATTTGTGACCGATCTTAAACGCCAAGGAGAGAGAGCAAAGCGCCAGGCCCGTGCCCAGGGGCTCCCCCAGGGAAAGGTCATCGCCTCTACCCCCTTAGAGAGCTATGAATCCCATACCTGGACCCCCCAGGGCACTCTTCTTGCATTACGAAGAGGCTTTGCAGAGAAGAGTGCCCTGGTGGAGATAGACCCCACCACCGGTGCATCTCTTCAGGAGACCCCGGTGGGAACCCTCTTTACCACGGCCCCCCTTCGTCTCCTCCGAAGCGGTGACACGGCTATCTTCAGCGCCCCCTACCCCCGCCCCTTGGGAAGCTATGAACTCGACGCCACCGACCTCACTCTGTTTAACCGTGAAACAAAAAAATACCGACGCCTCACCCGAAACGCCCATATCTTCTCGGCAGCCCCCTCTCCGGATGGGACCACCTATGTCGCGGCTCGCCGCAACGGCATGTGGTCCGACCTGGTGTTTATCGATGCCCAGGGAAAATCGATCACCCCCGTCTACTCCCAACCCGGAACCTACTGTGAAGCCCCGGTCTGGTCTCCG
>JABXKT010000144.1 GCA_013619155.1 Desulfobacteraceae bacterium
CGGCCATCGCCTTTGTCACCACCCCCGCCTACTTCCGCTATCCCAACGAGCCCACCGCCCCCATGGAGACGGCACGCGCCATCGATGTCATCGGCCAGGCCGCATCTCTCTTCGGCCATCTCGCCTCCCACGGGGTGATGCACACCGCCCCAGTACCCCTCTTCCACAACCGGGTTCAGGTCTCCCGCCGGGAGGATGAGGGGCTCTACATCTGGGAGAAGGGAGGACGCCTGGATCGCTGGCTCGTCTCCTGCCGCTACCCCAACTTCGGCCTCTCGGGACTGCGGGATTTTGAACACCTCGTCCCGGCGGCATCCATGAGACAAGGGGCCGTCTACCAAAATATGGGCAACCAGATCCTCAGCCTACTCCTCGTGGCGGGGAGCCATTTCAGGAGCCTATCCGGGGCGGAGGCCCTTCTCCCCCAGACAACGGGGCAGGACCACCGCCCCCTCTTCGATATAGAGGCCGTCGAGACGATGATCACGGCGATCTTAAACGGATACTACCAAGGGTACACACACACCCAGGCCCCCTTTCCCGGCACGGCAAAAAAAAAGGCCTTAGCGAAGCGTATGGTGGAGGAGATGGGCATCAATCACCACATGGACGAACTCCTCAGGGCCAGGGACCAAGAGGAGATGAACGCCGAAGCATTCGAGCATTTTTTGATGGATCGAGGGTACTCCCAAGAGAGGGCCCGGTCCACCCCCAAGGGAGCCGCAGATATCCGTCTCCTCACCGGACCCCATCTGGGTCCTTTCAACGGCAAAATATCCTGCCCAGAGCTCATTGAGTGTACGGCCACCCTGGCATCCCTTGCAATGAGCCATGGGTTTCTAAACCATGCCGTGATAAAATCACCGGGGTCAGAAAGTACCCCCATCAATAAAACAGGCAAATAAACAGGTTCTATGGTTAAGACCCAAAAAAGGGCCTCCGGCGGCGAGGTGAGCCACCTCGAAAGCGAGTAACCGCGACGCTTTGCCCCTCGTCCACAGAGGCAAAGCACAGCTGTATTCTTATGAAATTCAGCTATTTGTTTTTTTGCCCGACCCCTAAACCATTATGGCGGGTACGATCCGCTGTATGTCTAATTTTGTAAATAGTGACTGCAATATATGGGGGGACAAACGGCTACAATAGGCGTTTGTCCAATTAAATCGACACGCCCGGCCAGGGATGGGGACCCAATTTAGTGATCATGACAGGCCAAAGGCCCGTCATGATCACTATAAAATCTGTTTGGCAACCTTTTGTAAAAGGTTGGCCCCCGGCAGGGCCGCCGGGGGTATCAATTAAATCGCGACCAAAAAAACGAAAAAAAAGGGGGGGGAGGTAACGATGATCATCTTTGATGAGATCTATCGATGGAAGGGTCCGGAAGATGGGTGTAAGGGGTGCATGGGATACGAGGCCAAGGAAGGGCTTTGCCTTCTCACCTGTCACCTCTGCATTATCGATCTATTCTCCCCAACCACCCCTGTCATGCCCATGAGACGCCATGTGGTCATCGCCGAAGATCTATCCCAGGGCCCTTTACGCCGCATCTGTGCCGAGAGTATCGGACGCCATATCTTTGATCGATTTCACTTAGAGATCAAGCGTACCCTCTGGATCGAATGCGACCCCTTCTTAAAAGAGATCTTTCACGTGGCCCAGTTCACCCCGACCTATCATGACGGCAATGAGACAATCTACACCATCAACTGGCGCCCCCTCCTCGTCTCGGAGAAAATAGCCCTGGAAGGCCACCTTGGACGGAAGATGGCCCCCTCATCGCTCCAACAGACTTCCTTAAACCCGTGAAATATAGTTGACACATATCGCCTCGACGACTAAAAATAAAAAAGTCATCTATTTTTTGATGCATGCATACTCACGGGTTCCCTGTAAGACGGCCCCAACTCTGTTGACCCGTTTGTCGAATGCCAACGGCACCATGTTTTTATCATGGCTGCCGTTTTTCTGCTGTCAAAGGGGCCGATTTACCTTCTGGTTGTAAGGAGTGGTTATTTTACTATGTTTAAAAACGCGATAGTTAGAAAACCGTGTCAAAATTTTGCCCAAGGTCTCACCACCCAAGAGATGGACGCCCCAAATTACGAGACTATGCTGGCCCAACATACCGCATACACCCAGACACTAAGGGACCTGGGCCTCACCGTAGAGGTCCTGGAGGCCCAAGAGGCGTACCCGGATGCTCACTTCGTGGAGGATACGGCCGTGGTATTCCTGGAAGCAGCCGTCATCACCAACCCCGGTGCCGATGCCCGTAAAGGGGAAGAGGTGACCATCGAAGAGGTCCTGGCCGCCCATCGCCCCATCGAACGCATCATCGCCCCCGGTACCGTGGACGGTGGAGATATACTCATGGTGGAGCGCCACTTCTTCATCGGCGTCTCAGAGCGCACCAATGAGGCTGGGGCAGATCAACTCGGCGCCATCGTTGAAAAATATGGATATACCTGGACCAAAGTCCCCGTCGCCGCCGGACTTCACTTCAAATCCAGTGTTAACCACGTGGGTAACAACTCACTACTCATCACCGACACATTTAAAGATCGCGCAGAGCTTGCCGGCTACCCCCTCATTGTCCTGGATACCGATGAGGAGTATGCTGGAAATACACTATTAATCAACGAGACACTGATCATGCCCCAGGGGTATCCCAAGACACGGGCCAAATTAGAGACCCTGGGTCTTGCCATTATAGAGCTTGAAACCAGTGAAACCCAGAAAATGGATGGGGGGCTGACCTGCCTCTCTCTTCGATTTTAAAACGCATACCAACCGGTTTGGAGGCCCTATGGAAGTCTTAAAAAATAGATACAAACGGGAAGCGGTGGAAGTGCACTGCCCACAGTGCAGACGCAGCCAGATCATCTACCTTCCCGATGAGAAGATGCCAGATTGCCCCATCTGCCGGAAAAAAATGATCATCAAAGAGATCCTTACGGAAGGCAAATATTGATACACCCTTAAAACGCCTTTAAGAGCGACTATCAATGCCCCGGACTCTTCACGAGCCCCTTCTCTTCGATGGCCGTGCCGCCGAAGATGCCCGCCATTATGGATATTAACGAAAAAGACAATGAACTGGAGGATTATTCACCGATGACGCTCAAAAAAATAGCGATCGCTTCCCTGTGCCTGCTCTCATTTGCCGCCCAGGGTTTCGCCGATGACATCGAACTGGCCAAGAAATCGACCCTCAACAAGATTATCGAGAGAAAAGAGCTTCGTATTGGCCTCGACTCAGGCTACCAGCCCTTTGAGATGACAAACAAGAAGGGTGATGTGGTGGGCTTTGATGTGGACATCGCCAAGGCTCTGGCCAAATCTATGGGTGTTAAGCTCACCATCTCCAACACCGATTTTGACGGCATCATCCCCGCCCTTCTCACGGACAAGTTTGACATCATCTTAAGCGGCATGACCATCACCCAGAGCCGCAACCTCCAGATCAACTTTGCCGATCCTTACATCGTCGTGGGCCAGGCCATTATCCTCAACAAAAGACTGAAGGACACGGTACACTCCTACAAGGATCTCAACGATCCCAAGTACACCGTGGCCTCGCGTATCGGCACCACCGGAGAGATGGCCACCAAGCGCATGATCCCCAAGGCCAAATACAAATCCTTCGACAAAGAGGCCGATGGCGCCATGGATGTGGTCAACGGCCAGGCCGATGCCTTTATCTATGACCTCCCCTTCGGCGTGGTCTTCATGGCACAACACGGCGAGGGCAAGGCGATCTTTCTCGACAAGCCCTTCACCTATGAGCCCCTGGGGATGGGTATCCGCAAGGGCGACCCCGACTTTCTTAACTATCTCAACAACTTTATCCGCCAGATCAAAGCCGACGGCAGCTACGATCGCCTCTACACCAAGTGGATCAAGAGCACCGGATGGTTCCATAATATGTAAAAGCGCCTGATGACGATAGAGCCCTTTTTCACCCCGGATGCCAGGCATCCGGGGTGATGGATTCAAACCGCCATCAACCATTTCCACACGAATTACCCCTCACTTAATCTGGATCCATGGCAGGACTGCCACCTGGATTCAGATGTGATCCATCCCGCTGCACCTCGGAGACGAAACGCACACAGCGGGCAAAGGAGCAGGACATGTCACTTTACCCGGGTCTGGATGCCCCTCGTACCAAAGCGTACACAACCATCTGGACAGGCATCTTTTTCATCGGCCTTATTCTTGGCATGGCCGGACTCTACACGGCCACCAAATCGGTGGATTACGTCTGGCGGTGGTATCAGGTGCCGGACTACTTTTATTATCTGGATACGATAGAGACCGTCAGCGAAATAGATGGCATGATCTCCGGCATCGAAACCAAGGACGGGGCCACCCTCGTCACGGTTAAAAACCCGGGGGAGACCGAAACATACACCCTCCCCACCGAAAGCCTTCTTGCCGCCAAAGGGGATTTTATCTACGCCGGAGATCCCATCGGGTCCCAAAAAAAATGGAGACCCGGCCTTCTTCTTTACGGGCTATGGATCACCCTCAAGGCGAGTTTTCTGGCCATTATACTCGCCCTTGTTATCGGCATCCTCACCGGCCTCATGCGCATCTCGGACAACCCGGCCCTTAAATGGACGGCCATCACCTATATCGAACTGGTTCGGGGATCCCCCTTGCTAGTCCAGCTGATGATCTGGTACTTTGTCATCGGTACCCTGGTCAACCGTCTCGTCATGGACTTAGGGTTCTCCAAGATCCCCACCCTCTGGTTCGGCATCCTCTCTCTGGCCATCTTCACCGGGGCCTACACCGCAGAGATCGTTCGTGCCGGGGTCCAGTCTGTCAATGTGGGACAGATGGAAGCCGCACGATCCCTGGGCATGAGCTACTTTGAGGCCATGCGCAAGGTGATCATGCCCCAGGCCATCAACCGGATTCTTCCCGCCCTGGCCGGACAATTTATCAGCCTCATTAAAGACTCCTCGCTTCTGGGAGTCATCTCCGTACGAGAGCTGACCAAGATCACCCGGGAGGTGGTGACATCATCCCTTCAACCTTTTGAACTATGGATCGTTTGTGCGGCCCTTTATCTGGTCCTCACCTTCGGTTTTTCTCTGCTTGTTCAGAGACTTGAAACGAGGGCAATGTAATTATGATACGAGCAGAACAGGTCAATAAATACTTCTACGCACCCCACGAGATTCATGCCCTGAAAGATGCCTCCCTTCACGTGGCTTCCGGGGAAGTGGTGGTAATTCTCGGCCCTTCAGGCTCTGGAAAAAGCACCTTCTTGCGCTGCCTAAACCGTCTGGAGTATGCCGAAAGTGGCACGATAAGCATCGATGGAGCCGACGTCCTCGACCCCAAGGCCAACATCAACACCATCCGGGCCGAAGCGGGTATGGTATTCCAGTCCTTTAACCTCTTCCCCCATAAGACGGTCCTGGAAAACCTCACCATGGCCCAGATGAGCGTAAGAAAACGCTCCAAGGCCGAAGCAGATGAAAAGGGGATGATGCTCCTCAAGAAAGTGGGCATATCCGAGAAATTCAATGTCTACCCCAATCAACTCTCGGGCGGACAACAACAGCGCGTGGCCATCGCACGCTCCCTGGCCATGGACCCGAAGGTCATTCTCTTTGATGAACCCACCAGTGCCCTGGACCCCGAGATGGTGGGAGAGGTCCTGGATGTAATGAAGAGCCTTGCCAACGAAGGGATGACCATGGTGGTGGTGACCCATGAGATGGGCTTTGCCCGGGAAGTGGCAGACCGGGTCATCTTCATGGATGCCGGCCGCGTCATCGAGGAGGGCACCCCAGAAGCGTTCTTCAACCACCCCAAAAATGAGCGCACCCAGACATTTCTCAACCAAATTCTCTAATACACAAAATAACGATTTAAGTTTATGCCTCGGTTGGCCACTGCCGGGGCTAAACTTTTGTCTGATTTTATAAAGACGGGTTTAACAAAGAGATCTGAAGAATCTGTTTTTAATTCAATGACATCTGCACCCTGCTTTCGAGGTGGCACACCTCGCCAACCGAGGCCGTGGGGTTAAGGGAGCCACGCTTTTGACTGACTTGAAAGATCGGGCGTGCCAAACAGGATTCGTTAAATCACTCCAATTTAAGCGAAGAATCACAGGCGAATGTAATCTGACCCGAGGTACGAGGGGCAGAGTACGTTCGCACCCTGCTTTCAAGGTGGCACACGGCCGTGCGGTGAGAGTTTAGCCTCGATTGGCCCTGCCGGGAGCCAACCTTTTGCCTGATTTAAAAGATTGGGCGTGCCAAACAGCCTTTTATCGTAATGGTGACGGACCCTTGGTCCGTCACCATTACGAACCTGGGGTCCAGGGGATCTATTCCCTGGCCGCCGGAGGCCCTTTTTCTGGTCACGTTGACCATAGAAGGCATCGCTTTTTGTCTGTTTTATTTTTGCACAGGCCTTTACACGATTTGGTAGTGGCTTAAACCGGTTACTCATGGATGTTTAGCCCAAATTCTACCTTAACTTATATATCATAAAAAAATGAATCTGAGCCACTACCCACGATTTCACCCCTTAAAAAAGGGGGACACCTGGCCAGCATCCATGGGCCTGGGGCCTCCCTCACGTGAGGTGATATGCCATGAGCCTTTTCATCCTCTTTCTCATCACCGCCATCACCGCCTTCACCTGGTTTGGTGGCATCCGTTTTATCCACTGCCTCCCCTTCCCATGGCCCGTGAGACTCCTCCTCTGGGCCACCCTTTTTTATGCCCTCTTCTTCTCCCCCGTTCTCTTTTATATGCGCTCCTTAGGGAACAAAGGGCCCGCATATGATGCCATGGCCTGGGCTGGATATCTGCTTATGGGGGCTTACTCCATCCTCGTCTGCGGGGTGATACTCCGGGATATGGGACTGGGGATAATGCGCCTTTCCGCCTTCTCCCCCTCACGCCGGGGTCTTCTCATTTACGGCATCAACGGGGGCCTTACGGCCACCACGGCGGCCCTGACAGGTGTGGGCCTCAAAAGGGCCCTTACGGCCCCAACGGTGATCACCGTTACCCACCCAACGCCCGAAAAGAGCCTTCAGGGCCTTCGCATCATTCAGATCAGCGATATCCATGTCAGTCACACCATACGCCGCCCCATGGTTCAGCGTATTGTCCATATGGTCAATCAACTCGCCCCAGATATCGTGGTACTCACCGGAGACCTTGTGGACGGATCTGTCTCTATGCTGAGAGACGATGTCGCCCCCTTAGCCGATCTATGTGCCCCCTTGGGCTGCTACTTTATCACCGGCAATCACGAATACTACTCCGGGGTCCTCCCCTGGATCGAGGAGGTGAAGCGCCTCGGTTTTACCGTCCTTCTCAACAGCCACGAGACCCTTGAATACCACGGAGTCCCCCTGGTACTGGCCGGGGTTACCGATTTTCATGCCGGCACCATTCTCCCCGAACACGCATCCAACCCCGCAAAAGCCCTGGCCGGAGCTCCCGAGAATACCTACCGTATTCTTCTGGCCCACCAGCCCCTCTCCTTTCCCGCCGCCCAGGCCGAAAACTGCCACCTCACCCTCTCCGGCCACACCCATGGAGGGCAGTACCTCCCCTTCACCTGGGCCATCCACATGGTTCAGCCCTGGGTGGCCGGTCTCTATGAAGAGGGAGACTATCGCCTGTACGTCAACCGGGGGACGGCCTTCTGGGGTCCTCCCCTTCGATTGGGCGCCCCGTCGGAGATCACCCTCCACCTCTTCTCATAAGCGCGACGGGCCAACGCAAAAAGGGCCGACGAAATAATTCGTCGGCCCTTTTTAAAAAACATAAGAGCGCCGCTGATACTATTAAGGTATCGGCGGCGCTCTTTTAACTGTCGTATCGATAGAGCCCTTTTTTTTCCGGGGCCCTAAAAAAATCTAAGAAGCTCGGCGGCCCTGGGGTCGTCGGGTACCACGATTATTGGCGCCGCGGCCCCCTCGTTGAGAAGAGTCTCCCGCCCCTGGCATCTCGACGAAGAGACGCTGACCATCCAAGGTGGCTCCCTTCATGGCATGGAAGACATGGCGAGCGACGCCCCCCTCGACCTCAAAATAGGAGGCATCGCGACCGATATCCACACGGCCAATCTGACGGGAGGTGATCCCGGCGCGATCACACACCAGACGAATCACTGCACCCTGATTGATACGATTGCTCACCCCTTTATTAAAGGTGATGCGCTGCATACCATCGGCGGTACGGGGTCCCCCCAAAGTCTTGGAGGCGCGATCAAAACGGGGACGATCAGGACGGGGAGCGCGCTTGGCCTGGGCCCCGCGGTCGTTGATATCTTCGGCCCCTTTGTAAGCGGCGGCGATGGTGTTAAATCGCTCGGCCACAATCTGATTGATCAGCTCCTCTTTGCTCAGCCCCTCCAGGGATTCATACACAGAGGGGAGATACTCTCCGATGGCCTCATGATTGACCTCTACGGCCTTGAGCTTCTCCACCATATCGGCCACTTTAAGTTTACAGATGGCATCCCCTTCCGGCACCTTACATGCCGTGAAACGGACCCCGCATCGCATGGCCACAAGACCCAATTTACGATTATCGCGCCAGTTCATGATGACCAGAGACTTTCCGGATCGACCTGCACGGGCGGTTCGACCGCTGCGGTGGGTATAAGCGGCTACCTCATCGGGAAGCCCGAGATGGATTACATGGGAGATACCCTCCACATCAATACCACGGGCCGCCACATCGGTGGCCACCAGCATCTTCAGACGGCGGTTTCTAAAACGCTGCATCACCACATCTCGCTGCTGCTGGGAGAGATCACCATGGAGAGCATCGGCATCATAACCCGCCTCAAGGAGGGATTCGGCTACCTGACGCGTCTCATGACGGGTTCGGCAAAAGACCACCCCATAGATATCGGGATACGCATCGATGATGCGTTTCAAGGCGACAAGCTGGGCACCGGGACGTACCACATAATTTTCATGTTCGATAAGAGAGGAGGTGCTGTTTTTCTTTCCTGCAACAATCTCCACGGGGTTGGACATAAACCCTTTGGCAATGGCCGCCACACCCCGAGGCATGGTAGCGGAGAAGAGCCAGGTCGAGGACTCGGACGGCGTCTCTTTGAGGACATCATCGATGGCCTCTTTAAAGCCCATATTGAGCATCTCATCGGCCTCGTCCAGCACCACGTTTGTGACACCAGAGAGATCCACCACACCGCGTCCCATAAGATCGAGAAGACGTCCGGGGGTTGCTACGATCACCTGAGCGCCTCGCTTCACCTGTCGGATCTGCAGCGCCATGGAGGAGCCTCCATAGATAGAGGCGATCTGAAGATCGGAAATTTTCGATCCGTAGGTGAGAAAATCTCGTGTAATTTGAATGCAGAGCTCACGGGTGGGGCAGAGGACCACAGCCTGAATGCTGCGACGTTTCACATCCATTCGGTTAAGAAGGGGAAGACCAAACGCGGCTGTTTTTCCCGTACCCGTCTGGGCAAGGGCCACAATATCTCCGGTGGTATCACGTAAAGCAGCCAGAGCTTTTTCCTGAATGGGGGTGGGGTCAGTAAAACCCATAGAGACTACCGCATCGACCAGCTCTTGACGCAATCCAAAATCTTCAAAATTAGCACTCATATATTCGTTCACTCACTTTCATCACGCAGGGCGTGGTGGATGGTTGTCGCAAACCGTCACCGAATCCACTGATATCTTCCCTTCCTTGTGCCGGCACCGCAGTGCACCTCAAGACACAAGAGACATCAAACCCAGGACGTGTCGCGAACGCGAAACCATAGAAATGGGTAGCGGCAACATACCGATACCCGACATACAAAAAGGGCGATACCGTAAAGGCTCCATTTGAGCCAGGTAAGTCGCCCACGAATATAGGATCCGTCGGACGTCACGACAATTTTTTTTTGCACGGCCCAGCAAAACGGCTGCGCCCACAGTTAAAAATTGAAGCGATCTCGGCAGAACCTAAATTTTTATATCAACTTTTTACGCCGTCAACTTCCCATCAGAAGTGGCTTTTGCTGAAATTAGCAATGCCATCGCTTCGGGAAGTGGTAAGACGCCACCTTTCGGCCAGGGTCTTAAACGTGCCAGTTCGTCACGAACCACCCCCAGTACATAATTTCGGTACGGGGTGTTATCGATCTCTGCTCCAGATACCCTTGACGAGAAGGCCTTTCGGCACTGCTCCTTGTCAGTGGAGTGCCAAGCCCTGCAGACCAAGGGTCTGACGAGGTAAACTTGACATTTACAATCTTGCAGAAAAATACATGGTGTCTGATCCCAGACGGAAACGCGCTCATCCAAGGAGCATCCGTGCGTAAGTTCCAGGTTATGATCCACCCGTGCCCCTATCGCATCGCATTCACCGATGGTGAGGTTCTCCGATATCCAGGTCATAAGAGAGTCGCCTTCCGGCTTTGAAATAGGAACCTGTGCATGACAACACAGACTGCACCCTTTTTCACAGGCCAGAGTGCCCTCTATGCACTGACTTCTCTCCACTTTTTGAACCATGAATTCACCCAGCTCGCATGCCGCAGCAGCAAGTTGGTACCCAGTCTCCTCCAACGGATGCCCATCGCCAACACGAAAAAGAATATCGTGGACAGCATCTTCCCATGTCGCATCGGTCATATTTACACCTTTTGGATCAAAAATAAACCTGGCCCAAGGGTGTAAAATAATGTGGGGTCCATCTTGAGAGGGGCTTTATAAAACGGCGGGAATATATAGAAATGAGGTCGTCTTGATAAAGAACTTCTCCAAAGGGAGTCAGGTACGGCCCGAAGCATCGGTCATTCGCCTGAGGATGTCAATACCCAATTTTTATTTTATAGCAAATCCCCAGAGCACGGGGCGGTGTAAAAAGATCACCTCTATCCTCCGTGGGACGAACTCATTTTCCGGTAGATTCAAGGTGTTATTTGTGATAGCTATCTATTTATTTAACAGAAACACTTAGGCAATCGGACCCTTTTCCCGTCGGTACCCTCTGGAGAAATCATGTTACCGTCCCCATGAAGGGCCCACGTTTGCCACGCTTTAAGGAGTATGGTTCCATGTGTCTTGAAAGAGTATCGATCTGGACAATCCTTACCTGCACCCTTCTTATCGCCTCATGCGGGGGAACGGCCATAAAATCAGGGCCCACCACATCCTCACGGAGTATGGGGTACCGTCGTCCCCCCAAAACACCGCCTCAGCCCTTGAAGCAGATACCCGAACGTATTTACGAAAAAAACGGGTGGACACTCATGGTCTACACCACGAATAAGGGGGCTCGAAGCCAGGGTACCCACGGCAATCTCTACCACAACGGCCAAAGGGTCGATGGAAAAAAGGGAGAGACCATCGCCACGCCCTTGGGTGAGGTCTACTATCACGGATCCGAGATGGAGAGAGCCAACCTCTGGGACACCACCGGATGGACCTTAAGCGGCCAATCCGGCTTCTTTGCCCTCCCCACATCGACCCCGGCCGATGAGAAAAAAGAGCAGCGCCCCATCGTATACGGCATCGGCTGATAAAACGCCCCACCTGTCCATTTTCATAAAAAAAGCCGCCATTGGCATCGTCAATGGCGGCCTCTCTCGAACCCTTTTCCCTTAAAAAACAGAGTTCCCAGACCCGTCGAGGCCCATGAGGCTTATATCACCTCATACGTCTCCATCCGTTTTGAGACCCGTTCCAGATAATTTCGGGTCTCCTTATGGGGCAGCTTTCGCCGCAACACCTTATAGACCGCTTCCGGGGAGAGGGCATTAATCTTCCTCACCGCTTTTTTGATATGGGTGGTGCCCACAAAGGTCCGGGCCACGTTACCCGCCCCTGTATTGTAGGCCGCTATGACACAGTAAAGACGGCTCTCCGGATTTTTAATCCCCGAGAGGTAGCGGTCGTTTAAAATATAGAGGTAGGCCACGCCCATGGTGATATTATTCTTGCCGTTGTAAAGATAGGAGGGGGAGAGAATCAGGTCTTTTCCCAGAACCAGCTTGGATGCATCCCGGCCGGCACTTCTGGGGACAATCTGCATGAGCCCATAGGCGGGCACATAGGAACGGGCCATGGGGTTAAAGGCACTCTCCGTCTCCATGACGGCAAAGACCAAGGCCGGGTTCACCCCACGTTTCCCCGCCTGGGCCATCACATCGGGGAGGTACCCCTTGGCCTTGACGGCGACCCCCTCCTTGGGAAGATTGACCGTCAGGGAGACCACCTGGGCCTGGGGTATCTTGGATGCTCTTTTTTCAGTGATGGTGGATTGCTTCATTAAATCAGCCACGGCAGCATCCACCTGCCCCGTCGTCGGACGCAATTTTCCCGTCACCATATCCGCCACCAGGGGCCGCTTCTCGACCTGGCCCAACTTCAGATGTGAGGGGTCCACGCTCTCCTTCAGACGCCTCGCCACCCCTTGGGTAAAGGCGTCCTGCTTATAAGCGTTTGCGGTGTCCTGGCGGACCAAATCCTTCAGATACCCGCCCAGGAGCTCAGTCGCATCCCCCTGTCTCTTGGGAACCACGGCACGAATCGTGATTGTTCCCCTCCCGTAGTCCACCACTTTTTTCACACGATAATCTGACGAATAGCCCACATACCGCTTCTTTGTAGAGACCTCCAGGGTATCCCACACCGAAAGGATACGATCTCTATAGGCCTTAAACTCCTCTTGAATAATGCGCTTATACGCCCTAAATTCGGTATCGACCTGGGCTTTATAATGGTCGAAATCGGCCTCTTTTTTTTTAAAGGCCTCAAATTCACTCTGCATCTCAGCGAATTCATCCGCCCCTGCGGGAGGCACCATCGTCAGACTCCCCACCAGAAAAATCAGACAACCGGCATACCGCATCCATTTTTTTAGTCTGCAACCATCCATACGAAAAGTTCCTCCGTTGTTGGATCAATCCACGAATCCTTGATCGTGGCACTCACCGTTTGCTTGTCCACAGTCTGAAGACTCCAGCTCTCCATGCTCGTTGACGTTCCGGCCCGTGTGCCGGTAGTCCCCATTAACGTGGCATTGCTGATCGTCACATTCTTCTGTATGGCAATCTCATCGAGCCCCCGGCGAATGGCGACCTGGCGCTGGGCACTGAACCCATTAATATGCCGCCGGCAGCTGCCCACTCCGGCCACCTTCCCCCCCATCCCACCTGGGTGACTCATCACCCAGGTGGGCATTTTTTGAGTCTGGGCACCGCTGCACCCCCAGACCACCAGCATAAAGGCCATCATGATCACATAAAGAACTCTCACCATATATGGTTAAAGGGCAGATAACAGGCCCTGTCACATGGGGAGCAACAGTAGCCGATGAGAATAAGAAGGCTGTAATCTGGGATGACACTCTATCCGATGCTGTCGCTAAACTACTCAGACTCAAGGCTAGTTGGATGGAACAGGAAC
>JABXKT010000295.1 GCA_013619155.1 Desulfobacteraceae bacterium
TAGGGTCCAGGGGATTTATCTCCTGGCCGCCGGAGGCATGTCTCTTGGTCACTTTCACCATAGAAGGCCTCTTCGACTTAACCCTGGCGTGAAATTCTCACCACACCACCCTCGATGGAGGTCACCACGCCGTCGATGCTGGCGTGGATGCGAGCCCCCAGGGCCCCTTCGGGGATTTCGCCAATAAGGTCATTTTTCTTGACGGTGTCCCCTTCCTTCACCAGGCAGAGTGCCGGTGCGCCGATGTGCTGGGCCAGAGGAATGGCCACACGGCTGGGCACGAAGGCCGTCTCGGGCATGCCGGGATGGGTGTCGTATTTCGTGACGTTCAAGCGCTGCATGAGACGGGCGGTGGGCACGTAGCGTACGTCGCGCATGGGGTGGTTGACCGGCGCCTTGCCGGTGGCTGGCCAGCGGATCCCCTCTTTCATCAGCTCTTTCTTGATGAGCATATTCACCTCCCGGGGCGAGATACCCATGGGGCAGGCGAACTTCTCGCAGATACCGCACTCGCAGCAGAGAAGGGCCTCCATGCGCGCCTGGGGATCATTGACCAGGGCGTTTAGGGAGCGCATGAGCTTGTGGGGGTGGATAGAGTGGCCCAGAAGCATGCGGGGGCAGAGCTCGGTGCAGTGGGTGCACTGGCAGCAGACGGTGCCGGTGATGCGCTTGATGGCCGCCGGGTCCATTACCTTGCCCTTGACCACGTTGTGCTCGGGATCCAGGACGATGAGGCCACTGGTCACCTTGGTGACCGGCTGATCGGTATCGGGGAGAACGCGTCCCATCATGGGACCGCCGTCCACCACACGGTAGTCGGAAATTTTAGGGCCCCCGGCGAATTCGAGGAGGTCGGAGACGAGGGTCCCCACGGGCACCTTCACCACCATATCCTGGCCCACTTCCCCTGTCACGGTAACGTAGCGCTCGGTTAAGGGGATATCCTTCATGGCATTGGCCACGTTGTAGAGGGACTCCACGTTACTCACCACCACCCCCACCTGAAGGGGAATGCCCGCCTCGGGCACGGTGCGGCCGGTGACCTCTTTTACCAACACCTGCTCGTCACCGGCGGGATAAAAATCACGCAGCTCGAAGTACTCGAGACGACCGGTGGTGTCCTTGGCCACGGCGGCCTGCACCGACTTTAAGGCATGGCCGTGCTTGCCCTTGAGGCAGATCACCCCCCGTTTGGCACCCGTGGCATCGAGGACGGCGTTGAGGCCGTCGATCATGATATCCACCTCGTGCTCCATGATATAGGGATCGCTCATGAGAAGCGGCTCACAGGAGGCACCGTTCACGAGAACCGTGTCCACCGTGGCGTTAATCTTCACATGGGTCGGAAACCCGGCACCACCGGCGCCGACGACGCCCGCGTTTTTTACCTTCTCTACAATTTGATCTTTCATATTAGTTCCCAATATAAAGGCTTGCCTTGCATCATCAATTGCACTCCAAAAAAGCCACGCTTGTCGTTTAAAACGGAAGCACCCTTGCACTCCGGGGTGCGCCGCACTCCCGTGGGACTCTTTTCTACCTGCGGTGTCGAGATGCCGCACCGGAGTGCGGCGCGCCAAAAACGAAGCCTCCGGCGGCCCTGCCGGGGGCCTTTGCTTTTACAAAAGGTTGCCAAACAGGTTTTTATCGTGACAGTAACGGACCAAGGGTCCGTTACTGTCACACACGTGGGGTCCAGGGGATTTATCTCCTGGCCGCCGGAGGCCCTTTTTCTGGTTACTTTAACCATAAAAGGCTG
>JABXKT010000145.1 GCA_013619155.1 Desulfobacteraceae bacterium
GGGCCGTCGACAGCGCGGCCTTGGCGCATAGAGAGCATAGCAAAACCCTGGTGCAACGTTTCCAGGGCGGAACAATCACAATCGGTAACCAGGGGATCATCCGGGGGGGTGTCGTCGAAAAATCGATGGATGCCACCCGCAACCTCACCATGACAGGCGGCACGGTATTCTCCGGTGGAGCCATCATGCCAGTCAGCGCGCAGATAAACGGGGCCTCGGTGCCTGGAAACACAGGCGAGGAGAGCGCCGTTTATCGCGTCTATCTTGATGCCGATAACGAGTTGGTCTGCATTCCGGCGGAGGAGGAACCGGCAGGCATCTTGCTGTACGAGGCAACGGTGCCTGCCGGGAACACAGAGGCCACAGACCCACATCTTGAAAGCGTCGGCCTTACCGATCTACGGAGGATGGAGCCCCTCTATCCCCAATTGATGACCGCGTGCCCTGTGCATTTCGTGGGATTCGATTACGATTTCGATACCCCTGATTATTCCCTGGACCTGGCCATCGAGGACTATACCGGCAGTCCCTTTGGGGTGGGCGACGCCGATGTCTTAAGCCGCGCAAAAAATGGATTTTCCGTACAACACACCGGCACCGCAGACGATGTGTTGGTGCGCTGGTCTGCCCGTAAACTGGATCTATAGGAGAGACACGATGATTAGAGAATATAGGGGCACAGGCCCCCACTATGAATGTACGGCCTCCGGCAACGTCCTGACCATCGCCGGATCGGATTACGACCTCGATGTGCTGCAGACCGACTCCCAGCGCACCATCGATATGGTGACCGACGATATGTTTATAGCCAACATTATCATCCCCCCGGCGGTCTACAAACCGGTGACCGTGGATGACGAGGAGAAGATGGCGTTGCAGCCCGTAGAGATGGGCCGTGTGACGATAATTTTATGGACAAAATCAGAGGAGACCGCAGATGACAACGATAATAACTAAAGACACTTTACGGGCGAGCGTCGAGGCGGCAACGGGCGGAAAAGTGACGGTGCTCTATGATGATCTGGGGATGCCCTCATACATGTGTGTGATTCCCGCGTTTAATTGCGAGGATATTGACCCCTCGCTCGGGACAGGACTCCACCCCGCCTTTATCAAAAACGGCGTTGAGAAATCGGAGATATTCATCGCCCAGTACCTCGCCGCCGTTCAGGATGGTCGGGCGATCTCCCTGCCCAGTATGGATGCCAGGACCAGTGTTAACTTCGATGTCGCAAAATCCTATTGCACGGCCAAGGGCCCTGGCTGGCACCTGATGACCAACTGGGAGTGGGCAGCCATCGCCCACTGGTGCCTCAAAAACGGCTTTCAACCTAGGGGAAACACCAACTACGGGCGCCACCATGAGCTGACCTATGAGACGGGCCGACGACAGGATGGCGGCACCCCCGGAGATACGGCGATCATGGCGAGTACCCTCTCGGGCTCTGGCCCCGTCTCGTGGCGGCACGACAAATCGGTGACAGGGATCTCCGACCTCGTCGGAAACGTGCACGAATGGCAGGACGGCATGAAGATGGTCGATGGCCAGTTTTTCATGCCGTCCGATAACGATTTCGACCTCGACGAGGAGTCATGGACCGGCCAGGGGGTCATCATGGCCGAGGATACGGGGATCAAGCTCGGTACCACCGCTGACACGCTGGTGGCTGGTGGCAGTAAAGCATTAGGCGCTTGGAAGGCGCTGACGACTACCGCCGCCTATGACGCCCTATCGGCAACGACACGGGAGCGCATGGTCCAAGCCTGCATCGCTCCCTATAACGCGACGGATCCGATGGGCGATTATTATTTCGATACCGAGGGGGAACGACGGCCTCGCCGTGGTGGCTACTGGATCAATGGTCCCAGAGCGGGCTTGTTCGTGCTGGGCTTGAGCTACACTAGTGCGTCTTCGTACACGCACCTCGGTTTTCGCCCCGCTTTTATTGCCTGAAAATCTGAGATCTGAACCTCTGAAAGAGTCTTGATATGACGCCACAGCATGGGCCATTGAAAATACAGCAAAAGTGGGAGATCATTTGAGAGCCCTGCTATTATTATACATCGCCGTTCTCCTCATCGGCTGTACATCCATCCGTCCCACCTCCTCTCCCCTAACCACGGGAGAGCGGGTGGTCGCCCCCCACGGCTGGACCGACTACCAGGCGAGGGACCCACTCCCCATTCCGCCTGATGAGAAGTGGGTAGATCTTCTCGCCACCCAAAGAAGGGTCAAAGAGAGATTCCACTACTCCTCTGATATGGACCTGTACGGCTCATCCGAATTCTGGACCGTCATGCAGGATTCGTATCGCGGAGATTGCGAAGATTTCGCCTTGACCTGTGGAAAACTTCTTATGAACAAGGGGTGGCCCCCATCGGAGCGACGGCCTGCGTGTGTGGTGACGGAGACCGGAGGGCACCACGCTGTTCTGGTAGCCGAGATTTGCGGGAACGCCTACGTGCTCGACAACCGGCAAAAACAGGTCAAAGCGTGGAGAGATCTGCCCTATCGATGGGAGAAGATCCTGGACAAGGGCGGGAAATTTTGGGTGAGAATTGAAGAGGGACGGTAGTGTATCCATAGACACATTTCATAACTCAGCCTCGCCTCCGGTCCATCTATATTGAGGAATTGGATCATAACACCGTAAAAGACGATAAACCGTACAGTTCCCATACAGTTTTTACTAACTATCTATTTTTATAGGGGCCAATCCAGTACTTAAAATCCCTCGGTCGCAAGACTGTACGAGTTCGATTCTCGTTCCGGGTACCATAAAAATATTATATAAAGATTTTAAAAGGGTCTTCCGATTCATCGGGAGGCCCTTTTTTGCGTGGAAACACAATAGGGGCCAGGTTTCTCATGTCAATGGAGACATATCTCCCGTTTCAATAAAAGAAGGCCCCCTTATCGCATGCAACAGACCTTCGATTCACATCAAAATGATCCCACTGTGAGGAGATGCCCCAAGAGTCGACGCACCCCAACCGCGTTTCATCTTGCTCTCTTACTATCCCATATAAATGGTGACATCACGGGAAGGGTCAGGCGTCTGTCAACCGCTTCATAGAGTACATGCCATCGATTCCCTTCACCCGCTTGGGCACTCGCTCTCGACTCGCAAAAAACCGGTCTTTAAACACCGCATAGGTCTCCGAGACAAAGGCCTTAGAGCCGATAATACCGGAATCGGTGAAGTACCGTGTCCGATACCTAAACCGCCTCATTCGATCCAGTTCGAAATCATCAGAGATCTCTTCAGACAGGACCTTTTTCGAGATCTTGGCCCTTCCCCGTTTATCGATGGCTCCGGCGTGGTAAAGGAATTCCCGGTATTGTTTCAGCCTCTGATCATCGTCAACACCAAACTCCGCCAACCCGAAATCCAGGGAGAGAAAACCGTCCCGGTTCCCAGTCTGGACATGATACCCAACAGAGCACCAGCGGTAATCTTCAGGGCGCCTTACGATCCCTGCACGCACAGCATTCAGATCGATATAGGCCAGGCAGTTAATCACCGTACTCCCCTTCTCGACGATGACACTCTTAAACCGCTCGCCCCACAGAGTCCCCTTTCGTCTCTTCGTTCGATTGTAGTACCGAGAAAAGGTCTGCTTAATATCTTTCACATAGTGAGACAGACTGGAAAACCGCTCCCTGAAATGCGTCATCCGCCCTTCGGGAAATTCGGCCCCCTTCTTATAAAGGAGGATAAATCGCCGCCTAACCTCGTCATCGGAGAGCGTATCCCCCGGGCTCATCTCGATGAGCAGATGAAAATGGTTATCCATAATCGAAAAGCCCAGCACATCCACGGCATAGACCATGGAAAAGCGCTGGATCACACGCACCAGTTCATCTTTTTCACGTTTTTTAAAGGGCAAGCCGTCCAGCGCAGTGCGGCTGATCACATGATAGACACATCTCTGACCCGAATCTATCCGGACCATACGGGGAATACGCGGCATGGCATCCTCCTCTTCTCTTGAGGTCTTTCATCGATGATATTTACGAGGCTAAAAAGCGAATTTTCCTTTAAATAAAGGCGAGTTGTGTACCCACATAAGAGTCTCATATCTTCATCGGCATTTCAAGCATAGAGAACATGGCCCTTTTTGGTACCCCTTATCGAGCCACCCTCTTTAGGGCATTCGTCGCTTCCTCTAGGGTGAGTGATCACCGAACAACATAAATACTATTGATGAAATATTGAGTTTAGGTATATGTTTACTTGATAATGAAATAAGCGAGGGGATCAGATTCAACCCCATCTCACCCACTGTCGACCTTATCTAATGCCTGGAGGTAACGATGGAATTCATCGAAAAATTGCAAGGTTTGTCATTAAAAATAGAACAGATAGGAGCGAATCTTGCAACGGAAGAGGCCACAAAAAACGCCTTGATTATGCCCTTTCTCCATACGGTACTTGGATATGATATCTTTGACCCGAATGAAGTCATACCAGAATTCACCGCAGACACGGCGACCAAGAAAAATGAAAAGGTGGATTATGCCCTGGTCAAGAACGATGAAATCCAGATTCTGATCGAGTGCAAAAAATTCGGTGAAAACCTAACGCCGAAGCATGCCGGCCAGCTCTTTCGTTATTTTTCAGTCACCAATGCCCGCATCGCCATTCTCACAAATGGAGCCAGGTATGAGTTCTTCACCGACCTCGACGCACCCAATATCATGGACGAGAAGCCCTTTCTCATGCTCGATTTAGAGGATATCGACGAATATGTTATCCCTGAGATCAGGAAGCTGACGAAATCGGCCTTTGACGTCGATTCCATTGTAGATGCGGCGGGTGAGCTGAAGTATCTCTATCAGATCAAGAAAGAGCTGAAAAAGCAGTTCGACGACCCGGATGAGGATTTCGTCAGACTTTTTGCATCACGAGTCTATGATGGCATGCTGACTCCAAAGGTCAAAAGCCTGTTCACCGAAATGACGATCAAGGCATTGAAGCAATTCTTAAACGAGAGCATCAACGACCGTCTCAAGTCCGCCATTGGTAGCGATGTACAGATTAAAAATGAAAAGTTGATAGAAACGGAAGAGGAGGCGTGTTGCGAAAAAGTTTCAAAAATAGTGACCACCGAAGAGGAGATCGAAGGGTTCAATGTCGTTAAAGCCATCGTTCGTCAAAAAATCTCCGCCGACAAGGTCGCCCATCGCGACACACAAAGCTACTTTGGCATTCTGTTTGAAAACAACAATCGTAAGCCGATATGCAGGCTCCACTTCAATGGCAAGCAGAAATACATCGGGCTGTTTAATGCTGAGAAGAAAGAGACCCGCCACCCCATCGATACCATCGACGATATTTTTAAATATGACAATGAGCTGTTGAGTATCGCGGGTTCTTATGACCAGCCGGAGTCAATAGACTAATATACATATAATTAAGTCACCGACACTCTCGTAGAGAGGCAATCCGTTCTTAAGAAAAAGAGAATGGTTTGCTTTGAATTTGACTGTAATTTTTTTGTCAGGTGTGTAGGTCTGCCCCCCTCTCCGATCTATAGTTCACTTTTTTCATTCCAAAATTTGATTACCACTGATTCACAGCCATGGTTCCCACATTTATAGGGCCATGCTCCTGGGCGCGCCGTGCTCCGCCGCGGCATGAACAACGGCGTACTAAAAAATCGACATGTGGTGGGGTGTGCCTGTCACGATGGATTAAATCGATAGATCCCATCGGCCTTCCACGAGTATGAAGATGGGTGGACCCAACCCATGTTGGTGGGGATAGTGATCGTAGGGTGCATTCTATGCACCAGAACCGGGGCCTATAATGCCAAGATAGATGAGAGAACAGAGGTCGGGGACCCATCAAAAACGGTGCGCGGGCGCACCCTACTCTGGATAAAAGGGCCCGGCTACCGTAAGCGTAAAGGATGGTAATCAAGTTCCAAAAAGAGAATATAGCCCATCAGAGAGGATTATAATGACTATTGATATCTGTATTTATTGGATATTACGTGGCCCGACCCGAGCTTACTATCACACGAACCAGTTCATCTTTTTCACGTTTTTTAAAGGGCAAGCCGTCCAGCGCAGTACGGCTAATCACATGATAGACACATCTCTGGCCCGAATCTGTCCGGACCATACGGGGAATACGAGGCATGGCATCCTCCTCTTCTCTTGAGGTCTTTCATCGATAATATTTGCGGGGCTAAAAAGCGAATTTCTCTTTAAATAAAGGCGAGTTGAACACCCACACAAGAGTCTCATATCTTGATCGGTATTTCAAGCATAGAGAACATGGCCCCTATTTGATGGCCCTTATCGATCCACTCCCTCAGGGTATTCTTCGAGACCCTGGCATAGGCCATCAATGGTTTATTCCGTGGTATCTTGCTCTTGATTCCAAATGAGTGCCCGGCAGTGATCTTTTCGCTCAGGGGGATCTGAAGGAAAATATTTCTCAAATATATCTTTGGCATCATGGGTAGGGATCTGCGGTAATAGCTTTTTTATAGCGTCTATTATGACTTTTTCTTGTTCTTCATAGTCGGCATGTAGAGTTTCTAAATAACTGATGAAGGCACTATTCCATGCCTTCATCTGCTCAAAAACCCGTCCCATCTGGTGGTAGGAGCCACCCAACTCAAAGAGATTATCGGTTTTCGTATTCCAGTCGATGGCTCTCTGATAATTGCGAAGCGCCTCGTCCCACTTTCTCTGCTCTTGGAAAAGAACTCCTATTTGGTGGTAGGTATCACCGAGTTTAAGCAGGTTATCGGTTTTCGTCTTCCAGTCAATGGCTGTCTGGTAATTGCGAAGCGCATCGTCCCACTTTCTCTGCCCTTGAAAAACCATGCCTATATGGTGGTAAGTGGCACCAAGTTGAATCAGGTTATTGGTTTTCATCTTCCAGTCGATGGCTGTCTGGTAATTGCGAAGGGCTTCGGCCCACTTTCCCTGCTCTTGGAAAACCATGCCTATCTGGTGGTAGGAGCCACCGAGTTGAACGAGGTTATCGGTTTTTGTATTCCAGTCGATGGCTGCCTGGTAATTGCGAAGCGCCTCATTCCATTTGCCCTGCCCTTGAAAAACCATGCCTATCTGGTGGTAAGTGCTACCGAGTTGAACGAGCTTATCGGTTTTCGTCTTCCAATCGATGGCTGCCTGGTAATTGAGAAACGCTTCGCCCCATTTTCTCTGGCCTTGAAAAACCATACCCATCTGGTGGTAGGTGGCCCCAATATTGGCATCGGTCTGGTATTTCAGCTGAAGCTGGAGAGAGGCGTGGTAATTCTCGAGGGCACTATTGAAATCTCTTGTCTCAAGAAAGGCTCCAGCCAGGCGGAACAGGATCTCCATTTTTAAATAGTGGGATGAGTCGATTTTTTTTAAGAGTACGAGGGCTGTCTGAAATGATCTGATCGCTTTATTGTAAATATTTAACTCGGCGTATTCATTCCCCAACAATGTCAGAATATTAATTCTTTCTCGGACATCACGTTCTTTCTTAGAACTCTTTATCTTGAGGCTCTTGTATCTCTTATTAAGATCCTTAATTCGCTCTTCTCTTTCAGGAAAGCGGCCTTTGGGTAAAAGTGACGGCTGTTTTGTCTTTATGACGGCAGGCAATTCAATCGATTCAGGTTTCCCTTCAAATTTATATTTATAAGTGATCCAGTCCCATAAATCAGGGGCCTTCATTTGCATCTTCTCGAAAAAAAAGGCATCGGCCCAGATGATGGTTATAAAAGGATTGGCCCGAAAGATGGACTCACGTTCAAAATTGAGTTCGGGTAGCATGACGCTATCTTGAATTTGGCCCTCTTCAGAGACAAAGACGCTACTCTCCAGCCCATAAATATGAACGATGTATTCTGCAATCTCTGAATCTTGGACTTCTCTGGGGAGTTCTTCTTTGAATTTATTTTTCAGAGATACCACGTTGTGCGATGAGAGATCCAAAAGGTGATGCTTATAATTCGCCAGTCTCTTTTCAAGTTTTTTGCACAGAGCATCTCTATTTTCGGAAGAGTCACAGGTAATCAGGATGAGCGTCGATTTTTTTCTGCGCTTTAAGATAAAAAGCAGCTGTTGCCACTGCTCTTCATCTTCGGGTTTTGGCAGGACAGGCTCTTTATGCATCGAGGAGCCCTTCCAATAGAGGATTCACGCCTCTATCACCATTATACTTGAGGACAACAAGAGATAAGAGAAGCTCAAGCACGATAGCATCGGCGGTCTCATATTTTTTGTCTTTCAAAACCTCCAGATGGGCTGATGTGAGGGTATCCTTCATATCATGACCCAGTTTTTTGATACTTCGTTCTGCAATTTCTTGAGTCACTTTCGCGCCAAGGGCCATGGAGATAGATGTATTTACAATACGAATAAGTTGACGAATACAACCACCTGATTTTTTGACACAAAGATCCAGGGCCTCGGTCGTCATTAACTTATCTATCTTTATTCGTTTAGAAATCACTTCACTCAATAGAGATTCGCTTAACTGGGGTTGATTTTCTTTGGAGAGTTTAACCATTGGAAGATAGAATATATGAAAAAACTCAACGGCGGGACTGGTTCTAATTGTAAAGTAAGAGTTTATAGGCACGGAAAAAATGATGTTTGCATCTATTTCTCTGATAATATGGGGGTCTTTTACAAATAATTTTTTATAAACATCGTAGGATATTTTCTCTGTGCCATCGAAAACAAATAAAATATCCTTCGGTTTTTGTTTGTTTTCTAATTCCTTACGAAGCTCTGACAGGATATCGTTAAACTGTGCAATAAGATGCAGTGGGTTACTTTTAATCTTTTGCCGTATCGTCGTTGAGGTCTTGGATGATACTGAAAAAATTGATTTGAGAGAACTTTTGAAGCTAATAAACCATGGAAGGGCACTGCTGGCCGAGACTTCACCACTGGCATCCAGTTGATAGTTTTTACTTAACTCTTCTTTCGTCTCTTTATCTGATGTCCACTCATTGATGATTTGACTTAATGCATCAGATTTAAAAGAGATTTTTTCTTCATCAATCCTTTCCATCAACTTTGCGATCAAAATGACAAACAAATCTTCTGATTGAAACCCTCCAACTTCCATTTCCTGTTCAATATCAATGTGAACAGACAGATAACAGTTTGGTTTATTCACACTGTTATGAAATCGCTTCAATTCAACGCTTTTCCCAGAGCCTTTATGGCCAGAAAATATAAACTTATGATACTTTTTTGTTGGAGTCTCAAGCGTTCCATCTTTGATACGAAGATTGAATTTAATCCTGTCTAAATAGGTTTTGTCCCTGACACTATCAAAATCCACGTATACTTTGTCATCCAAAGGATCTATTGCAAAATCCAACTCGGTCACTTCAAGAGCATCGTAAGCGTCTTCAACAGGAAACGGATAATCCATAGTACTAATCCTCATTAAAATCTGGGCCTGGTTCAAAATAGCCTAAGATAGGGTAACATTGTAACTATTCAGTTTGCGCCTCTGGCGGCCCTGCCGGGAGCCAACCTTTTGGAAAGGTTGCCAAACAGGTTTTTACAGTCACACACTTGGGGTCCAGGGGCGGCAAAGCCGCTTAGGTAAAAAATTCCCTGGCCGCCGGAGGCATGTTTCTTGGTCACTTTAACCCTGGAAGGCTTCTTTTTGGGCTGAAGTGTTACCCTGATTTGAACCAAGCCAAAATCTAGACTCATTTGATTATGTCGAACATCTTAAGGCCCCAGCTGTTTGGTCTCTCGGGCTGATACTTAATCAAAATAAATGACGATATCATATAATGAAGGGAGCCGTCCATTGAAGGCTATACAGATTTTTGCCCCATCATCCCCGCCTCCAGCATAGCTCGCCTCGCCCCTTGAGAATCGATCACCGCCCGCATCGATCCTGGCGATCTTCATCGCCCCTTCTTTGGGTGGGGTGCCTTAAAAAAATAGAGATCGATGAGACGAGGCGACACGCCTTCCCCCTTCTATCTTTCTTCTTGACACGGCCCCATTGTTTTGCTTTCTTAAGAAAATAATGAGCAATATGAAATTGCTATTCAAATACGCCTTGAAGTAAAATAATCATACGGCGGCGAGAGCCGTTACAAAAAAATTTAAGAATAAAAGCCATGAAGGCCTGTACCAAAACGGTGGAGATCTCTTTGTGGCTTTTTTTGTGCCCAATGCGGCACCTTCTTATACCTCCGCAGGAATCGCTCAAAAAAACGCCACCATTTTGTAACTATTCAGCGGCGCCTCGCTTGGCCATTTTTTATGGGCCTCTCTTTGAGGCGAAATCAAGAGCGCCCTTTGGGGCCTATCGCATGATCCACCCCTTTGGCGCGTGGATATCGGGCTCCGTGGCAAGACGTTCGGGCAGGAATTGAGGAGATAAGAGCATGAAATGTCTGCGTATTTTTATCTGGATGGTATGGATGGTACCCTTTTTATTAACGAGGGGGATCCCGGCGGCACTCTCTACGGAGACCGTCGCCCTGGACCCGGTGACCGTGACGGCGACGAAGACCGAGATCTCGGCGGATCTGGTCCCCTTTGCGACACACAGCGTCGATTTAGAAGAGATTGAGGCACAACCCGAATTTTACATGAACAATATCGGTGAGATTATTCGCGACAAACCCGGGGTCCATGTGGGTCAGTACTACCCCTGGGGACCGCCCTGGATTCATCTGAGGGGGACGGGATACTTCATCGGACGCACCATCTATCTGATAGACGGCCTGCCCACCCACCCTTTTCTCATCACCGCCATCAACCCCTCGGATGTGGAGCGGGTCGATGTGGTCCTGGGCCCCTCCTCCGCCCTCTACGGTCCCAATGCATCGGGTGGGGTGGTGAATACTGTAACGAGGGAGGGCACAGAGACCACAGGGGCGACGACCGAACTGGCCATGGGGTCTCGGCATACCATCAAACCCCGCGTGAGTATCGGCGATCGGGTGGGTGATGTGAGCTACTATCTATCCTGGTCTGGCGAATACTCCGACGGTTACCAGATGAAACCGGTGGATAATATGATGCGGCTCTACACCCTTGGAAAAAAACAGTACGTCAAGACGGCCTCCCTCGAGGACAACGACTACGAAAACACCTATCTCGCCGGCAAGCTGGTATGGCGAGGGGAGAGGGGGACCAAGGCATCGGTGAGCAGCCTCCACTCCAGCCGGTACCTTTCAGGGGGACAAAACCACTTTATTCTAAATGACAACGGGGATCAGTCCATTACGACGGTAAAGTATGAGAGCCCGACTTTTTCCATGGGCAAAGTCAAACTCTCCGTCGGCCATCATTACGACGACCACCCGCAACAGGACACCATGGGACTCACGGTGGAAGATGGAGTCCCCGTACTGGATGACACCATCACCTATCGAACGGACTGGACCCGCCAGATTATCCCCGTGGATCTTCAGACCGATCTCTATCTGGGGGAGAACAACATCCTCACCACAGGCCTCTTCTGGAGTCGTGAAACGGAGAAAAACGAACAAACCTTCGTCGAGAGCGGTGACGAGAAATACCGATCGGAACTCAACACCACCCAATCTGCCGTCTACCTGCAAGACCACCTCTTTCTCATGGACGGTCGCCTCTCACTCCTGGCGGGGATGCGCTACGATCATTGGTCGTACCACGATATCTACGACTCCGGCTCCACGAATCCCACCCCGTCCGATGTCTCCAAGGACTACACCACCTACCGAGGGGGCGTCCGATACCGACTGAGCGACTATGCCGCCCTGCGTGCATCGGGGGGAACGGCCTTCTGGCCCGGTCTGGCCAAGTGGTTTTTTCAAAACGTGACCACCGGAGCGCGTCAGCGGGAGGCAAATCCCGATTTAAATCCTGAAAAAACGGTGATGGGAGATGCCGGGATAGACCTTAATTTCCCCGAAAGCGGGACGCTTATCAACCTCACGGGCTATTACGGCAAGATCGATGATATGGTCTCCTACCGTTATGACGAAAACCCCGACCTGGAAGGGGGAACCATCATCCGAACCGGCAACCTGGGCGGCGCCGATATCTACGGCATGGAGCTGGGCTTTTCCCAGGCGCTCCCCGCCCGATTCTCCATGACCGGTGCCCTGACCCTCAACCGCTCCAGGATCACGGGAGAGGGAGAGAACAAGGGAAATCAGCTGAGAAACGCCCCCGACTACTGGGGCAGTTTAGGTCTTCAGTACCGCAATCCCTATCTCTTCAATGCCGAGATACTCTTCCGGTTCTCCGGAGACCGTTTCTACGACGATGCAAACACCGACTTGCCCTATTTTCACATGAAAGCCTACGAAACCGTGGACGCCAAAGTATGGAGGGAGTGGCGCTTAAGCGAGGCGTGGCGACTGACCACGACGGTATCGGCGGTGAATATCACCGATAAAGAGTATGCCACCGAGATCTGTTATATGAATCCGGGTCTCTACGTGGAGGGCAAGGTGGGGGTTCACTACAGGTTCTGATGAAGGGGACTGTTTAGCTTTGCCTTCTATGGTTAAAGTGAGCTGGAAAAGCTGAGCCTCCGGCGGCCAAGGTCTGTGCCCTCGTTCCTCGGGTCCGTCACATTTGCTGTCAAAAAGAACGCCACCGCCATAGCATTGCTGTTGCGGTAATCTAAAAAATTTTGCGGCGCTTTTCAAAAAACGACCCGCCGGAGACATATATTTTATTTGGAGATGGGCTCGCTTACCGCACGCGTGGCCGTAAAAGGCTGGTAATCAAAAAAAGGGGCCGCCCTTACAGGCCGCCCCTCTCATCATGTCGAATTCTTACCCATAAAGGCCCGCCTACTTGATACACACCTTGCGCACTTGAAACAGATCGCAATCACCGGAGAAGATCTTGGCGATACCGTCTTGCTTCAGGCTGGTCATACCATCTTTAACGGCTTGCTCCCGCAACGTTTCCATACGGGCGCTGGTCTGGATCAGGCGGCGCATATCATCGGTGCCCTCCAGGAACTCATGGATGCCCATCCGTCCCCGATATCCGGTATTGCTGCACTTATCGCACCCCTTGGGGCGACACAGGGTCATATCATCTGTGTAGGCAGTCCCTAAGAAGCGGGAGAACACCTCCTCCCCCCCATACTCCCGAACCAACTCATCGTACTCTTCTCGGGCGGGGTGATACGCCTCTTTGCACTCCTTACACATGGTGCGCACCAGGCGCTGGGCGAGGATACAGAGGATGGCATCGGCAAAGTTAAAGGGATCCATCCCCATATCGAGAAGACGGGTGACACTCTCCGGCGCACTGTTGGTATGCAAGGTAGAGAAGACGAGGTGACCGGTCAAGGAGGCCTCGATACCGATCTGGGCGGTCTCCCGGTCACGCATCTCCCCGACCATAATCACATCGGGGTCGGCCCGGAGGAAGGCGCGCATGGCGGCGGCGAAATCGAAGCCGATTTTTTGCTGAACCTGTACCTGGCGCAGCCCTTTCTGGGTAATCTCCACGGGATCTTCGGCCGTCCAGATCTTGCGCTCTTCATCGTTGATCTGGGCCAGGGCCGAGTGAAGGGTGGTGGTCTTACCCGATCCGGTGGGACCGCAGACAAAGATGATGCCATAGGGCTTGTTAATCATCTCCATAAATTTCGTGAGGTTCCGGTCCGAGAACTTCATTGCCTCCAGGGGCAGAGGCACTCCGGCGGCAAGGATACGTAACACCACATCCTCCATCCCCCCTTGAGTGGGGACGGTGGCCACACGCAACTCCACATCGAGGCCCCCATAACGCTTGAACTTGATCTTCCCATCCTGGGGTTTTCGGCGCTCGGCAATATCCAAATCACACATGATCTTGACACGGGAGATGATGGCGTTTCTGTAGTGATAGGGAATGGTCTGATAGATGCCGCAGACCCCATCGATACGAAACCGAACCTTGGTGTTCTCCTTGCCGGGATAGGGTTCGATATGAATATCCGAGACCCCCCGATTGTAGGCATCGATGATGATCTTGTTGACCAGCTGGACCACGACGCTGCTCTCTTCGCTTAAGCCGCTCTCCGCCTCCTCGATCTCGTCCTCTTCATCGGCCATCTGAGAGATAATATCATCGATGGAGGACTGCTCTTTTTCATCCTGGGTAAAAAGGGAAATATAATCGAGGATATCTTCTCGGAAGGAGACAAAGGGCTCTAAAACGCGGCCGGGAAAGAGCACCCGGATCTGTCCCATCTTCTGGGCATCATGGGGATCATCGATGATGATGACCACCTTATCGTCATTGGAGCGTAAGGGAACCCAGTGGTTATTCCGCATAAAGGGGACTTTAAGCCCCTGGAGAAGCTCACCGGGAATGGGCATGCTGCTGTTATACTCTACATAGGGCACCTTATAATAACGCCCCAGAGCCTCTCCGACATCCCCTTTGGGAATCTTAAACTGGGAGAGAAGCACATGTTCTATGGTCTCCCCGGAGTCCCGGGCAGATCCTTCGGCCTGATTCAGCTCCTTCTGGGTCATGATATGATTTTCCAGAAGGTAGTTAAACTTGCCTTTTTTACTTCGGGCCATGCGCTTCTGGTTGTACAAAGCGATGCCAATGATCTTGGCGATCTCCTGGAGGTTCTCTTCATCCCTGTGGATAAAGGCCCCGCCTGGCTGGCGATTCACCAGCTGAACGGCCCCGAGTAGATAGGTCTTGTAGAGAATGGGCGCCACCAAGGTCTGACGGGTCACAAACCCCATTTTTCGATCCCAGGTGGCGTCAAAGCCAATCTGGGCATCGATGGCGGCCAATTCCTGGCTATCACGCACATCCTTGATATTCAAAAGCGACTTTGTAAGGACGCTGTACCCTGCGATGCTGGCATTGTTGATGGGCAGCCGGACCTCATCGATCTCTGTGCCTGCCTTAAAACGGGAGACGATCTCTCGTTTTACCCCATCCACATAATAGATGGTGATACGCTGGGCCTCAAAGAGAGACTTGATCTCATCTTTTAAGGTGATAATAATATCGTCTAAATTAACGGCTGCATAAATTTTATTACAGATATCCTGAAGACGGGCACGGTATGTCACCTCATGCTGGAGATTTTCAACCTCACTCACCCCATTGGTCACTCCGCTCACAGCCACTCCTTTGCCCGATCACCGCAGCACATCTCAAAAATCTACCCCCACACATAAGGTCGAAAGTGTTCAAAAAGCGCTCCACTGGTGGCCCATCCGCCGCCCCTTCTGCCCTTATTTATATACGGCAAGGAGAAGAGAGACCGACAGCACCTCCCAAGGGTAGTGCAAAACGTATAAAATATAAACCCTTATCCATCACAGATGGATACATACAAGAGACGGTCAGTCGTGGACGACCCCATCAAAATCAGGCATCCCCACGGGGCTCCTTTAACTTTTTCAAACCACCGCCCATCAGGAGAAAACTCATGGTATAAAAACATAATTTTATAAAAAAAACCGCCCCCCCTGAAAGCTCACGAATCTCTTGAATCTGACGCGCCTTCGATGGAATGGTAAAAAGCATGGCCACCCCCATTACCAAG
>JABXKT010000146.1 GCA_013619155.1 Desulfobacteraceae bacterium
GACCAATCAAGACAAAAATTATTATTATGATCCGGTCAAGTGGGCTTGCCCCCCCACAGCCGTTGTGAGCAATATCAATTCAGCCCTGGTTGGCGATATGTCAGACGGCGTAGTCGTGGCGTTCAGGGGTACCATTGGACAATTCGACCTGGAATGGAAAGATATCTATTCAGATCTAAAGACATTTGAAGACTGGCTGCAGAACTTTTCTGCAAAACTCACCCCAGTGCAGGGTGTCAGCGGTGAGGTGCATGAAGGGTTCAAAACGGCGGTTCAATCCATTTACAACGATGTCATCTCTGCCATTCACAAGTGCAGCAACCGAACCCTTTACATCACCGGGCATAGTAAAGGCGGTGCCATGGCCGCTATTTTCGGGGCGATGCTCAAGGCAAATGGCGATGATAAAGCCCTCACAGTCAAACCCGTCACCACGTTTGCGGCTCCACGAAGCGGGGACACAAAATTCATCTCCGCCTACCCTTACGAACTCAATGCCTTCCAGTACATCTACGACCTCGTACCATACCTGCCGCCCTTCGGGCCACTATCTGGTGACGTCATTAGCCTGCTAAAAATGATCCTGCCCAAAAACAGCCATTGGCTTAAAAACTTGACCTCTGCCCAAGAAAATTTCATCTACAGCCTCTACCAGAATTGCTGGATCATTGATGCTCAGTGCAAATCCATTGAACTCATAGACACCACCAGCTTCTTTGGAAAAATTCATGAAGCCATCGAAGAGTTTGAAGCGTTCGTTGGAGACCTGGTGAGACACGGCAAAATCTCAAATCCCTTTAAAAATATCGTGAATGCCCATCTCATCGATGCCGATCATCCCTACGGATACTACAAGGCCCCCTACTGGCAAACAGACGCAGCAAGCTTCGGCGCCACCGCCACCGATACCAATTACAGTCATCCCCACCCCGGATAATCCATATGAGTGCAAAGGGTTCTCGTAGCGATTTATAAATTCATTATTTTAGCGTGGCGTGCGAGGCAACTGTAACCAAAGTCAGGTCCCCTCGGCCTCGCATGCCACAATGCAGGCACCATATCCGATACATATCTTCTCATTCACGGATGCAATCTCTTCGGCCATGGTAATATCCCCCAGGGACCAGACACATTTGTCACCACTCATTTGAATGGCATCAATCCCCCGCCGCAAGTATTTAACCTCAAGCTCTCTTCCCGGATGGCCCCGCATACCCTTTATATACCCGTTAAAAAGGCGCATGCGGGGCCATTTTCATCTACACCTTGAAAAAATGGACGGTTTTTCGCACATCCTCGGCCAGCTTCAGGAGTTTTTCCGAGCTTACGGTCACACCGGCACTACTACCCGAGACCTCCCCCGTGGCGGCACTGATTCGGGCAATATCCCCGGAGAGGGTCTCATAGGCCTTGGAGCTATTCGCCAATTTCCGGTTCACCTCCTGCATCCCTTCCGACGCCTCGCAGATATTTTTCGCCACCTCCCGGGTGGTGAGGGACTGCTCCTCCACAGAGGCAGAGATGGTAGTGACGATATCACTCACCCCCTGGTTCACCTGGGCAATCTCTCCAATCTCGCGCACGGCTTCGGCGATGGTCTCCTGGATCTGTGAGATCTCATTGTCTATATCACGGGTGGCCTGGGCCGTCTCCAGGGCCAGCTGTTTGATCTCCGAAGCCACGACGGCAAAGCCCCTGCCGGCATCGCCCGCCCGGGCCGCCTCGATGGTGGCGTTTAAGGCCAAAAGGTTGGTCTGGGCAGAGATGTCCGTGATCACCCCCGTCACCTTACCGATCTCCTGGGCCGCCTTCCCCAGGGTGGTGACATGCTCCGAGGCCGTTTCGGCCTGGACCACGGCACGACCGGTGATTCCCCGGACATCTTCCGTATTCCGGGCGATCTCGTCGATGGTCGACCCCATCTCCTCGGAGGCTACGGCGATCATGGCCAGATTGGAAGAGGCCTGGGCAACGGCGGCGGCAATGGAGACGATATCGCTGTTGATCTCTCCGGCCGTGCGCTGAACGCGATCCGATTTTTTAAAACTCTCATCGGCATGTCCCGCCATCTCCCGGGAGACCAGAGAGAGATCCGATGAGGCCAGGGCCAGTGTATCCATGCCTCCCCGGACGCCTGTGAGCACCGATCCGATAGAGCCGGTCATCTCATTGAGGGCCACGGCAAGATCCCCGATCTCATCATGGCGGCGGATATCGAGGCGCCCGGTCAGATCGCCGCCGGCCATGATCTGGGCCAGATTGACCCCCTTAGCCAAGGGCAGAACAATGGAGCGGGTGATAAGAAACAGCACTCCCAGAAGGAGTAAGAGACTCACGCCAGTAATCATAAGGGTTACATACATCACCCGATGGGCCGCGGCATTGACATTACTCTCCGGAACATTAATCAGCACAGCCCAGGGGGTTTTTGTCTTCCCGATATGAATGGGCACACAGATCCGGGTGACATCGTCTCCGGCCGTCTCGGAGTAATTCTCTGTACCGAACCCATCCCCTCGTGCGATGGCCCCCCGAAAAGGGGTAATCCAGGGATCGGTTTCAAAAATCGATCGTCCGATTTTATCTTCATCGGGATGCCCCACCACGATGCCCTGGTTGGAAATAATACTCAAATATCCGGTCTCATAGATCGTCACATCGGCGATCATATGATGGATAGTCTGCAAAAAAATATCGACACCGACAACCCCGATGGTGCGGCCGTTCTCCTTGATGGGCACGCAGAGACTGGTCATCAATTTATCACCGGTCTCCTCTTCGGCATAGGGCTCGATCACCGTCTCATGGCCACTTCGCCGGGAGAGTTGATAATAGTCGGCCGTCTGGTAATCATCATTCACCTCCGCCTCGATAGTGCCATTTTCACGATAAAAATAGGGATAATAGATACCGGACGCATCGTGCCAGCCCTCACCGGCAAAGTCTGCATCCCGCCCATCCAGCATGTTCGGCTCAAACACACACCAGATACCGGATATCATCGTATGGGAACGCAATACCTGCTGCATCATCTCATCCAAGGCATCCCGGTCAACGGCCTCCCGATCCTTGATCACCCCTTCAAAGATCACCGCCAGGGTGCGTGCCGACGCTAGGGCCATATCCAATTCATTCTTCGATGAGGCCCCGTAGCGCTGGGCGATTTCCCGGGACTTCTCCAGAGCCTCCCGCTCCACGATTCCCCGGGTTCGTACCGTGACAAAGGAGATGGTTACGGCAAAGGCCAGGGCAACCACCGTTCCGATGAGGAGCATCATATGGCCCCGTAATTTCAAACCGCCCAACAGTCTCATCATAATTAAAATATCCCTTCTATTATTATAGTACCCGTCTATCCCGACTCACTCTATTTATCGATATTCATCGAGAAATAGAGCAATATACTATGGCTATATTTAATAAGTATAAAGATATTTATCATCGAATAGCAGGCGATGCCTTCGAGGACAAGACAGGCCACAACAAAGAATGCTATATCAATGATTTAACCGCCCCTATTGACTCTATCACGGCGATATTTTTTCACTTTGTGCCACCACGGCTCCGCATATTCCATACGTATTTCTCCATGCACACCAATTTTTACCCATCATTTTTCCTAAATTCAATCGGCAACAAGGACAGATACAGGTCCTATAATTTATCGTCAGGAGGCATCTAATACTAAACATCTTTTATTTATAAAATGACTGTTCCACTCATTTATATGGCCAGTCGTCATAGGCACGACACGACCGTTGCCATCCTAAAACGGAGTCCCGCGATCCACCGCGACATCGGTTTAAACCACATAAAAACCCCATCGAATGGGTCCAAAAAAAATCCACCCCCTAATTAAAAACAAGGGGTGGATCTATGATAAGGCCGATGGATAAGGCATCTCTCAGCCTCAAGGGATGCATCCTTTTTCGTCACTATTTGGCCCCTGCGATGGAGTGCGGGAAGCCCACGGTGTGCATCCTTGATATTATCTAATATCTAAATCTCTCCATGGAAGCGCGTCTCTGCGATTCACGTATCGCGATAATTCAACGCGAATATCAGCGATCCCCATGCCTACCCATCACCTCGAAAGGGGAGCAGCCGCCACTGAGCAAGACACCGGCAATGACAGCGGTGACAGGGGCCACCATCACCGCCAGGCTCAAGGGAAGAGGATCGGCCCCCGCCAACCATCATGAAAAAAGGCGTCTCCTGGGCGGCCAGAAGCTCGTGGCCCTTGGCGGTGAGCTCGGAGAGGGCCGGCATGGCGTTCTTCTTCTCGGTGCTGAAACGACGGTCGATCTCCATGCCCAGAGCACTGTAAGCGAGGGGTGCCAGGACTCTATCCCCTTTTTTAGGCTGATAGGAACGGAAATCATCACGCGCCTTATCGCCGATAAAGGTGGTGTAGCCCTTGGCTTTAAATTCGGCGATCAGGTCGCGATCGTCTTTACGCGTCGACTTCAGGCCGTCGGCATTGCCCTTCGCCGCGAAGTGACGAAAGCCGCCACCGACCAGGTAATCGAAGTTGGCGTTCAATTGATCGAGGGCACTCTCATTCTCATGTCCACGACTCATGTTGTGGGCAGAAAAGGAGGCGGGGGTGGCATGGGTGATGCGGGTCGTGGTGGCCAGTCCCACGGCATAACCGGCATCCCGTGCCGCCTCGGCGATGGTTTTGATTTCGTGCCATCGGTCAGTTTTGAGACCAGACCACTGGTGATTTTAAACCCCGTGGCCAGGGCGGTACCACCGGCAGCGGAATCGGTAATCATGGTGTTATTGGAGTGGGTGGTTAGCAATGCCGAGGTGGGAAAGCTGTTCATCAGCAACTTGGCTTCGGGATTTTTGGTTTCAATATTGTAGAAATACTGCGCCGAATGACGCTGAGCCGGGCCCATACCGTCACCGATAAAGTAGAACACATACTTGGGCGTACCGGCTGCAAAGGAAGCGGAAGCAATCAGCACCAAACCGACTGCCAATACAGCAGTGCGTAGAACTTTTGTACCATGTACTACATTGTATTAGTTATGGTATATTTCAGTCGACAGCTGCGGGCATAGTGAACTATTTAGTACATAAGACCACAATTACACGGCCAAATAATCGATACACTGGAAAACGGTGGGCATGGCGGATGATATCATTTATAAACATCTGTCACACAATAGCCGTTTCCGTTTTGCGACATATAAAGTAATGCACCCACCCTACTAACCTGGCTTAGCCAGACAGGCAGGGCCTCTTAAACAAAGGATTGACAGGACTTCCGGTCACGCTCGATCCTTACTGCTATAGTCAGTGACTTCCTGTATTAGAAAACAAGTTAATGACAACAACACCAGAGACAATTAAACTCATCCCAATAATTGCTGGAATATCCGGTATCTGTTTGTACAAAAATATTCCTGCAATTGTCACTAAAACGACACCGAAACTAGACCAGATCGCATATGTAATACCTAATGGGAGTGTTTTTAATGTAAGGGATACCAAATAAAAAGCAGTTACATAAGCACCTACAACTATAGCGCTCGGAATTAATTTAGTAAATTGGGCCGTTGCCTGCAGTGTACTTGTTGCGATAACTTCAAAAAGTATTGCACCCGCTAAATAATAGTATGCCATTAGTTTCTCTCATTTTAAGATTATGTCGCCAGTGAAACCAGGTCACGGTAGCACACTAATATTCAGATCCTATCTAAAAAGTCGAAAAAGGCAGCGTTAAACGGAATCAATCCCGATAGGGACAACGTCGTCCCTTCGGGACTTGCTATGGATGGATGCTAAACCTTTAGCCCACCTGTTTGTCCAGTTTTTCAAAGCTGGCCCTCGGAGAGCCCCGAAGGGCCGCCGGAGGCATTTTCACTTAGTTACCACAGATTCACACGCTTCAATCTGTTGTGGATCTAATCTAATTCTTCAGGCTGTAGGACTATCCGGGTAACCCTCATCCCAGCATGGTGCGGCTGATGATCTCATCTTGGACCTCACGGCACAGCTCGACGAAGAAGGCGCTGTACCCTGCCACGCGCATGATGAGATCGCGATACGCTTCCGGATGCTTCTGCGCCTGCCTCAGGGTTTCGTTATCGATATAATTAAACTGCATCTGGGCGTTGCCGAGAATAGAGGCCGTACGCAGGAGAGTGATCAATCCGGCTTCACCCTCTGGGGTCTCCAGGGACCCCTCCATCAGCTTGAAGTTATGGGACATGCCAAGGCTCATGGATTCGACATTAAGCTTACTCACCGACTTGATGATGGCCGTGGGGCCCTTCGTGTCGGCGCCTTGAGACGGGCTCATCCCATCGGAGAGGGGCGCACCGGATAAACGCCCGTTGGGGGTGGCAGCGATCATCTCGCCCAGGGGGGTGTTAAAGGACTGGGACAAGGTCCCGTGAATCATGCGGGCGTAGAGGGATTTATGCTGATTCATGGTTTTTTCGGTGTAATCGACGATATCCTTTGTGATCCGATCGGCGTAGTCGTCGTCATTGCCGAACTTGGGTGCACCAAGGCAGTCCCTCCGCATCGCTTCATAACCGTCCCAGTTCGCATCGAGAGCCTGCTTCAGATCGACGAGAGTGTACTTTTTCTCATCGAAAACGAGGGCCTTGATGGCGGCCATGCTGTCGGCGTAGGTGCCCAGACCGGCAAAAATCGTGCCCGGCCCCTCGTAGAGGACGGCACCACCGGCGGTGACGTCTCTCCCACTTTGCATGCAGCCATCGACAAAGAGGGACATGTAGGGTGTGGGCGCCATATCCCTCACAAGCGTCTGGTTAATAACCGTCCCCCGAGCCGTCATCGCCATGATGTAATCCAGCTGCTCTTTCACCGCTGCATCAAAGGCCGCGTAGGTGGTGAAGCGATCCAGGGCACCGGTATCGAGCCCCACCTTACCGTCGTAGGACTTCATCACGCCGCGATTAAACACAAATTCGATGGCCACCGGCCACTGGGTAAAACCACCGGCCGTCCACTGATGGATCCGGCCCGATTTCTGGGGCTCAACGCAGCCCATAAGAGAGTAATCGCGGGCATCTTCAAAGTCGAAGCCCTTTCTCAGCATCATCTTGATATGGGCATCATCGAAGTGACAGGCGGGCATACCCCCGCCGGCCTTAACCACCGCCACGATCTTCGTCAGGTACTTCTGGGGAGACTGGTTGTGAATACGGCAGGCAAGGGAGGGCTGATACATCCCCACCTTATGCACAGCATCCATGACAAGATAGGTCAGATCGTTGGTGCCGTCGCCCCCCTCCCGCTTCTGGCCGCCCACACACAGGTTGATGAAGGGCATGTACCCGGCAAAATATGTGGCGGTAGCCTCCGGGGTGTACCAGATCATCTCGGAACACTTGATGATAAAGCAGCCCATCAGCTCAAAGGCGTGGCTTTCATCGAGGGTACCGGCCCTCATATCGGCATCGAAGCAGGGGAAGAGGTACTGGTCGAAGCGTCCCAAGGAAGTGCTGCACTGGTTCTCCTCCATAAGAAACAGCGACTGGATGGTCCAGATGGCCTGCAGCGCCTCCTGAAAGGTCTCCGGCGGACGGGCCGGCACCCGGGCATTGACCTCGGCGATCTTTATCAGTTCGGCCCTGCGCCTGGGGTCCGGCTCTCTTTCGGCCAGTTCCTTGGCATAATCGGAGAGGCGGCCGGCGTAGATGAGGATTCCCTCACAGGTTTCAATGGCGGCCTCATAGAAGGCAATCTTACCCAGGTCTGGGGTGGAATCCATGGAGAGCTCCGCCAGATGGGCTTCGGCCTCATCCTTGATGCCATCGATCCCCTTGGTAAACAAGATGATGTCATAACCGGGGCTGGTATCGCCGCCACCACTGGCATGATGATAGGTCAGATCGCTCACGCAGGCCTCGGCAGAGAATTCCCACAGACCCTCCCTGCGAAACGACGCCTCACACGCCTCATCGAGAGAGCGCCCTTCCCAAAAGGGGAAGATCTCTTCACGCAGGACCCTCTTATCGTCTTCGCCAATCACGTAGGGGTCCTGGGGCCGAGACCCGATGGTATCGAGCTCATCCCGTACCCATCTCCAGGCCGTATCCGGAGAGAAGGCGCCTGCGCGTGCCTTGCCACAGGGGTGGCCGACAATCAGTTCGTCTTTCTGAATCAGCATAGGCGCGGTTTCACAGGCTTTTTTAAAACCCATCGCCCGACGCAGATTGTTCGGTAATTCGGGGAACTGCCTCGTGACGTCGGTAAAGGCCACGGCACGACCGATGGTCATACTCGGCTTGACCTTCAGGTAAGCATCTTTAAGCCTCTGGATACGCTCGGGAAGCTGGGGTCTCTTACGTTTACCACCATTGAGCACTGTACCACTGCCGGATTCTGCGACCGTCTCCATGAATAAATTCCTCTATATTGTGCATTGACAACAAACAAACATTGTTCAAAAAATGTCTAAGAGACCATAAAGGCCCTGGCATCATCATCGATGCCCGTCTATAAGCGTTGACACTATAAAATAGATGATCGTTACGTGAAGAGACCCAAACGGTCAGGCCGGTGGCGGAATCGGGAGTGATGAATTTGGCTCTCGTCTTCATTTAAAAGACGTCATGGGGGAACGGCATTGGTCCCCCACGAAAACGGTCGGCCCAAGGGAGTAAGCCGACCGAGGTCTTATAAGAGCTGGGCTTTCAGCTCATCGCTGGGTGAAGGGATCACCACATGGCTGAGGACGGGGCCCGACTCGCCCACCCCTTCGATACCAGCGGCCACAGAGGCCGTCACAGAGCCCACATCCCCGGTCATGGTGACAAAGGACTTACCGGCCAGACCCGCTGCGAAGCGAATCTCGATAAGCTCCACATTCCCCGCCTTAGCGGCGGCATCGGCAGCTATGATGCAGGAGGCCACGGTGTAGGTCTCGATGACCCCCAGGGCGTTGATGCGGGGAGTGATCGTCGTCCCGGAGAGGGCGGGAAGCACCGAGGGGTGAAGGCTGGAGATAACAAACCAGTCCACCACCACCTCTCCACCGACTTCACGACCTGCCTCCACAGAGCTCGTCACCGAGCCCGTATCACCGGCCACCATCACCATATAACGTCCGGGACAAGTGGGACGAGCCATCACCAGAGTCACACTGGCCGCCTTGCTCATCTCATCTGCGGTCTGCATGCCCAGGGCGATGCTGTTAAGCTCCACGACACCAATCGTTCTGTAATTCATATCCTTACCTCATCTACAGGTTCGCGAATGCTTTCGTACCCTCGTTCCTCGGGCGCGTCACATTCGCTAACGGGCTTCGCCCGTATTCATTTCAATGGACATCTCGTGAACACAACATGTCCCACATGCCCCAAGCGAAAGCTTGCGCCTCGGTTGTCCCTGCCGGGAGCCAACCTTTTACAAAAGGTTGCCAAACAGGTTTTTATAGGGACGGTGACGGGCCAACCGAGGCCGTGCAGTAAACGCTTACCTCCGGTGGCCCTGCCGGGGGCCACCCTTTTACAAAAGGTTGCCAAACAGATATTTTGATTTAAACCTGAATCAAAGGCGAATGTGATCGGCCCTCGGGCCGATCACATTCGCAATATAGGGTCCAGGGGATTTATCTCCTGGCCGCCGGAGGCATGTCTCTTGGTCACTTTCACCATAGAAGGCCTCTTCGACTTAACCCTGGCGTGAAATTCTC
>JABXKT010000147.1 GCA_013619155.1 Desulfobacteraceae bacterium
GTATTCGGGTTTCGGAGGGTGAGGGACCGTGGGGCCCTTCACCCTCGTTTTAAATCAAGGTGCCGGTCTCGTGTCTGCCCGTTCCAAAGAGGGGGGCTATTCGGATAGGGCGGCCAGAGATTCTCTCTCTTCTCTCTTGGTGGCCAGGGCCGCCTCGGTTTTGGCGATGATTTTTTTGACCAGGGTCTTTGAGGTACGCACGCAGAATCGGATGCCTTCACAGTCGCACGCGGAGAAGAGGTCCCCTTTGAAACCTGAGTTGCGGGTGATGGCCCCCTTCCAGAGGATCTTGCCGGTCTCGATATGGATCGCCTTCACCGAGTAGCTTAAGGTGGCGCAGGAGACGCATTTCTTCTCCTTTTTGACCTGCTCGTATCGCGCTTTTTTAAAATCTCGAATCATGCCCAGGATGATGACATCGGCGTTGGTCATCTGGCCGATTTTTTTGAGGGTATCCTCATCCATATTGCCCTCGTAGGAGACTTCAATCTCCGTGACCAGCTTATTGAGGCGGGTTCTCTCCACGAGGGTATAGCCGGACTTCATGAACTCGGTCTCGAAGGCATCGGTGATGACATCGGAGACGTTGAAGTCGAAGTTATTTTTTCCTCGGGAGCGTTTGTCGCTGAAGGGGAAGATGGCAAAGACCTCGTGTTCGAGTGTCGCAAAATGGGGGTCCACGTTGACTTGAGGGGGGTGGAGTATCGCACAGCCGGTGAGAAGAGAGATGGAGGCGAGGAGGAGAATGATTTTTTTCATGACGATATCCTAAGTGGTCGATGGGGTGAACGGTTTGATTGACGATTATCTATCCCTTTTGATCGTCGGTTATATCGTAAAGGGGGGGAGAGGGGCAAGGCGTTCTCATCGGAGAAAAAGGGGGGGCTTTTTTGGCCTCCACGGGGGTTCTCTTTTGAGCTCAAGAAGATTACGATGTGTCGATCAATCCTATATATTGCCAATATCTCGAACCGTATAACGCTTTCCAGAGTCCCACGGGCAAGGCCACGGCATGTCTGGCGCCCCTTTTCGTGGGGGCGGCCGGGGATGCCGGATGCAGGCCGTGGATCTGGGGAGATATTTAGAGAGGATCTTTTCCATGGATTTAATACATAACGGTAATCTGCCCAAGGCGGAGCTGCACCTACATATTGAAGGCACCCTGGAACCGGAGCTGATGTTTTCTCTGGCCCGGCGAAACGGTATTCAGCTCCCCTATGCCGATACCGAGGCGATTCGTGCCGCCTATGAGTTTAGCGATCTCCAGAGTTTTTTGGATATCTACTATGCCGGAGCCGGCGTGCTTCAGACGGCCGAAGATTTCTACGATCTGACCTGGGCCTACCTGGAGCGGTGCCAGGCAGACGAGGTGGTGCATACCGAGATCTTCTTCGACCCCCAGACCCACACCGATCGGGGGGTCCCCTTCGAGGCGGTGATGGAGGGCATCGACGGCGCCCTTGTCGATGGACAGCGGCGCTTAGGGATCACCAGTTATCTGATCCTCTCATTTTTGCGTCATCTCCCCGAGGCGAGTGCCCTAAAGACCCTGGAGATGGCCCTGCCCTACCGAGATCGGATTATTGGTGTGGGTCTCGACTCCTCGGAGGCGGGGTTTCCCCCGGAGATGTTCGAACGGGTCTTCGCGAAGGCGCGTAAAGTCGGATTTCTTCCCGTGGCCCATGCCGGGGAGGAGGGGCCCCCCGACTATATCTATCAGGCCCTGGATCTCTTGAAGGTGGTGCGCATCGACCATGGAGTGAGGGCCCTGGAGGATCCGAAGCTCATGGAGAGCCTCATTGCCCGGCGCATGCCCCTCACCGTCTGTCCCCTCTCCAACGTAAAGCTGAAGGTTTTTGAGACTCTTGTCGATCACACCATCCTGGAGATGTTGGATCAGGGCGCCTGTGTCACGGTAAACTCCGATGATCCCGCCTATTTTGGGGGGTATATGAATGCCAACTTTGAGGGATTGGTGAGTGCCCTGGGGATGACCGAGGCGCAGGCGCGCCGCCTCGCCGCCAACAGCTTCGAGGCGAGTTTTCTACCCGAGGCCGATAAAAAGGTCTGGGTGGCCAGGGCTCTTGGAGATGGGGGGCGTTAGGACGACGACTTTAATGCGTCTCCTAAGGCCGGCGAAAAAATAAGACATACAAAAAGCCATGCCTTCTATGGTTAGAGTGGGCTTAAAAACGGAGCCTTCGGCGGCCAGGGACGGGGCCCCTGGACCCCAGGTTTGTAACCATGACGGGTCAAAGAGCCGTCATGGTTACTATAAAGGTCTGTTTGGCAAGCCCGATCTTTTAAATCAGGCAAAAGCGTGGCTCCCTGCTTGGTGAAGCCCCTTCGGTAAAATCACCTCGAAAGCGGCTTACCGCTGTGATTTTCACCACTCCTCGGGGCAAGTCACGGCGGCACTCTTATGAAATCGGTGTATCTGTTTTTTGCCAGGGCCCCTTTTTTCAGAGGCCTTCCAGCCTATGACGCATTTTTTTTCCGCCAGCTGAATTCTTAGGCTATTTTTTCCGTAAAAAGGACCGCCCATTGCCGGGGCGTTCCCAAGAAAGGGGCTCGCCCATGGATTACCCATGGGGCGGGCCTTTTTATTTTTAAAGGGGCGCTTATCTGAAAAAAGTTTGGCCCCCCTAAAAAAATGCTTGAGTCCAAATATGATTTGGGTTAAATAGTTCCCTGTTGTGGAACCCATGAGATGTGCCCGAGGGCATATGTGATGGCTGCGAACGTGTCTGTATCGATTTTTGACGATTTCCAGTTTTTGGAGGAGTGATGAAACTATTTTTAAGCGCTATCCTTGCCGCCATGGTGACCTTTACCGGAATCTCCCCGGCTTTTTCCCAGGAGCTGGTGGTCTATTCGGCACGCAAGGAACATCTGATTAAGCCCCTTTTTGACGCCTACGAGAAGAAAACCGGTGTCACCATCAAATATATCACCGGCAAGGCGCCAGTTCTCCTGGAGCGTCTCAAATCCGAGGGCACCCAGACGCCGGCCGACCTGCTCATGACTGTGGACGCCGGAAATCTCTGGCACGCGGCCCAGGTGGGCGTCCTTCGACCCGTCTCATCCGCGGTGCTTTCGGCCAATATTCCCAAGAGCCTGAGAGACCCCGAGAATCGATGGTTTGGTCTCTCCAAGCGTGCCCGCACCATTGTCTACAGTACCGAGCGCGTGAAGCCCTCGGAGCTGAGTACCTACGAGAATCTGGCTGATCCGGTATGGAAGGGACGTCTGGCCCTTCGGACCTCGAAGAAGGTCTACAACCAGTCTCTGGTGGCGATGCTCATGGCAGCGCATGGCGATGCGGCCACCGAAGTTCTCGTGAAGGGGTGGGTGAATAACCTGGCCGCTCCCCCCTTCTCCAGCGACACCAAGGCTCTCGAGGCGGTCATGGCGGGCCAGGGTGATGTGGCTGTGGTGAACACCTACTACTTCGGTCGCCTTCAGAAGAAGAACCCCCATATGCCCCTGGCCATCTTCTGGCCCAACCAGGCCTCCGGGGGGGTTCATGTCAATGTCTCCGGCGCCGGTGTCACCACCCATGCCAAACATCCCGAGGCGGCCACGGCCTTTCTGGAGTGGCTCTCGGGTCCCGAGGCCCAGAATCTCTTTGCCGACGCCAATATGGAGTACCCTGTAAACCCTGCGGTGGCCCCCCACGACTTTGTGGCCGCCTGGGGTGGATTTAAAGGGTCTGAACTGGGACTGGAAAAGGCCGGTGAGCTTCAGGCCGATGCCATCCGGCTCATGGATCGGGCGGGGTATAAGTAAGCATGGGGGCCTCCGGATCTTGCCGGGGGCAACGGTGACGGGGCCTTCGGCGCCTCCCGCCCCTTACGACGGATATGTTGACAGGCAGGCCTCTTCTCGGAGGAAGGGGGAGCGGCCTGCCTGGCAATGAAAAGAGCCGCTGGGGGCACTGTGGAAAAAAGTGTTTGGCATTATTTTTGCCTTTATTAGGCACCGCATAAGGATTTTTATGAACGCTTGTGACGCACATGGCCGGGGGGCGAGGTCCATCGGCTTGTTTCAACGGGTGCCGGTGAGTGGCGGTCTCGTGCTGGCACTGGGGGTGGCCGTGGTGGTGGGCCTGCCTATTTTTCTCGTGATGACCTCTCTGTTTGCCGATACCCACGGGATCTGGGACCATCTTCGGGAGAATCTTCTGGCCGGCTTGCTGGCCAACACAGCCGTTCTCTCCCTGGGGGTCTTGGGGCTGACCGCTTTTTTTGGGGTATCGGCGGCGTATTTGACAGCCCTGTGTGAGTTCCCCGGGCGGCGCTTTTTCTCCTGGGCCCTTCTCCTTCCCCTCGCCATCCCCACCTATGTCATGGCCTTCGTCTACACGGGTCTTCTCGATTTCTCGGGTCCTGTGGCGACCTTTCTGCGTCAGCATCTGCCGGCGGCGGCTCCTTTCATGCCTCCCATCCGCTCCACGGGGGGGGTGATCCTGGTCCTCTCCCTGGCCCTCTACCCGTACGTGTTTCTACTGTCTGCCGGTGGCTTTGCCTCCCAGGGAGAGCGGATTTTAGAGGCGTCTCGTTCCCTGGGCCTCAGCCAGCGGCATCTTTTCTTTCGGGTGCTCCTGCCCATGGCGCGCCCCTTTATCTTCGGGGGGCTGATTCTCGTATTGATGGAGACCCTGGCGGATTTTGGTGCGGTGGCGGTGTTTAATTTCGACACCTTTACCACGGCTATTTACAAGGCGTGGTTTGGCTTCTTCTCCATCGATGCCGCCTCCCAGCTGGCCTCTCTTCTTGTGGTGATGGCCTTGATGGTGTTGACGGCCGAGGGGTGGAGTCGGCGTCGTATGCGCTATTTTAAGGGCCGTGACGGGCGGTCCGCCATCCGGGTGCGCCTGACGGGACATTGCGCCCTGGGGGCCACCCTCTTTCTGGGGGGGCTCTTTGCCGTGGCCTTCGCGATTCCCATGATCCAGCTCATTGCCTGGGTGGTGGAGGCGTGGCGTGAGGAGTTGCATATGGGGTATGGGGCGCTTTTTAGCCACTCGCTGCTGCTTGCCGGGGGAGGGGCCCTTCTCACCCTTATGGTGGCCCTGGCCCTGGCCTTTGCCGGTCGCACCTCTCCGGGATGGCTGATGGCCTCTCTCTCCCGCCTCTCCCTTCTGGGGTACGCCCTTCCCGGAACGGTTCTGGCCGTGGGGATGGTCCGGGTGCTCTCCGGCTTTGACCACATGGCGGCGGGTTTTTTAGGGGTGTTTGGCGTGGCCCTCTCCGGGCCCCTCCTGCAGGGCACGGTGTGGGTGATGCCTGTGGCCTATATGGTTCGCTTCCTCTCCGTGGGCTTTAATGCCATATCGAGTAGCCTGGGGCGGGTATCGCCCTCCATGGATGAGGCGGCACGGACCATGGGCGTGGGGAAATGGGCTCTCATGCGGCGGGTTCACCTCCCCTTGATCCGACGGGGTATGATCACCGGATCGATCCTTGTGTTTATCGACATCATGAAAGAGATGCCCCTGACCCTCATGACCCGACCCTTTGGCTGGGATACCCTGGCCGTGAAGATTTTTGAACTCACCTCCGAAGGGGAGTGGGAGCGGGCCGCGATACCGGCCGTGGCCCTGGTGGCCGCCGGACTTATTCCCGTGGTACTTCTTGTGTGGCAAAAGGAGAAAGTAAATCGATGAGTTATTTAGATGTTGAGGCCATCACCAAGCATTTTGGTGCCACCTGTGTGGCGCGTGGGGTGGGATTTTCCCTGGAAAAGGGGGATATCGGGGTACTCCTGGGTCCCAGTGGCTGCGGGAAGACCACATTGTTGCGCATGATTGCAGGCTTTGAATCGCCCGATGGCGGCGCTATCCATCTCGACGGTCGCGCCTTGTGGCGGGAGGGGCGGGGCCTTGCCGCCGAGGCGCGCCATATCGGCATGGTGTTCCAGGATTATGCCCTATTTCCCCACCTCACCGTCTGGGAAAATATCGCCTTCGGCATGAGCGGTGTGAGTCGCAAGGAGATGAAGGCGACCATCACAGAGCTCCTTCTCGTGACAGGTTTAAAAGGGGTTGAAAAACGCTACCCCCATGAGATCTCCGGTGGCCAGCAGCAGCGTGTGGCCCTGGCCCGGGCCATCGCCCCCAAACCTCGCTGCCTGCTCATGGATGAACCCTTCTCCAACTTAGATGTCACCTTACGGGAGAGTCTATCCGCCGAGGTGAGGGATATTATCAAACGCTTTGGTATCACCGCCCTGATGGTGACCCACAATCAGCATGAGGCCTTTGCCATGGCCGATCGCATCGGGGTGATGATGGCCGGCGATATCCTGCAGTGGGATACTCCCGAAGGGCTCTATCACGCCCCGGAAAATTTGGATGTGGCGCGTTTCATCGGGGAGGGGAGCCTGATTGCCGGGACCCTAACGCCTGATGGGGATGTCGACTGCAGTCTCGGTCTCTTTACCGGCATGGCCGAGGCAGAACCTGGCGAGGCGAAGCGGGTCCACGTCTTCGTTCGACCCGAGGCAGTGCGGGTGGCCCCGTCCCATGCACCGGCCCGGGCACGCCTGGAGGCGAGTTGTTTTAGGGGGCCGGGCCGTAGCTGCCTCTTTCGGCTTCCCGGAGGCGAGGGGGTGAAGGTGGCCTCCCATGACCGGTGCGGCCTGACGGAAGGGTCGTCCTACGGGCTTTGTGTTGCCGAAGAGGGTCTCTCTCTTTTCCTGGAAGCGGGGGGGCGGGTGTCGCGCTAAGGGCCGGATCAAAAATAAGAGATACAAAAAGCGATGCCTTCTATGGGCACCGTGATCAAAAAAATGGGCCTCCGGCGGTGAGGGTGGCGAAGCCACGTGAGGCAAAAGCACCTCGAAAGCGCGTTACCGTTGTGATTTACATCGCTCCTCGGGGCAAGTCACATACACTTTTTTGATAGCTATTTCAGATTGTTAAAGGAATCCTCCGGCGGCCAAGGGCTGTGCCCTTGGAACCCAGGTTTGTGAATGTGACGGGCCTTTGGCCCGTCACATTCTCTACAAAAAATGTCTTACAGGCACGTATTCCTGTCATCGAAAAATTTTTGCGGTGTTTTTTGAGAAAAAGAGCGCCAGAGGTAGGTTTTATCCCTCGATTTTCGGGGTCATTCACATCCATCATTAATGATGGTTCATCAGAGTTGACATTATAAAAGTCTGTTTGGCAACCGTTCTAAAAGGTTGGCTCCCGGCAGGGCCAAGCGAGGCCACGCTTTCACCGCATTGCCTCCGGCACCGGGAGCCTTTTTTTTAAGCACTTCATCCGGGAATGTTGCTATGCCCGGGACTCTGATTTTTTTAAGGCGCCATGGAAGCGATGGCGGTTTATTCTCATATTTTAGACGCAGGGGCCCTTTTTCAAAACGGGAGATCGGTGCTCCGTGGTACGATCCGAGATCCGGCCTCTCTTTATGGCCCCTTTCCCTCCTTTTTCCTCACGTGGTTTGCCCCCCCTTTTCTGGTATACTGATGTCGTTGGCAGGCATCGGATCGCTGATCCCTTTAGATAGCCTCGAGATCTGTAAGAGAGGAGAGAAACCATTGAATCTTGGCATTCCCAAAGAGACCCATGAGGGTGAGAATCGGGTGGCGGCAACACCCGAGAGCGTGGCGAGGCTGATTCGCCTGGGGTATGATGTGTATGTGGAGACCGGCGCCGGTGAGGCGGCCGGTTTTTTTGATGGGGCCTTCGAGGCCGCCGGCGCGGTGATGACAGACGCCTCGGCGATCTGGTCTGCCTCGGATATGATCCTTAAGGTCTTGCCGCCGACAGTTTTGGAGGCAGGAGAGATGAGGCGGGGTGCCGCCCTGGTCTCCTTTATTCAGCCCGCTGTGAATTCGGAGCTCTTGGCCATTTTGCAGCGACAAGATATCACCGCCCTGGCCATGGATCAGGTGCCGCGTATCAGTCGGGCCCAGAAGTTAGACGCGTTAAGTTCCATGGCCAACATCGCCGGATACCGTGCGGTGGTGGAGGCGGCCAATGCCTTTGGCCGATTCTTTATCGGGCAGGTGACGGCGGCGGGGAAGGTGCCTCCGGCGAAGGTGCTTGTCATCGGAGCCGGGGTGGCCGGCCTTTCGGCCATCGGTACCGCCGTGGGGCTGGGGGCCCAGGTCTACGCCTTCGATACGCGTCCAGAGGTGAAAGAGCAGGTGGAGAGTATGGGCGCCTCGTTTCTCATGCTCGACTTCGATGAGGAGGGGCAGGGGACTGGTGGATACGCCCGGGTGATGAGTGATGCCTTCATTGAGGCGGAGATGGCTCTTTTTGCCGACCAAGCCAAGCGGGTGGATATTATCATCACTACCGCCATGATTCCGGGGAAAAAATCCCCCACCCTGATCACCCATGAGATGGTTCTCTCCATGAAGCCCGGGGGGGTTATCGTGGATCTGGCCGCCGAACAGGGGGGCAATTGCGAGTTGACCGAGCCTGATAAGGTCGTGGTGAGAGGCGGGGTGACCATCATTGGATACACCCATATGGTGAGCCGTTTGGCCAATCAGGCGAGTCGGCTCTACGCCACCAATATCGCCCACCTTCTCGATGCCCTGACACCTGACCCATCGAACGGGCAGCCGGTGTACGACATGGCGGATGAGGTGGTGGAGTCGATGATGGTGACCCATGCCGGTGAGATCACCTGGCCCCCCCCGTGTCCCACCCGACCAGAGGTCTTAGAGGAGGCCCCGGCCGGGGCGGAGGCCTCTCCGGAAGCCGACCTGGAGAAGCGCCTGAGGCACCGTTATGCCCTTAAGGGGCTCTCTTTTCTTCTCCTTATCGCTGGCGGCCTGCTTCTCTACGCCCTGGGGCGTGTGGCCCCCTTGGATTTTTTGAGGCACTTAACGGTGTTTGTTCTCGCCTGTTTTGTGGGCTATATGGTGGTCTGGAACGTGAAACCCTCCCTTCATACCCCCTTGATGAGTGTGACCAATGCCATCAGTGGCATCATTGTCATTGGCGCCTTGCTGCAGATCTCTGGCCCCTTTTTTAGTGTCACCACCTTTTTATCGGCCATTGCCGTACTCATGGCGGCCATCAATATTTTTGGGGGATTTTTCGTGACCCAGCGCATGCTGAAGATGTTCAGGAGAGGAGGCGATCATGGGTAGTGGCTTGATAACCATGGCGTATATCGTGGCCGGTGTTCTGTTTATTCTCTCCCTGGGCGGGCTGAGTCACCCGGAGACGGCCCGGCGAGGCAATCTGTATGGCATTATTGGCATGGCCTTAGCCCTTTGTGCCACCATCTCCGGGAGCCAGGTCACAGGGTATGGGCTCATTGGGGTGACCCTCATCATCGGAGCGGCCATGGGGATCACCGTCTCACGGCGGGTCCAGATGACCCAGATGCCCGAGCTGGTGGCGATTCTCCACAGCTTTGTGGGGATGGCGGCCGTCCTCGTGGGGATCGCCGGGTATCTGGATGCGAGCGCTCATCTGACCGGAGTGGCCCGGGCCATTCATCGGGCGGAGGTCTATCTTGGGGTCTTTATCGGAGCGGTGACCTTTACAGGTTCCGTGGTGGCCTTTGGCAAACTGCGTGGAACCATCGGGAGTCGCCCTCTGCTTATGCTCTTCCTGCATTTGATAACCCTGGTTGCTGTGGGAGCGACCCTGGGGATCGGCATCCTCTTAGTGGGGGCTGAAA
>JABXKT010000296.1 GCA_013619155.1 Desulfobacteraceae bacterium
GAATAACATGTTTTCTTCAATTGCTCCTTGAGTATCTAAATTCTTAAGGATAGCATCAAATTCATCAAGTCCAGCAGCAGCAGTAAATCCTACTTCTACGTTTCCACGAGATTGGATAGCAGCAAATAAACCTTCAGATCCTGGTGAACCAGCGGCGATTTGGCTGAATTCACTTTCAATCATACTCATTTCTAAGTAATCTTCAAAACGCAATCTAGTTTCAGATTCAGCTTTTAAATACCATAGGTATCCAGATGTTCCGTCTTCAGTTGCAACTTCTACCCATCCAATTTGCGCCATATCAGATCCAGATACTACGTATTGGCTTCTTAGAATAATTGGTGAATTAGAAAATTGAGTAAGCTGAGGTTCAACAGAAACTCTTGTATTAGCAGCTTGTGCGCCAGCTCCAGCAGCAATGCCACCTAGATTAGTACCTTTAGCATAAGAAGAACCATACACAAATACTTTTAAAGTTGCTCCACCAGCTCCAGCGTAGAAAGTTGCTCCAAGAGCTACATTGTCAAAAGGAGCTACAGTGATAACACCAGTAGTTGTATTTGAAGCAGTTACTAAACCTTTAGCCTCAGCACCACTTGCTGGGTCAAGAATAACAACAGTGTCGTTTATAGAAATAACATTAACTATTCCTGCAGCAGGAGTTATTGTAAGAACATTTACTGCCCCACCCGCGCCTAAAACTACGTTTGTGTAAGATATGTGTAATCTATTTTGTTCAGACCAAATCACTTGATCAGATGTCATTGGCATTTCAGCACCAACCATTCTTAAGAATCCAGATAGTGTACGGTTTCCGTAACGCTCTACTTCTTGTTCGTAAATTTCTGGTAGGTATTGTTGAGCAAAAGTGTTTGTATCACCCGCTGCGCCACCACCGTTAAATTGTAGGTAGTTACTGTTTAAAATCTCTTGCTGTGAAGAAGGGATTAAACTACCAAATTGAGGAGTTAAACTCATAATTGTTTGTTTTTTTAGTTAAATTTTTTTGTTTTAATTCTTAGTTTTGTAGAATCAGTGCCTGAAATTGCTTTAACCTTAAATCCGTTTAAAAACACTTCTCCTTGAGTAGACCTAGCTTTGGTACTACTTAAGTTTTTAGAGTTGTTTACAACTTCTTTTACGGCATCCGCTTTTCCTTGCTCATAGAAATGAGCTGCGATCTTATCTACGTTGTCAGCAGCATACATAGCTTTGTGATAACCTTTCGTGTCTTTAACATTACCATCTGAGTCTAGGAACTTCCCGACAAGGTTGTTAATATTAGATTGGCTCTCTGCAACTTTATCACGATTCTGAATATTGTACTTATAGCTTTTTTCGCCGACTTTAATATCGAAACCTTCGAAGTTGTCGTTGAAAAGCTCTTTAGTACTTTCCTTGAATTGTGCATGTTGTTGCTCAGCTGCTTCTTGCTGCTTATTATATCGGTTGAAAAAGTCTGTAGCTTTTTGTTGGTCTTGAGTAACGCCCGGTCTCAACTTGATCTCGTCGTAATATTTACTCTTCGTCTCTTCCAAATAGCTTTTGGCTTTTGCAACTTCTTCCTTAAACGCAATTTTTTTCTTGCGCATATCTCTTTCTTCGTCAAGGTCTTCATCTACGATAAAATCCTCTAGAAGCATGTCAATGTCTTCGCCCTCTAAATAAGGCTTTTCTTTTTTATAATACTCTTTAAGTAACGTAATTTCGTCAACTTGAGAGTAATCGGCGTTAAGCCTAGT
>JABXKT010000148.1 GCA_013619155.1 Desulfobacteraceae bacterium
CCCACACCCCTTCCGGCCACACCACCCATCTCTTCTCCCACCCCTTTGCCCGACTTCGCCACCATCTCCAGTGTCCATGAAAAAAAGAGGGCCTTCTTCGCCTTCATGAGCCCCCTCATAGAGGCAGAAAACACCACCGTTCTCTCACACCGACGCCACCTCCTCCAACTCCACACGGCCCCAGAGGCCTTCAGCCCAGAAAAACGTGTCTGGATGAGAGACCTGGCCCGTCGATACAGGCTCACCCCCTTTTCACCGGACTCTTCCACGGATCGCATGGCCCTTCTCTCCCGCGTGGATATTATCCCCTTATCCCTGGCCATGGCCCAGGCGGCCAACGAGTCGGCATGGGGCACCTCCCGCTTTGCCCGTGAGGGCAACAACATCTTCGGGCAGTGGGTGTTTGGCAAGGGAAAGGGAATGGTACCCAAACAGAGAAGCGAAGGTGCCAGCCATGAGGTGGCACGCTTTAAAAGCGTATCCGACTCCATCCGAAGCTATATTCATAATTTAAATACCCTCTGGGCCTACGAGCCCCTACGGGCCCTGCGCCGGGAACAAAGGTCCCGAGGGGAGGAACCGACTGGAGAGCCTCTGGCCATGGGCCTCGAGCGCTACTCCAGCCGTGGGAAAGCCTATGTCCTGGAGATACAACGCATAATCCGCATAAATACCTCACTTTTAAGTGAAAGGTAGTTATAAAAAGCTTATTTACTTAAAAGAAACCTTGTTCAACCTTTGAACATTTTATTTTATTCGTCGCACCATCAATGCAGGCCATCTTTAATCTGAAAATTAATTTCAGTTATTGTGACGCGCTGCATTTTATACTATGAAATAAGTTAACCATCCTACCTAAACGAGGATCGGAGGAGCATTATCATGAATTTCCATTCATCACCCGTCATGGCAAAGGGCTTTCGTTGCGCCAGTATAAACTGTGGCATCAAAGAAGAGGGGAAGGATCTCTCCATCTTTCTCTCCGATGTTCCCGCCAGTGCCGCGGGGGTGTTTACTCGCAACCTATTTCCAGGAGCTCCCATTATTCTGGGTCGCGAGATTATACGCCACGGCACACTGCGCGCCGTAGTCGTGAATAGCCGTGTCAGTAATGTCGGCACGGGAGAGATGGGCATCGAAAATGCCCGCCGCATGGCCACGGCCACCGCAAAGGCCTTCGATATCCCAGAAAATGAAGTCATCATGAGCTCTACCGGCGTCATCGGATGCCAACTCCCCATCGAAAAAATTGAAGCCGGCATCCCCGGCCTCGGTGAGAATCTCTCCCTGGACCCCCTCGTAGGGGCCGAAGGGATCATGACCACCGATACCTACCCAAAGGCCATCTCCCTCAATGTGGACGGGGCGACCCTGACCCTCGTCGGCAAGGGATCGGGTATGATCGAACCCAATATGGCCACCATGCTGGTCTATCTCTTCACCGATGCCGAGATCCCGGTGGCCGCCTTGGACCGCATGCTGCGCGAGGCGGTGAAGGACTCCTTCAACATGCTCTCCGTAGACTCCGACACCAGCACCTCTGATACCTGTATCGCCCTGGCCAACGGCCTAACCGGTCCCGTAGACCACGATCTTTTCTCCCAGGCCCTCAACGCCGCCTGCATTGAAATGACACGCCTCTTAGCCCGGGACGGCGAAGGTGCCACCAAGCTTGTCACCGCCACCATCCACGAGGCGGCCAGTGAGTCCGAAGCGCGCTTTATTGCCAAGGCCCTCATCAACTCCCCCCTGATTAAAACCATGGCCTACGGTGCCGACCCCAATATCGGTCGTATCCTCATGGCCGTCGGAAAATGTACCCAGTGCACCGTCACCCCTGAAAAACTTTCCATCACCATCAACGACACCTTGGTTTATGAGAATCAGAACCGTGTCGACTTTGACGAGGAGAACGTCCGCAGCCTTCTATCCGGCGAACATGTCGCCATCGGTGTCTCTCTTTGTGTGGGAAAAGCCTCTGCCACAGCGTACGGATGCGACCTCACCGAAGGGTACATTAAAGAGAATGCAGCCTACTATTCATCTTGATAATGGGGAAAAAAGAAATGCATGAGATCAGAGCAGATATCGACAAAAACAGGCTCTATTTCACTTTAGGAAGAATCAATCAGGCCGATGAACTTGCCGAAATTATCCACAAGGTCCAACAGGCGGTGCATCAGCTATCCCGGCGATTCACCTGTGTAACAGATCTTCGACAGTACGCCCTCACCGGTGGACTCTCTGACAATTTCATGCGCCTTTGCCAAGAGGCCCTATGGGACTCGGCCATCCACCGGGTGGCCCGGGTCCACACCCCAGAGCAAAGTGTCACCCATTTTCCCTATGAACTCGAGAGCCTTATCTGGCCCGCGTATAACGTAGAGACTGTCCCCACACTGGAGGAGGCAGAGCTACTTCTGGACCAGATGCAGTAAAAAAAAGAGCCGCAACGAGCACCGGCATCTCCTCTGCCGTTCCAACACCCGACGGGCACCACTCCCGTCGGGTCCCCCCCCTTCTTTTCCCCCATACCCATATGAGCTATGATTGTCCCCGCCCCTATGATAGGGTACCCCTCGCCCATACACGGGAGAAACCCTGACAAAAAGTCTTCAGATATAAAGTATTTAGGACCTTAAATTATGCCCATAAAATCCCCTTTTTTACCCGCCACGCGTCAAGAGATGGACGCCCTGGGGTGGACGTGCCCCGATATCATTTTGGTGACTGGAGACAGCTACATTGACGCACCGGCCATCGGAGTCGCCGTGGTGGGTCGCGTCCTCGACCAGGCCGGCTACAAGGTGGCCATCATAGCCCAGCCCGATATAGAGAGTGGGGACGACATCACCCGGCTGGGTGAACCGGCCCTCTTCTGGGGCGTCAACGGCGGATCTCTGGACTCCATGGTGGCCAACTACACCGCCTCGGGGAAAAAACGACAACGCTGCGACTACACCCCCGGTGGAGAGAACTCCCGTCGCCCGGATCGTGCCGTCATCGCCTATACCAACCTCATTCGCCGCTACTTCAAGGGGAGTACCACCCCCATCGTCCTGGGAGGCATCGAGGCGAGCCTTCGGCGCATACCCCACTACGACACCTGGCAGAAACGAATCCGGGGCTCCATCCTCTTTGATGCCAAGGCAGACTACCTTCTCTACGGCATGGGAGAGAGGAGCGTGGTGGAGCTGGCCCATGCCCTTTCACGGGGCGACTATCCCAACGCCATCGCCGGTCTCTGCTGGAAATCGGAGAAGCCGATCTCCGGCTATATAGAACTCCCCCCCCTTGCCGAGGTAAAAAAGGGGACGGAGGCCTTTTCCCGTATGTTCATGACCTTTAAGGCCAATGCCGATGCCCTCACAGCCAAAGGTCTCGTCCAAAAGCATGACAACCGCTACCTGGTCCAGAACCCGCCCCAGCCTCCCTTAACACCCAAAGAGCTCGATACGGCCAACGAACTGCCCTATACCCGAGAGCTTCACCCCTTATGCCAGAGCCAAGGGGAGGTCCGTGCCATGGAGACCATCCGCTTCTCCATCGCCTCCCACCGTGGGTGCTATGGAGAGTGCAACTTCTGCGCCATTGCCCTTCACCAGGGCCGCACCGTCACCAGCCGCAGCGAAGCCTCGATACTGAGAGAGACGGAACATCTGACCCACCTTCCCGGGTTCAAGGGAAATATCTTGGATGCCGGAGGCCCCACGGGCAACATGTACGGATTTGAGTGCGAGAAGAAGCTAAAAAAAGGGGCCTGCACCGACAAACGATGCCTCTACCCGAGCATCTGCCCCTCCCTCAAACCCGACCACAGCCGACTGATCTCCCTTCTAAAAAAAATGCGTGCGGTCCCCGGCATCAAAAAAGTCTTCTCGGCCTCAGGCATTCGGCCCGACCTCGTCTTGGCGGATAAAAAATGGGGGGACCTCTACCTCAAAGAGGTGGTGGCTCACCACACCTCGGGCCAGCTTAAGATCGCCCCCGAGCACACCAGCGATCGGGTCCTCTCCCTCATGGGAAAACCCCAGACCGAACTCACGCGGTTCCGAAACCGCTTCCAAGAGCTCACCACCGAGGCGGGGAAACCCCAGTTCCTCACCTACTACTTCATGGCGGCCCACCCGGGATGCGGTCAAAAAGAGATGGACGAACTCGCCAGATTCTGCAAAGAGGTCCTGCACACAAACCCCGAGCAGGCCCAGATCTTTACCCCCACCCCGTCCACCATATCCACCTTGATGTACGTGACGGAAAAAGATCCAGAGACCGGTCACTCTCTCTTTGTGGAGAAGGGAAAAGAGGCGAAGGAACGCCAAAAAGGGGTGTTGTACAAAACATCTCAGGGCGGAGCGCCCCAAAAAGAGAAGAGAAAAAACCCGGCCCGACCCAAGCGAGGAGGCCGACCCGCCGATTCTCATGCCACGGGGCGCACCCACAAAAAGCCATCATCTAGGCGCTAAGGCCCACGGATAAAGGGCCTCCATAAAGTCAGACGGGCCTCCGGCGGCCAGGAGATAAATCCCCTGGATCCCAGGTGTATGACTGTAACGGACCGTTGGTCCGTTACAGTCACTATAAAAACCCTGTTTGGCAAACCTCACCTTTCAAATCAGGCCAAAGGTGGGCTCCCGGCGAGGCTTTCAGCAAGCTAAACGTTCACCGCATTGCCTGCCATGGTTAAAGGGGGCATGAAAAGCCGAGTCTGCGGAAGTCCGGGCGTGTCGATTTAATCGAGAAAACACCTATTTTACCCGTTTGCACCCCAAATATATGGCAGTCACTATTTACAATAAATGAGACACACAGCGGGTCGTTGGCTGAGGACTCGGGTAAAAAAATAAATGGGCGAATTTCATAAGAATACCGGTGTAATTTGCCTCGAGGAACGAGGGGTAAAGCGCCGCTGGAGGCATCTTTAGCCCGGCGGCCTCCAGCGGAGAAGACAAGGAAACCACGTAAGACAAAAACACCGTAAAATGGGTTACCGCTGTGCCTTACCAGCCCCTTACCCCATGGATTGCTCCAAAACTTCGGAGAGCTCTTTTAAGGTAAAGGGCTTCATGAGAATCGACGCATCGAGCCCGCCCAAGACCGAATCGATGAGGGGCCTGGGCCGACCAGAGGTCACCACCAGCATCATCTCTGGCGCATGCTCTCGAATCGTATGAAGCATGGGGACACTGCACTCCCCGCAGATGAAGAGGTCCATCACCACCGCCACATATTTTTTCGGCCACTGGACGAACACCTTCAACGCCTTTTTCCCATCGTTAAAGGCCTCCACCTGATACCCCAGACGTCCCAACACCTCCCGGGCCAGATCAATGAGAAGATCCTCTTCATCCACGAGGAGCACGGTCCCCTTGGGGCCCAGCCGATTCATAATGCCACCTCCATCGGAGACGCGAGGGACCCAAGGCAGGTAAACATGAAATGTCGCCCCTTGGCCCCGCGCACTATCGAGACTCACCGCGCCACCATGATTCAGAACAATCCCATGCACCACGGCAAGCCCCATCCCCGTCCCTTTACCCACCTCCTTGGTGGTGTAGTAGGGCTCAAAGATACGGGAGGCGATCTCCGGATCCACCCCATGGCCGGTATCGGCAACGCTTAAGCGAACATAGCACCCCTCCGGCAGGTGCAGGGCAAGGGCCAAGGCCTCATCCACAACCACCTCATGGGCACCAATAACAATCTCTCCCCCTTCGGTGCCAATGGCGTGAAAGGCATTGGTGGCCAGATTAAGAACGATCTGATGAATCTGGACCCGGTCGGCGATTACCTGCAGTGCCCCCGGTCCCAGGGTAAAATTCACATCGATATTCGATGGCAGAGAGGCACTTAAAAAACCGGTGGTATCCTGAAGTAGCCCCTTTAAATTGCACAGATCCCGTCTCTGCTCATTTTGCCGGCTGAAGGCGAGAATCTGGGCCACCAACTCCCGGGCCCTGGATCCGGCCTTATCGATCTGCATGATCTTATCGCGGGCCTTGGTGTTGTCATCGGAGATATACATCAAGGCGAGCTGGGTATACCCCATGATGGCCATGAGGATATTATTAAAATCATGGGCGATCCCCCCGGCCAGCACCCCAATGGATTCCATCTTCTGGGCCTGCCTCAGCCTACGCTGAAGACCCTCTCGCTCTCCGTCCAGGCGCCGCCTCTCCGTCACATCCCGGGATACGATGATAATCTCCCGGGTCTTGAGATCGGCCCCCCGTAAAAAACGTGCCGAGATCTCACTCCACACACGCGAACCATCTTTTCGCCTCAGCTCAGTTTCATAGATAAAGGCATCCTTTGGATGCCCGGAAGGTACCTTCAACGCCTGATTCAACAAAGAGAGGAGTCCCATTTCCGACTCCTCCGTCAGAACCTTCCGTACGTCTTGTCCCACCAACTCCCCGGCCTCATACCCCAAATGCTTCACCACCGAGGGGCTCAGATAGGTAAACTCAAAGGGCTTGATACGCAATATACCGATGGTATCCAAGACATTATCGGCCAAGAAACGGTATCGTTTCTCACTCTGTTCGGCGATCTCCTGGGCCCTCTTCCTCTCGGCCACCTCATCGCTTAGGGCGTCGGTATGATGGAAGAGCTCCTCTTGAAGACGTCTTAAATTCTGATACACCGTGGAGTTGTAAAGGGCAATGGAGACAAAGGACTTAATACGGCCGAGAAAATGCGCCTCACCCGGGGTGATGGGTGAGTTGTCCCCCCGCTCCGGGAGTAGTACCAATCCCAAGAGCTCTTCATACCGAGAGAGGGAGACGATATACCGGCACCGGCACTGATCGAACAGGGCCGCCAGCTCCCGCCGTACCTCACGGCTATCCACCTGCCGCTCCATAGCCTTACGATCCAAGGGAATCTGCAACACGGAGAGCCAGCGGTGGGTGGCATCGGATAGTTCTAGGGCACGTCCGGTGTGCTCTTCCAGAAACCCCTCCCCCTTTCGAGTAAAAAAAACCAAGCCTCGGATATGAAGGGTCGCCTCCACCGTTCGACGAAACTCACCAATCATCTCATCGGTGCGTCGCAACAGGAGAATATTTTCTGAGAAATGGGACTCTACGGTCTCCAGATCGAACAGCTGCCTGCCGAAGGCCTCATCGATAAAGGGACGAAGCACCCTCGAGTATCGATATATGAAATAGGACCAGCTGAGAAAAAAAAGAAACAGCACCACCCCAGGGATCATTTTAAAATAGGGGTGGAGAAGATAGAGCGCCACCAGATTGGGCAGAAAACTCAATACAAAGAGTCCACCCCAGAGCCGCATAAAATGCCCCAGGGCGGCACGAGTCACCCAGGGGCACCGAAGCACCACATACCCTAAGCCCAGCATGGGAAGAAAGAGATAGTTGCCCGGTGTGTAGACACAGACCCCTTTCCAGGATAAACCATTTAACCCCATCAAGACGATGGCCACGGCCATGGAGAGGGTAATCACACCAAAGACTCGGGACTCATCGGCAAAGAGGGAGAGTCTCATACGAGCCCGGCACAGATGAATCAGGTACCCGCCCACCACCCCGGAAAAGAGCAGATGGGCATAAAAAATGGGCCCCATATCGGCCACCACACCCCAGGTGTAGCGATGCACCCCATATACATACCACGGGGTCAGACTCACGAAAAAAAAGAGCAGGGTCAACCCAAGAGCCAGACGCTCCACCCGGTCATTGCGCAGATCGAACCAGCGATAAAAAAAGTGAAGATGAACCAGGGGCATCCATATATAAAGGGCGTGGTGCAATCGTTCCAGATCCACTGCCCAAGCGCCCCCGCCTGCCTTTTGAAAAAAATAGAACAGGGCATTTAACGACCACCCCAAAAAAATAAACGGGGAGATGGCCTCCCCTCGGCACCGCCTCCCCACAAAGGAGGCCCAGGCCAGGTAAAAACCGATGATCACTGTCAATGCCGCCGGCATCCAATAAATCAATCTCATATGTTGCAAAAAAGCCTTCTATGGTTAGGGGGGGTTAAAAACTGGGCCATCATGGTTAATGTGACCCAAAAATATGCCTTCTATGGTTAAAGTGGGCCTAAAAACGGGGCCTCCAGCGGCCAGGGACTGGGCCCCTGGATCCCAGGTATGTGAGCATGACGGGCCAAAGGCCCGTCATGCTCACGATAAAAAACCTGTTTGGCAACCTTTTGTAAAAGGTTGGCCCCCGGCAGGGCCGCCGGAGGCAGGCCCCAAGGGTTCGATGGCCTACTTATCGCGTGAACTCGCTTACTTATGAGTGTGGGTGAAAAAAAATGGGGATCCTGTCCATGGCGGTACCCCTTATGGCCCCACGCCTAAGGCCCAAGGGGCAGGGAGAGGCTGTTGTCTGGGTCCATACCACGACGCACCTCATCAATGGCCGTGGCCAGGTCTCCCATGGGGACCGGTTTAAAAAGAACCTGTGAGATCCCCACCGCGCCATGACACGTCTCCTCCAGGTCCTTACTAAACCCGGTGCATAAAATAACGGGTATCTTCGAATTCAGCGCAAAAATGCCTTCGGCCAGCTTCAACCCCGATATCTGGGGCATGGTCATATCGGTCACCACCACATCAAAGGCAAAGGGGTCCTCCCCCAACCGCTCTAGAGCCGCTTCGGGATCGTCCATGGCCACCACATCGAACCCCATACGGGTCAATGCCTCCCGGGCCAGATCCACCAACATCGTCTCATCATCGACAAAGAGGACCCGCCCCACACACTCCTGGCCCCCATCATCACCCACATCTAAGATCTCACACACCTCATCGACCTCGGGAAGATAGACATGGAAGGTACTCCCTCGCTCCCGGGAGGACTCCACTACCACGGCGCCATTGTGACTCAATATAATGCCATGAACCACAGCCAGCCCCATACCCACGCCCTTTCCCGCCCTCTTGGTGGTAAAGTAAGGGTCAAAAATCTGGGACTGCACCTCATCATCCATGCCCTGTCCCGTATCCGATACCTTCAGTGCTAAAAATCGCCCCGGTTCCAGTCCATGACGCCTGGCTTCCGCCGCATCCATGGTCGTTTGGTAAATAGAGACCTCAATGCCCCCCCCGGACTCTTCCAGGGCATGGGAGGCATTGGTGCACAGATTCACCACGATCTGGTGAATCTGTACCGGATCGGCCATCACCCACACCGGTCCCTTGGGAAAATCACTGTGGATTTTCACCCCCGATAAAAGGGTGGGTTGTATCAAGGCCAAGGCTTCCCGAGTAATATCCACACAGTCGATGGTATGACGGACCTGTTCATTTTGCCGGCTAAAGGCAAGAATTTGGGAGACCAGCTCCTTGGCACGCACCCCCGCTTTCTCAATCTTGGCCACCACCCCGGCCGCCTCTGTCTCCCCCTCGCCCAGATACATGGCACCCAGCTGGGTGTACCCCAAAATGGCCATCAAAATATTATTAAAATCATGGGCAATCCCCCCGGCCAGCACTCCGATGGATTCCATTTTCTGAGCCTGACTCAGCTGCTGATAGAGCGTCTCCTTCTCCATCTCCCTCTCC
>JABXKT010000013.1 GCA_013619155.1 Desulfobacteraceae bacterium
GCCCTGGAGCGGGGGGTACTGGAGTCTCTCCTGGAGAGAGATCCCCGGCTCCTACCCTTCCTCGATATGAGGGGGCTGCTCCAGCAACGGGAGTTCTTCTTCCTATCGAAGAGCCTCCATGGGTTTATCGGTAATACCCTGCGGAGTCGCGGGGCCCTCTTCTGATTCCGGCAGATCCGCATCCCTTTATAAGTTGTGGTGGCTGCCTCTCTCCGGGCTCTTCATCTTCATCACCTCCATGAGGATCCGTTTCTCGGAGAGGGTGCTCTGCCAGTTGCCGGAGAGACGTCCGGCGGAGGTGGTGAGAACAAAGAGGAGGATCATGAGGATTACCACGGCTTTGGGGGACCAGGGCGTGCCGTGGGCCGAGGTGGAGAGGCGTAAGGCCTCCGGCGTCGGACAGGCCGCCACACAGGTGAGGCAGCCGGTGCACTCATCGGAGATGATGGTCGTTTTTTTATCCACGCAGATGGACGAGGGGCAGGCGCGTGTGCAGAGGCCGCATTGGGTGCAGGCATCCTCGTTGCGGTGCACCTTTAAGGGGGCCAGGAGGCTGAGGGCCCCCAGGAGGGCTCCGTAGGGGCATAGGTAACGGCACCACCCATTTTTGATGAAAAGGGGGAGCCCCAAAAGGCATCCGATCGTCACCAGAGTGCCGGTGGAAGGGGTACTAAAGAAGAGGAACATGCGAATGTCGGCGGTCAGGTTATATCCCCCAGAGAGAAATCGTCCGATGGCCGGGACCGGCATCTTTAAGAGGATGTTCCAGAGAAAGAAGCCGAGGAGCAGGTACTTGACTCCCCGTAACGGGATATCGAGGATTCGCGGCAGGGGGCGGGCGAGGTGGAGGCGTCGGCCGAGGTGACCCATGATTTCACCGGCAAAGCCTACGGGGCAGACGAAGCTGCAGAACCCTTTCTTCACGATGAGGGCCGAGGCGCAGATGGCCATAAAGAGAAGCAGGGCCGCCGGGTGGGCGCCGTGAATGGTTCCCGTGCCCACGGTGTACTTAAGGTTCATCAGGCCACTTAAGGGGAGGAAGGCATCCACGGCCGGGGGCCGGGTGACCGTAGGGGAGAGGCCCTGGAGTAGGGGCGTGGCCCAGAGGGCAAAGTGTCCCCCGATGAAGAGGGTGATGAGAAGAAAGAGGAGCTGGCAGAGGCGCCGGGGTGTGAGGTGCTTGAACATATAGATCTACCTTCTACCTAAAAGTGGTAACTTTTAGGTTTTATTGAAACGTATCATGGATGAATCGACCTGGCTGGGATGACTTATAGCATATAAGCGCCCGGCTTTTTTGTCTTCATGGCGACAAAAGGCCGGAGATTCGTGCTTTCTATATGGGATGGCTTTGGTGCATGGATTGGGGACGTTAAGGGGGATGTGGCAAGTCGTGGGAATCGATAATAAAAAAGGGAACTATTCACCCCTTGGATAAGGGCCTTTTATGGCCAGGGTGCATGAAGAAAATGGCCTTCCTTGGCCCTGCCGGGGGGCAATTTTTGAAAAGGTTACCAAACAGCTTTTTATAATGCCCATGACGGGCCAAAGGCCCGTCATGGGCATAAAGCTGGGGTCCCGGGGATTTATCTCCTGGCCGCCGGAGGCCCTTTTCTGGTCACTTTGACCCTAGAAGGCTTGGCTTTTCAGGCCCCCTTTAATCATAGAGGGCCCCGTTGAATCGTTAAAAAAAGGGCGGTTAAAATCCCCAGGAGAGGAGGAGGGTGGCGGTGAGGCCGTTCTCCTCTGTTTCGGTGATATTGTCCCATGCGTCGAAGAGGTAGGATCCGTAGAGGCCCATGGCGGCATGAGATCCCAGGGGGATTTCGATCCCTGCCATCATCTGCCAGTAGAGGTCGGTCCAGTGGGTGGTGCCATCTATCTCCACATGACTCTTAAGGGCCCCGGCCCCCAGGCGGTAGATGCCATCTTTAAAGATGAGATTAATCTGGGGCGTGAGGAGCCTTGCCTTGCTCTCGGTTCTCTTTTCCGGAGCGTAGCCCAGGCCGATCTGCCAGAAGGCGATCTCCTCATGATATTCGTAGGCGAGGAGGTAGCCGAGATCTCCTCTTTTAAGGGGCAATCCGGAGACAGAGTCGATACTGCCATGGTATTGGGCCCCCAGGGCCAGCTTGTGGCTCCCTTCGGCTCGGCTCCCTATGAAGGTGTTGGTTCCCTCGAAGGCATGGGCGGGAAGGGCAAGGCCCATGGCGATGACGAAGGGGAGAAGGGCGCGGGCGATGCGAATCATAGGGCGGCTCCATGGGGGTGGGTTAGCGAGAGAGGAGAGCCTCATCGCTGGTGAACTTTTTGTTACGTATCTTCGAGAACATGGCCACCAGCTTCTCCACGGTGAGACCCTTTTTCTCCTCGGCTCCGATATCTAAGACCACCTCTCCTGCATCCATCATGAGGAGGCGGTTTCCGAGGTCGATGGCCTGCTGCATGTTGTGGGTTACCATGAGGGTGGTGAGGCCATACTCTTTCACGAAACGGCTGGTGAGGGAGAGGACGATCTCTGCGTTGCGGGGGTCAAGGGCCGCCGTGTGTTCGTCTAGAAGGACCAGCTTCGGCGTGGAGAGCACCATCATCAACAGGGTGAGGGCCTGTCTCTGGCCACCGGAGAGGAGTCCCACGTTGTCCTTGAGACGCTCTTCGAGGCCCATCTGAAGGGTGGCCAGCTGCTCCTTAAAGAAGAGGCGGCGACTCTGGGTGAGGCCGATGGTCAGCCCCTTGAATCCTTTTTTAAGGCAGACCATCATATTATCTTCTAAGCTCATGTTGGAGGCGGTACCGGCCAGGGGGTCCTGGAAGATACGACCGATGGTCTTGGCCCGTTTAAATTCGGGCTCTTTTGTGACCTCCCGTCCGTTTAAGAGGATACGGCCGGTGTTGGGCATTACGGTGCCGGAGAGGAGGTTAAAGAGGGTGCTCTTCCCGGCGCCGTTGCTGCCGATGATGGTGACAAACTCGCCCTTTTTTACCGTGAGGTTGAAGGCGTCGAAGACCCTATTCTCATTGGGCGTTCCGGCATTAAAGATGAGGGATGCATCTTGGATGGCAATCATTTGGTCCCCTTTGTCGGTTTTTTCATCTGGGTAATGACCAGGGCGCCGATGATGAGGACGCCGGAGACAAGCTTGAGATCATTGGGCGTTAGATGGATGGTGTATCCATAATAGCGGCCGAGGAACATGATCGCCTTGTAGAAGATGGCACCGATGATGACCCGTAGGGTGAGCATGGATATGCGGGTGGAGCGGATGAGAAACTCTCCGATCATCACCGAGGCGAGGCCGGAGACCACGATGCCCTGGCCGAGGTTGATATCGGCAAATCCCTGGTACTGGGCGGCGAAGGCACCGGAGAGGGCCACCAGCCCATTGGAGAGTCCCACGCCGATCATCTTGTAGGTATCCGGGTTCACCCCTTGGGAGATGACCATCTGGGTGTTGCTGCCCATGGCGCCAAAGGTGAGGCCCATATCGGTGTGGAAGAAGAGATCCATGAGCACCTTAATGACGAGGACCACGAGAACAAAGAGGAGGAGTAGGGTCCAGGTCTCGGAGAGGGTGCCGTGGGTCAGGGCCGTGGCCTTGGTGAGCAGGGTCTCCTTGCGCATGAGGGGCAGGTTGGCCCGATTCCCAAGGATGCGGATATTGACGGAGTAGAGCATGGTCATGGTGAGTATCCCCGCCAGGAGGTGGGGGACTTTAAGCTTGTTGTGAATCAGTGCCGTCACGGCACCGGCCGCCACCCCGCCGGCAAAGGCCAGGGTGATCCCTGCCGTGAGGCCAATGCCCGAGTCGATGCACCGGGCCATGATCACAGCCCCTAAGGGGAAGGAGCCGTCCACGGTGAGATCGGGAAAATCGAGGACGCGAAACGTAAAAAAAACACCGAGGGCCATGATCCCATAGATCAGGCCCTCTACAAAAATACCTTCAATCATTGACTCTATCCACGTTGCATGTGTTGGGGTTCGGCGTCCCTTGGGGCGCCCTAAACGCAGGACCGCAGGCGAAGGCGGTCGGAGCGTTGTGCCCTCCCCCCCTCTTTTTTCCTTTCTCGGCGATGATCATATCGGAATCACCGCCTCAACCCGTCTTCCTGACCGTATCTTTACCACGCGCCTACTGTTTCACGATTTTGCCATCCGTGACAAGGGTGGCGGCATTTTTGATGGCGTCCTCGGGAAAGGAGAGCCCCAGGTCTCGGGCGACATCTAGGTTGAGGAGAAGGTCGATGTCGGATGGGTCGGTCATGAAGATGGTGGGAATGCTCTCCGGCGGGGTGCCGGAGAGGATATCGGCCACGAGGCGTCCGGTACGACGGCCCATCTTGTAGTAGTCAAAGCCCCAGGCGGCCAGCACCGGAATGGTCTCGGCGGAGCTGGGATCGGCACTCATCACCGGCTTCTTGTGCTTGGCGGCCACATCGGTGATGGCGGTGAGGGCCGATACCACTGTGTTGTCGTTGCTGATGTAGAGGGCATCCACACGGCGGATGATGCTCTGGGCCGCCTGCTTGACCTCGGCGGAGTTGCTGACGGTGGCGGGGATGAAGGCGATGCCCAGTTCACGGCACGCCGCTTCGGCCAGCTGGGCCAGGCGTACGGCATTGGCCTCGCTGCTGGAGTAGATATGACCGAGGCGCTTGATCTTCTTGACGCGGGCCAGGAACTGGATCTGCTCTTTGACGGGTGTCATGTCCGAGACCCCGGCGATGTTTTTTTCACCCCGATCAAAGGCGGCGATGAGCCCGGCGTCCACTGGGTCGGTGACGGCACAATAGATGACGGGGGCGTTTTTGATGGTGTTGACGAGGGCCTGGGCCGTGGGGGTGGCGATGCCCACGGCGATATCGACCCCTTCTGCCTTAAACTTCTGGGCGATGGAGGCGGCGGTGGACATCTCGCCGTTGGCATTTTGCAGATCGAAGGTGGCCGTGGGGAAACGTTCCCTCACCCCATCCATGACCCCTTTTTCCAGGGCGTCGAGGGCGGGGTGGGCGACAATTTTTGAAATGCCGATGGTGATATTTCTTTCGGCCAGGGCCGTTCCGGTGGTGAGGATGAGGGCCATCAGGCCAAGAATAAGGGATTTCATTGTCTTTTTATGTCTCCTTTGGGAACGCGCTCTTTTTTATTATCTGATTGAAGGATACGCCCGGTGATACGTGCCGGCCCCATCGGGTGATATCGGTGGTGGATTTTCGTGCCCGATATATAGCCAAAAAAGGGGGGCGGGGCAATGAAAATGTTTCTATGAATAAGAACAAGTGGCCGGGCACGGGGTGGGTAAAAAAAAGAGGGCCCTTGACCTAAGTCAAGGCCAAGGGAACACGGTAAGGGTATGATCCATCTTAAATCAGACGAGAAAGCGCGGTGTCTCCAGGGCAGAGGGTGCGAATATACGATGGAACGGGCCGGCTTCAATTATATGATTCACAGACGATGAGGGACGCTTACCTTAACGGGTGTGGATGAGACCATTTAAAGAGAATTTTTAAGGAAACCATCATGTTTTGCAATCAGTGTGAGCAGGCGGCCAAGGGAGTGGGGTGTCAGACCATCGGTGTATGTGGGAAGAGCCCGGATGTGGCCTCACTTCAGGATCTTCTGATCCATAGTATGAAGGGGCTGGCCCTGGTGGCCGCCGAGGGTCGCCGCATCGGCCTGGTGGATGCCGACACCGATCGCTTTACCATGAAGGCGGTCTTCTCCACCCTCACCAATGTGGATTTTGATCCCGCTCGTTTCGTGGCCCTCATCGAGGAGGCCCAGACCCTTAAGGAGAGCCTTAAGAAGCGTGTGGCCGCCAAGGGCGGGAAGACGGTCTTCTCCGGTGAACCCGAGCCGTCGGCCATCAAGAAGTTCCTGGGGAAACTCTTCGGCAGCGAGGCCGCCGTGGCCGATTTCTCCACGGACCCTTCCGCCGCCCTTGAAAACGTGGGGCTTTCCCAGCTTATCACCCAGGGAGAGACGGTGGGATGGCCCATGGGCGATACGGCCAACGCCGATATCACCTCACTGAAACAAATTCTCGTCTATGGCCTCAAAGGACTGGCCGCCTATGGGGATCATGCCTCTGTTCTTGGCCGTGAGGATGCGGCGATCCCCGGCTTTATCTATGAGGCCTTAGCCGCCACCCTGCGCACCGATATCGGTGTGGATGAGCTGGTGGGTCTCTGCCTGAAGTGCGGAGAGGTGAACATTCGGGCCATGGAGCTCTTGGATGACGGTAACACCGGCACCTATGGCCACCCCGTTCCCACCGAGGTGCCCCTGGGCGCCAAGAAGGGGAAGGCGATCCTCGTCTCCGGCCATGACTTGAAAGACTTAGATATCCTCTTAAAGCAGACCGAAGGCACGGGGATTACCGTTTACACCCACGGTGAGATGCTCCCCTGTCACGGCTATCCCGAGCTGAAGAAGTACCCCCATTTTTACGGTCATTACGGCACGGCATGGCAGAACCAGGCCAAAGAGTTTGATGCCTTTCCCGGCACAATCTTGATGACCACCAACTGCATCCAGAAGCCAAAAAAGACCTACAACGATCGTCTCTTCACCACCGGCCTCGTGGGATGGCCTGGGGTGACCCATATCGATGATGGTAAGGACTTTTCGCCGGTGATTAAAGGGGCCCTGGCCTGCAAGGGATTTGCCGAAGATACCGACAAGAGCAGCGTCATGACGGGTTTTGCCCGCAACGCGGTTCTCGGGGTGGCCGATAAGATTATCGATGCCGTGAAATCAGGGGATATTCGCCATTTCTTCCTCGTGGGCGGTTGCGACGGGGCCAAGCCGGGCCGCAACTACTACACCGAGCTGGTGGAGGAGATTCCCTCTGATTGCGTGATTCTCACCCTGGCCTGCGGGAAGTTTCGCTTCTTCGATAAGAAGCTGGGCGATATCGGTGGCATTCCCCGCCTCCTCGATGTGGGACAGTGTAACGACGCCTACTCTGCCGTGAAGATCGCCATGGCCCTGGCCGAGGCCTTCGAGTGTGGGGTCAACGACCTGCCCCTCTCCTTTGTCCTCTCCTGGTACGAGCAGAAGGCGGTGGTGATTCTCCTCTCCCTCTTCTCTCTGGGCATCCGTGATATTCGCCTGGGGCCCACACTGCCCGCATTTATCACCCCCAACGTCTTGAATGTCCTGGTGGAGAACTTTAATATCATGCCCATCACCACCGTGGAGGCGGATCTTAAGGCGATGCTCCCCTAAGCGCCTAACTCTCCACAGATCCCTATGTTTCTCTCATGCCCCCCTCCTTAATTTCTGGAGGGGGGCATTTTTTTTTCTTTTGATGGCTCTTTTTTTTCAGCCACGTTTGCAGTAAGCGACGCCTTTTATTCAGAACAGTAAAAATAAAGTGGGATGCCTCCGGCGGCCCTGCCGGGGGTCAACCTTTTGGCCCGTCATGGTCACTCACTTGGGGTCCAGGGGATTTATTCCCTGGCCGCCGGAGGCTCGGTTTTTAAATCCACTTTAACCATAGAAGGCATCTCTTTGGCGCTGAATCGTAAGTATTCGCACACCTTAAGTTCTGAGGGTATATGAAGGGAAAAGCTGGCGGGATGATGGGGGCAAAGGCGAAGGGGGTGGCGCCTAGCTTTTTATGGCTGAGGTGATGAGGAAATCCGATTTTTCGTAGAGCCCCCTTGTCCCGGCAACCGTTGAGCGTCGCCGGGAAAGGGAGGGATGGGGTGAGGAACCCCTCCTATATCTTAGGCCTTGGCGGGGTACTCTTTGTCCAGGACCGTATTCCATTTGGCGATCTTGTCGGCGCATTTTTCGAAGAGGGCATCGGTATCCCCTTCGATGGTCACGGAGACGATCTCATCGCCCATGACGATGCTGTTGACCACATCCATGTCGGCATCGCTTTTGACGGCGCCGAAGACGGAGTGCTTGCCATCGAGCCAGGGGGTGGGAACGTGGGTGATGAAAAACTGGCTGCCGTTGGTGCCGGGGCCGGCGTTGGCCATGGAGAAGACGCCGGGACGATCGTGGCGCAGGCTGGAGACGAATTCATCGTCAAATCGGTAGCCCGGGCCACCGGTGCCGGTGCCCTGGGGGCATCCGCCCTGAACCATGAAGTCGTTGATTACCCGGTGAAATTTAAGGCCATCGTAGAACCCTCGTTTGACCAGGTTGGTGAAGTTGGCCACGGTATAGGGGGTCTGATCGGCAAAGAGTGCAAGGCAGATGGTGCCTTTGGATGTCTTGAAAACGGCGGTAAGATCCTGCATAATTTTTCTCCTTGATATGGAATCGATGGTAAAAAAAGGAGAACCATGCCATGGGGCTGGCAGGTCCCTGGGAGGCTCTTCTTGACTGATAAAACTGTTATTAAAAGCGGGATCGCCCTGGGCGATCCGTGTGTGTCTGTAATGCGACCCTTACCAGGTGATGGGCTCTTTTTTCTGGGACCTTAGGAACCGGTTGGCCTCGGTGAAGTGGCCGCATCCGATGAACCCCCGGTGGGCCGATAGGGGCGACGGGTGGGGGGCCTCTAAGATCAGGTGCCTCTGGGCGTCGATGAGGTTTTTTTTGCCCCGGGCGTAGCCCCCCCAAAGCATGAAGACAACCCCGGCTTCACCATCGCTTACGGCCCGTATGAGCCCATCGGTGATGGCCTGCCACCCGATGCGAGTGTGGGATGCGGCACACCCCTTCTCCACCGTCAGCACGGTATTGAGGAGGAGGACCCCCTGATCGGCCCAGCGAGAGAGGTCGGTGGAGGGGTTCTCCTCTTGACGCCCTGTGTCCCGCGCCACCTCTTTAAAGATGTTTCGAAGGGAGGGGGGGCGCGTGATCCCGTCTGGTACGGAGAAGGCCAGGCCATCGGCCTGCCCCTCTCCGTGGTAGGGATCTTGCCCCAAAATAACCACTTTAACCCGGTGGAAGGGGGTGAGGGCAAGGGCCCGGAATACCCTTCCTTCGGCAGGGAAGACGTGGGCTTTCTGTCGCGCCTCTCTCACCGCCCTCTCCACCGTGGCCAGGGGGGCACCGGTGAGAAGGGGGACCCTGTCTCTCCATGAATCCAATGTAGTGTCTGTCATGGCTATAATGGAACGATCTTCCTTGTTTTGCAAAGGTTTTTGACTCGCCCCCGGCCGTGGCGCCGGTGAGGGCGATGGGGAGGGGGCGGATCTTATCTGTGCTCTCGTCTGAAATCATCCATGAAGTCGCAGAGGGCCCCCACGGAGCCTTCGGATACGGCATTGTAGATGGACGCCCGAAGTCCTCCTACGGACTTATGCCCTTTGAGTCCTGCCAAGCCTGCTTTCAGGGCCCTCTCGATAAAGATCGGCTCTAAGGCGTGGTCCCGGATACGAAAGGTGACATTCATGAGGGACCGACTCTCTCGTACGGCCGTTCCCGCGTAGAAATCATCCTCGTCTATACAGCCGTAGAGCTGATCTGCCTTTCGATGGTTGATGGTCTCCATGGCGATAAGGCCCCCCATGGTCTCCTCCAGCCATTTTGTCACCAGGGAGATGGCGTAGATGGGGAAGGTGGCCGGGGTATTGAACATGGACTCTTTTTCCACGTAGGTACGGTAGGAGAGCATGGTGGGGAGGGTGGCGGGGATCTTTTTCAGCATCTCTTTTTTTAAGATCACCACGGCCGTTCCCGCAGGGCCCATATTTTTTTGGGCACCGGCGTAGATCATGCCAAATCGGCTCGTATCCATGGGGCGGCTGAGAATATCCGAGGACATATCCGCGATGAGGGGCACGTTTCCTGTTTCCGGGAGGGTGTGCCACTGGGTGCCTCGGATGGTGTTGTTGGTGGTTACGTGGACAAAGGGGGCGTCGGGTGAGAGGTCCAGGGCCGTGGGGATACCGGTGAAGTCGATCGCTTTCGAGGTGGCGGCGATCCGGACGCCCTTGTTCTGGATACGTGCCTCGGCAATGGCCTTGGTGGACCAGGTACCGGTCTCGATATAGTCGGCCTTTTCTCCCTCACCGATGAAGTTCATGGGGATCATGGCAAACTGAAGGCTTGCCCCCCCTTGAACGAAGAGCACCTCATACTCCGATGAGAGATTGTAGAGCCGCTTGATGCGAGTGCGGGCCTCCTCGATGATCTCCATGAAGAGGTCTCCTCGATGGCTCATCTCCATCACAGACATACCGCATCCCCGATAACTGAGAAGACTCTCTTGCATCTCCTGGAGGACCTCCGTGGGAAGCGCAGAGGGCCCAGCACTGAAATTGTGTACTCGATTGTTCATATTCGTTGCCTCTTTGTATGATGGCCTCGCAAAAAAATGGATCAAACCATGGTGGGATCTGCCGTGGCGGGATGTGTGGTGGGCCGTGATACGAGGGCACGCTGCGAGGTGCATCCCCCATTGATGGCTTATAAGGGGTGGCCCGTCACCCGTCATGCAAGGAGGGTTGTATCACTTTTGTTTCGAAATGAAAACGAGATGAGGGGCCGGGGCATGTCGGCTTGTATCCGCGATGGACGGGCTTTTTGCCGGAATGGGGGGGATGATTTCTAACTATTTAGATCACTTTTAAAAAATGGCGTCCATGGCTCATGGGGGCTGGTGGTGGGCCCCTACGGGAAAAAGTGTGTATGGTTATTTTTTACTGAACGGCCATCCCAAAGGGGAGGAGTTTCCGGAATGGTGACCATGACTCTTAAAGGATAGGGTGGGGGGGCTTTTATAGGAAAAAAAATACTCCGGTGCGGGGGATGCACCGGAGCATGATGGATGGAAATATACATGGACTCTTTCTCTGTTTTGATTGCAGGCGGCAGAACCCGTCTGCAGGAGGGATCTGGTGTGTAATATTCAAAAAATAAGGTAAGGCCAAAAACCAGGGCCCTGTCGAATGAGACAGGGCCCCTTGGTTTTTCATGACAGAGGCCCGAGGGGGGAGGGACCTGCTGCCGATGTTTTGTTCTGGAAAGAATTTAATGCATGATGCATGCCAAGCGTGAATAATTTAAATTTAATCGCTGAAATCATAGGGAAAAGTAGAGCGGTATAGATGGGGGATGGGTGCGGGAGGCTGGTCTTAGGGTGGGGAAAAAGTATCCATGGATACATCGTGGTGGTACTAAAAGATACAGATACCCCTGGGTGGGCGGCACCGGTGACGGTTGCCGTGATGGGGATGAGGGCCTTTTACCCGCCGCATCGTATGTCCTATGATATTTGGAGATGGTATGAGAGACGGGCCTTGGGGGCCCGCCTCGGAGAAGGGAGGGGTCTCGGCCTTAGATCAATCCCTTGGCGGCGAGGAGGGGTTTGGGGTCCACTAGGTGGCGCTTGAACCACTGGTCGGTATTTTTCCCCTTGCCCAGGGCCAGGGTGAGAATCTCGGAGAAGTGAAGTACGGGGATCTGATCCTTTAAGTTGCAGCGAATCTCTAAATTGAGCTGACACATGGCACAGGCCGTGATGAGGCATTCGGCTCCGGAGTCTAAGCCGCTCTGGACGATGGCGTTGACCACCTCGGTGGTCGCCTCGGGGCGTGCCACGGAGAGGAAGGTGCCGCAGCACTTGTTGTGCCCCTTCCAGTCCACTGCCTTGGCCCCTAAGGTGCCCAGGATCTTCTCCAGGAGTCCGTGGAAGTTCTTCTGGTTCCGGAGCTTCGGGGGACGGGCCAGCATACAGCCGTAATAGGGCGCATAGGTGAGACCCGCCAGGGGTTTTTTGCCCGGTGTGAAGGCGGAGATGTCCATGCCGTCGATGAGCTCGAAGAAGTGCATCACTTTTTTGGCCGGGTCGAAGGGGACGCCCCACTGTTTTCGAAAGCGAATACGCGCCTCGCTGCTCTCCATGAGGTGGTGGTGGGCCTCTTTAAAACGTAAGGTGCAACTGGGGCAGGCCGTGAGAATGGGTCGTCCCGAAGGCGCCAAGGCCAGGTTGCGGGCGACCAGGTCGATGGCCAGCTCCTGGTCGATGCTGTGGGCCGAAGAGCTTCCGCAGCAGTTCCAGTCGGGGAGCTCGATGAGGCGGATGCCGATGGCCTCACAGAATATCTTAAAGGATTCGTGGTTCTCCATGGCCGAGGTCTTCATGGAGCAGCCGGGAAACCAGGTCACTTCGATGGGTTTTACGTCACATTTCATGGTATTATCCCACTTTCTTGAAGAGGTTTCGGACATCGCGTACGCCCTTGATGCGTGAGGGCAGGATATGGAGCTTGCGTCGTGAGAGCATGCGGACCCCTAAGTCCATGTCGCTGAAGAAGTCTCGGGAGACGAGCTTGAAGCGCATCATGATCTCCAGCTTGTGGGTGCGGCCGTAACGCTTGATGGAACCCAGGATCTCCTTGTGGAAATTGTAGATATCCTTTTCTGGGATCTCTCCCTTGGCGATGGCCATGGCCCGGATGGCATCCATGACCGCGGGAATATCGATGGCGTTGGGGCACTCCATGCTGCAGGTGTTGCATCCCACGCAGATCCAGGGTCCCGAGGCGGCCAGAGCCTCGTTTTTTAGGCCAATCTGGACGAGACGGATGATTTCATGGGGCTTTTTGTCCATGATGTGGGCAAATTGACAGCCGCTGGTGCAGGCCGAGCAGTTGTAGCAGCGGGAGGGTATGGTCCCAGAGATTTGTGCGACCTCTCTGATGAATGTCGGATCGATTTTTTCCATGAGTTGTTCCTAATTAAAGTATAGCGTCCCAGGTCAAACGTTCCTTTAGAAGGGTTGACATACATTATACTGGTTTAAAAAACAAATAGATTGATTTAAGTCAAGAGATTACCCGTTTGTGAAATCCTTATTTTTTCATGAGTCAAGGGGCTTTGGGGGCTCGGGCTCTGTTTTTTGGGTGGGCGTATTGCGGCGCTCATGTGGTTGGAACTATTGGTAAAACATGGGAAGGTACCGTGGCTTCCATGATATCGCAAGGTGAACATTGCTTACGCGTGTCCGGGCTCGTTCGGGGCCGTCCTTCGTCTATAATAATGAGGGGGGGCGTCCTGGGATGGAGAGGGCCGGTCTCTCCTGCATTGCTCTTGGCGCATCCCTTTGGTTCGGGTATGGTATCGCCATGTTTATGGGGGAGTCTTCTCCCTTTAAAGACCTTCTCATCCCCTTAACCGTATGGAGAGACGATCATGGCTCTGGATATTCGAATTTTTGTGGAGCGCCTGAAAGAGTCCTACAAGGCGTGGGACGCACCGGTGATTACCTTGATGGCGGATATCGGGGCCACCCCCTTTGAGGTGCTTATCGCCACCCTCCTCTCCCTTCGGACCAAAGATGAGGTCACGGCCGTGGCGGCCCGGCGTCTCTTTGCCGTGGCCCATACCCCGGAGGCCCTTCTGGATCTGGGGGCGGAGGCCATCGCCCAGCTTATCTATCCGGTTGGCTTTTACCCCACCAAATCCAAACGGATCATGGAGATATCCACCCTGATCCGTGATAAATACAAGGGGGTGGTGCCGTGGGATATCGATGAGCTCCTCACCCTCCCCGGTGTGGGTCGGAAGACGGCCAATCTTGTGCTGGTGGAGGGGTATAAAATGGAGGCGATCTGCGTGGATACCCATGTGCATCGTATCAGCAATCGCATCGGCTATGTGACCACTAAAAATGCCGACAAGACCGAGGCGGCCTTGCGTGAAAAACTCCCCCGGGAGTACTGGATTATCTACAATGAGGTCTTGGTCGCCTTCGGTCAGGTCTTATGTCGCCCCATCTCCCCTTTTTGCTCGAAATGCCCCGTGGGAGATCTCTGTCCCAGGGTTGGGGTGGCCACGCACCGGTGACGCGGGCCTTTTTTGGTATAGGTGCGTGAAAAAATAGCCCTGGCAGGGGGGCTTTCCCGTCTAAGCACTCGCCGCCTTTGGCCATGACACAAAGCGGTGAATGCAGCTTTTAGGTGTCAAGCCTTGCTTTATAGAATCATGGCAAAAGTTTGGCCCCGGCGGTGCCGCCGGAGGCGCCGCCGAATAGTTACCTCCGTTTTAAAGATATCGGCTGACAAGGTGTTGTCGATTTGTTATAAATAAGGATGCTTTAATGGTTGTTACAAGATCTATATCCCCACTTATATATCCTCAGATTATTAATCTCCTGTCAATTTATGTAATAAAGGCTTAGCCGCTTTTTAGCGTCTGGCTATTTACAGCTTACCACGCGGCGTAAGAGGATCCTGCCTCAGGTCGAATGGCGACACTCTTTGTATTTAAGGCACACATCTATTTCTTTGACCTCCTTAGCGAGTGACTCCATGGAAGGGGGGCCTTGGAACGATCGGATCGGCGGTATTGGGATGAATATCGACGAATCGGGAGGCTATATGCTTACGGGGAGTAGTGATATCGAGTGTATCATAAGGGAAAAATTCGTCTTTTCGAGGACCCGGTTGCTCTTTGTCCATGAAGACAAGGATGTCCGGCGACATTTTTGCGAGATCCTACAGGATGAAGAGCTCTCGGTTCAAGCCGTCCCCCATGGGTGGGAGGCCTTGGAGTGCTTCAAAAATTTTCCCGCGGATATAGTGATGCTCTGCACGGGTGGAGGCGGACTGAAATCCTTCGAGGAGAGCCAGGCCCACTTTCCTGGTGCTGTCACGGTGGCCGTTGTGGATGGCTCAGTCCCGGAAGGGGCGGTAGCCGCCATGGATTTGGGGAGCTGTTATCATCTGTCGGCCCCCCTCGATCCTGTCGCCGTCCAGTCATTGATCCGAAAGATCAATGACTGGAGGAGGTCGGAGTTATCTTTATCGGGGGAGGTTAAGCGCAGGCAAAGATACCGATTCGAAAATCTTATCGGGCAAGATCCGAAGATGGTTGAGATCTATCATGAAATAGATGGGCTCTCCGCCAGTGATGCCACGGTATTGATTACCGGAGAGACTGGGACGGGGAAGGAGCTAGTCGCCGAGGCGATTCACTTCAGGAGCCAGCGAAAAGTTGGTCCGCTGGTTCGGGTAAACTGTGCGGCCTTTACCGAGACGCTTATTAACAGTGAGCTGTTCGGCCATGAGAAGGGGGCCTTTTCCGGCGCAGTGGCGCTGCGAAAAGGGTGCTTCGAGCTTGCCCATAGGGGGACGGTTTTTTTAGATGAAATTGGAGATATCTCTGCGGCGACTCAGATCGCCCTCTTGCGGGTCCTCGATTCGGGCAGCTTTCGGCGTGTGGGCGGCGTTAGGACGATTAACGTCGATACGCGGATTATCTGCGCCACCAACAAGGATCTCTTAAAAGAGGTCACGAAGAGGCTCTTCAGGGAAGATCTCTTCTACCGGATCCATTGTGTTCCCATGCATATCCCCCCCCTTCGGGAGAGAAAATCTGATATTTCCCTTATTGCCGCCTTTTTTCTAAGGCGGTATGCCGTTCGGGCCGGCAAGGAGATCGCGACTATTTCCGCCCCGGCCATGGAGATGCTGTGCCAATATGACTGGCCGGGAAATGTGAGAGAGCTTGCCCATGTCATGGAACGGGTCGTGATTTTTTCACAAAAAAAGGAGGTCACCCCGGACGAACTTCCCCGTAACTTTCGTGAAGCCCCTCCCTTATGTCCGTTTGCCCTCACCCTCACATCCCGCTCCCTCCCCGCCGCAGAATCCGCCTTGATACGAAAGGTCTTGGAGGAGAGTGACTGGAACCTCAAGCGGGCGGCCGAAAAGCTCGATATTGCCCGGGGCACCCTCTACGGTAAGATAAAAAAATATGGAATTCAACGGTCTGTGATCCCCCCTCTCTAAGGTGGCTGACTATTCGCTGAGATTTGAATGATGATTAGACACCAAAAAAAGGACGACCGAGGGGGTTTTCTTTTTTTGGAGAGCGGTTACCTCAGGGGAAGGTAGTTTATCAAATATTATTCGAATGGGTTATGACGTGATTTGGCACGATTTAATATAATCCACAAACGTAGTTTTAATTGTTTGGTCAATTATGGCAGGTGTATTGGGGGGAGTGGCTATGAAAAAAACGGCATGCCGGGTGTTCATGGTATTTTTTATCCTTTCGTGGGCAGCCGGGGTTCAGGCGGGTTTCTCCGTGGCTCCGCTTCGCTTCGAGTTTGAGCTTGAGAAGGGCCGTGAGGGGACGGCCTCTATCAGGGTCAGCAATAACGGCGAAAAACCTGTTTCGGTGAAGATCTACCAAAAAGATTTTAGGGTGGATCCAATGAATCATGAGATCATCCTGTCCCCGGGTGAAAACGAGAGGGGATGTGCGACGTGGATCTCCATCTCTCCATCGAGCATTGACTTGGGACCAAGAGAGCGGAAGAACGTACGCATAACCCTCGATGTGCCCGAAGATGCCCGGGGAAGTTACTGGGCCTTTGTTTTTGTCGAGCAATTGTCGAAGCCGACTCCGATCATAACGTCAAAGAAGGGCTACGATATTAAGATACATGTCAAGCCACGCTGGGGCGTGAGAATACACGAAAATGTGCCCGGTACCGAGGAAAAAAAAGGCAGAATCACCGATATCAGCCTCACACCCCAAGCGGAGGAAACGCCTTTAAAAATTGCGGTTGAATTTGAAAACACCGGCAACACACGGCTTCATTGCAATGGACGGATTGAGATCAGGGACGCCAAGGGGAGTGAGGTGGAGAGAGTACAGATCGGAAGCAAGGGCCGGTTTAGCGTCTATCCCGACGGTAAACGTCTGGTAGATGGTACCCTCTCCAAGAGATTGCCCGTGGGGGATTATATTGCCCTCGCCATCGTGGATTACGACGGCGAGGAGCTGGTGGCCGGGGAGCTGGAGTTTGAGGTGAGGTGAGCAGAGGGGGGATAGATGAAGTGGATGATCGTTACAATCGTTTTGGCCATGGGCTTTGTGGCCGGACCGGTCTCTGCAGAAGATTACGGCGGCCCGATTTCGTTTGTTGCTCACTGGAATTTACTTGAGCCCGATGTGACGCCGTTTACGACGGTTGATGTCGCGGCCTACGAGGCCGGTGAGATGGTCGTCGTCGATCTTATTCGAATGACGGATTTTTATTGCAACACCAAATTCAAGATCACCGCGACAAAGGGCCCATGGACTCTTCCTGCGAATTATCACTCCGGTGATGGGGCAAAGAAGGCGGATGGCAGCGATTCTGATCTTCTGCTGATGGTGGACAATGTGGTCAGCGGATATGCCTCGAACCCTTCGGAAGGTTTGGCATCCTTGGGGAGCTATAGTTCCTATGCCCCCATTGCAACGGATGGCTCCAGTGGCATTATTGGGGGCGGAGCCATCGGGGAGTCGCCCCACGGTGTGACGAATGCAAGTTGTGACATTAACGCAAAGATTTTAATGGACTGGGCAACCGATATTGTGGGCGGCTATTCGATGACCCTTACCCTGAGTATCGGTGAGGTGACAGAGTAGGCATAGACCGCCGTCGGATGAACCGTATTTTTCATTCAAAAATCGCATGTCGGATCTTGAACATAGCGGCAGGGCCATTTCGGCCCTTTTTTTTGTCGCTATAGAAACCTATCTCTGGTAATTCATTATTATTATAAATAGATAAGTCTTGAGATATTTTTATCCTGATTTTTCTCAGTGGCACACATTTTTGCGATTTTTGGCCTGGTTCAAATCAGGGTAACACTTCAAATCAAAAAGAAGCCTCCGGCGGCCAGGGAATTTTTGTCTAAGTGGCTTTGCCACCCCTGGACCCTATGTTTGTGACGGTGACGGGCCAAAGGCCCGTCACCGTCACTATAAAAACCTGTTTGGCAAGCCCATCTCATAAAAATTGGCAAGAGCTTGGCCCCCGGCAGGGCCGCCGGAGGCGCAAGCTGAATAGTTATAGTGTTACCCTAATTTTAGGCTATTTTGAACCCGGCCCGATTTTTCTTGATATTACCGGCAAGGGGCAATGCCCCTACCTACCGATTCCCTCTTTAGAGCGGACCCCTTAAATATGGACCCCTTCTCATGATGATCTCACCCGAAAAATATCCGATTCGAATGGCGGCGGCGCTGCTGCTTATTCTCCTCTCGCTTGTCGGGCACATAGATGCCGGAGCGGCGAATAGAGATGCCACCGAGGGGGTCGGGGGAACCATTCCCATTATACAGCGGGTCTCTGTTTCGGGAGAAGGGTACCCCGATCTCTTCTCCTCCATCGATATCGAAGATTTTTCGCGAGGGTTCAAGGAGACCAAGGATGGGAGGGTCCTCCTCGCCGTCCTCTCCAATGCGCCCTGGAGAGTCTCTGTCAGGGCGCATTTTAAACCGGTGGGGAGTTATCTCAAGCCGGCGAGTGATCTTCTTGTCAAGATCAGAGAGATGGCTCTTCTGGACGATGGGGCGGGCTCTGGCGGTCGCTTTGCCGGCCGCTTCGTGGATTTCGGAGCCTTGAGCGATAAAGACCAATTGCTTTGGGCAGGCGACACGGGTGGGGATCATTATCGGGCCCGGATCGATTACAGGCTGCTGCTTAGCCCGGTGAGGGATATTGCCGGTGACTATCTGGTGACGGTTACCTATACCATCGGCGCACGATAAGCGTCGAGAAGGGGGGGTATGAAGAAGGCGATTGGCAAGATGGTGGGGGTGTTGGTGATCCTGTTTCCCCATTTCTGTCTGGCAGGTGAAACCCATATCGATGCCCTCCAGTACGTGGGGGGGACGATTCCCATCATCCGGAAGGTCGAGGTTTCGGGGCCCGGGTATGCAGATCTCTTCGCCGGAATCACGGCCGCCGATTATGCGGCGGGGTTCAAGGCCTCTGACGAGGGGGCCACAACCCTTGGTGTCACGGCCAACACCCCATGGAAAGTGTCGGTCAAGGCCACGCCCTTTACGCCGGTGGAGGGGTATGTGAAGCCTGCGGGTGATTTGCACCTCAAGATAAGAGAGAGGCGTGTGGTCCATGAGGGGGAGGGCCATGGAGGGATCTTTAACGAAATTTTTATCGATTTTAGACCTTTGAGCGATCAAGGCCAGGTGCTGTGGAGTAATATCCATGGGGGCGATAATGGCTGTACCGCTAAGATTGATTTTAAAGTCCTTCTCAATGCGGCCAGGGACCTTCCCGGGACTTACACCACCACGGTGGTCTACACGATATCCGCACCGTAGAAAAAGTGATTCCATGGTCACAGTGAGCATGAAAAGCAGGTTACCTATGCGCTTTGCCCCGCTCCTCGGGGCAAACCACAGCCGCGTTTTTCTTAAACGGGGACATTTATTTTTTGCCTGAGCCCTTATTGATTTATCGCTATGCCGGTTATTGAACACTGCCCTGTTAATTACAATTTATCTTTCGAGAACAGAGGCTTACAAAGGGGCTGGTCCTGAAAACGAGTCTCGCCGGTGTCGTATCTTGAACACATGATCGCCTCCTTCGATGCGGCGACGGGATTGTCTCTTATTAAATACTTGTTAATATTGATAAATTCATCTTGTCTCGTCTATGGCACGTCGCTTGCATTTCAAGTTGGCAGGATCCAAATGAGAATGCGATGAAAAAGAGGCGTTATCAATAGCGATATTTCAAGGCGAAGGGAGGGCAGAAGTTCAAGTAACGTACCTTAATCTTTTTTAAGATAATATAAATGTAAGGAGATTAAATAAAATGAGAAAACGATTATCCATAATGATGGCAATCGCAGTGACCGTGGGCATGTTTTTTATGGCGGGGCCGGTGATGGCGGTGGATGATGTCGACACACACGATGGTGGTACCACCATGAGCGGCACGGTACCGTTTTGCGCGAATTGGGAACTGACGGAACCTGATGTGACTCCGTTTACGGCGGTTACCCAATCTATCTACGAGGCCAATGAATTCATCGTGACGGATTTGATCCAGATTACGGATTTTGACTGCAACACCAAGTTTAAGATCACGGCGACCAAGGGGCTATGGACCCTCCCTGCTGATTACCATGCGACCGATGGGGCGAAAAAGGCCGCTGGCAGCGATTCCGATCTCCTTCTCATGGTGGACAATGTCACGGCTGGTTACACCTCCGACGGTTTGGCGGCCCTGGGCGCTTATGGTGCTTACACAGCCATCGTAACCGGTGCTGGTAGTGATATCATCGGCGGCGGAGCCGTCGGCGCGGCTGCCGGCCACGGCGTGGAAAATGCGGTTTGCGATGTCAACGCCAAGATCCTCATGGACTGGAGTACCGATATCGTGGGGGCTTACTCCATCACCACCACGCTGAGTATTACTGAGGTGACCGAATAGCCGATGAGATCTGAACGATCATTGGAGACAAGAGAGGGCAAGCCAAGTAGCTTGCCCTCTCTTGTGGTGGACGGTCGCTCCAGTCCATCATAAGATCCGGCCGAGTCTGAGGCGAAATAGGCGAAAATTGGGCGGATCGCCCCCGATCTCGTCGGAGTGACTGATTTTGACTGCCATGCCGGGTTCGAGATAACGGCGATAGAGGGCATGATATCGGCGCCGTAGAAAACGCGATGCCTCCTGTGGCGAAGCCACTGTCTGTGGGAGACAAGGCGAAATTCAATGCATCGGGTGGATTTTATCCCCTAAAAATGGAGCGATGGGCTATCCCTGAATGTATGAAGAGTTGCGATATAAGGCTTAGTTTACATTGACTTTTTGATTAAATACAGATAGATAAGAGTGTATGAAAGAGACCCTCCATGCGATTAAAATCCCCCTGATATTGATTTTCACCCTGCTCTTTGCCGGAGAGGCCCTTGCCGGGTATACGATTGTGCCCATGCAGTTTGCCTTTAATGGGAAGCCGGGCGAGACGGTGACCTCTACCATGACAGCCGAGAATCTGGGGGAAGAGAGGCTCTCCATTGAGATCTCCACAAAGGATTTTATAAAGGGGCTGTACGGTGAGGAGAGGCAGGTTGAGCCCGGAGCGGTAAGCCGCGGGTGCGCGAGCTGGATAAGAATCTCTCCGCGAATGGTGGATCTCGATCCCCGTGAGAGCAAAATTATTCAACTCTCCATGACCATCCCGATGGATGGAGAGGGCACTTATTGGGGGAATATTCTTGTCTCTCAGGTATCCAAACCGACTCTCAGCCGGACGATAAAAAGAGGGAAGACCTCTTTCCAAATATTTGCCATGCAGGACATGCTGATCCGCGTCCTGGAAAATGTGCCGGGAACGGAAGAGAAGAGAGGGGTGATTACCGATATCTCTCTGGAGGAGAGTGGTGACGGTGGGGCCACGATAGGGGTTCGTTTCGAAAATCAGGGACGCAGCCTGCTGAAATGCGGGGGGCAGATACAAGTTCGGGATGAGAACGGTGATGCGGTGAGAACGATTCCCCTGGATTACGGTCATGCTCCCTTCACCGTCTACCCGGGCGATCGCCGAATTGTCCATGGACGTATCGGGGAAAAACTTCCCTCCGGTGATTATATACTTCTCACCATTATCGATTACGGTGGAGAAGATTTAGTCGCCGGGGAATTAGAGTGGGTGGTGAAGTGATGCCTCGGCGATACCGGAGAGATGAAAAATGAGGATCAGTATCTGGCGAACAGCCACTATCTTGGCTTTTATGGCAATCTGTCTCTTCCCGTTTCGAGATGGCATGGCGGATGAGAGATCGAGGCTCTCTGTGGGCGTGACGGTGCCTGTCATTCAGGCAATGGAGTTGCGCCCCCCCTCGTTTATTTTCCCCAGGATCTCGAGTTCTAACCTGGATAAGGGGTTCGTAGAGTCCAGGGGTGCCGCTATAATTACCGTCTCCAGCAATGTGGCGTGGCAGTTAACCGTTCGCTCCGAAGATCTGGATATGGGCAAGGTGGGGAATAGAATCAAACCTCTATCCGACTTTCTCTGGAAAAAATCAGGGGATGCCCATTACACGGCCATATCCCATGAGGGGCGCCTCGTCGATTCCAGCGCCCGATATGCCGATCATCGAGAGGTCGAAGTCGACTACAGAATGGTTGTGGGGTGGACGAGGGATAAACCGGGTACCTATGGTTTAACCCTGCGGTTCACCATGAGCACCTTGGAGTGAAGCCAGGGGAGAGGGCAAGGCAAGATTAGGCGTGCCTATGCGAGGTAAAGAGTCTTCGGCACCCACGCCACCGGAGGCCGTTCGGTGAAAGTATAGCCTCCGGCGGCCCTGCCGGGGGCCAACCTTTTACAAAAGGTTGCCAAACAGGTTTTTATCGTGAGCATGACGGGCCAAAGGCCCGTCATGCTCACATACTTGGGGTCCAGGGGATTTATTCCCTGGCTGCCGGAGGCACATTTACTGAAAAAAAACTTCTTACAGGCAGGTGTTTCTGTCATCGAAAAGTTTTTTGCGGAGCTTCTTTCAAAAAGTGCTCTGCCGGAGGTCACTCCAATGATGCGATGTTTTGCTTTTAGATGGACTCGCTTACCGCGAGGGTGGGCGAAAAAGAGTGGTAGCCGCGTTTTTTTTTGCCTGGTCCTGTTTTTTATCTGGCCTCTCTACGGCGCTTGGGCGAGGGGGCCCAGCCTCTCCGTGGATACCTTCAGCGTCAATTTTTCTACCCCGACGGAGCGCACCCTCGATGAGGGGCATATGGATAGGGGTAGGGATAGAGGCGTGCAGGCCGTTAAAGTCAGGGTCAATGGCGGCGATGAGGGCCAGGGCTGGAAACTCTATCTGAGGGCCGATAACCGTCAATTCTCACCGGGTGCCTTCGGCAAGGGTTGCGGAGATCTCGAGTGGAAGTTTGATCACGAAAACCCCAACTCCTATCGTAAGGTGAGGAGCAATAACCAGTTCGTGGCATCCGGCTCGGGGAGCAGAGACATTACAAAGTATATCGATCTGAGAATGGTGTTGGATTGGTCCGACCCTCAGGCCGGTTACAATCTCGGGCTGACGTTTATATTGAAAACGCAGTGAGGGCTTTTATCTATGATCTCTGGCGTCGGTAGAAAATGTGTCTTATAAATATATATTCGCCGCACTCTTCTATTTTATCCTGACTTTTCAGGCACCCCTCCTCCTTGCCGAATCTCAGCATGCCATTCATATTGTACCGCCCGGCCCCCGGCTGATTGCCCCCAGAGCCTTTGTCACCCTGCCCTTTACCATCGAGAATAGCGGTGCGGTTAAGGGTGTATTCCTTCCATCCATCGGTCTTCCAAAAGGGTGGAGCGGCATCAGCTCCCTGGCTCCTATTGCTCTGGAGCCCGGTGAGAGTAAGAAAAAACTCTTCACCGTTTCGGTCCCGCCCACGGCCCTCTCCACGATCCCTTATTCTGTTAAACTTACGATTATATCCGAGAGTGATGCACGCGTCATGGCGACGGCCTCCGTGGTGCTGCGGGTAAGGCGCGTTTTGGGTTTGCGCCTCACCCCAAAGGCATATCCGAGATTGGAGTGGGCGGACAAGCAGGTGAGCTATGGGTTTGAGATTAGAAATCTGGGTAACGGTGAGGATATATTTGAATTTGAAGCGCATTCAAGCCGGGGCTGGACGGTTAAGACCTCCCAAGAGAGAATTCTGCTCGGCCCGTATCAGAAGAGGGTGGTGACGGTCTTGCTGACGATACCCCGGGATATCAGGCAGGAGCAGCTTCATGTTCTCTCATTCCGGGTCTCTTCGATCGGTGCAAGGGGAGAGGGCAGGGATATCTCGGATGAGGCAAAGATACGTCTGACGGTTTTGCCTGTTGTCGATGAGAAGGGGGCGATATACAGGGAACTGCCAGGATCCATGGAGCTTGAGCTCTCTGATATCAACGATCAGACCGAGGGTGTGCCGGAGACCAGATTGAGGTTTGACGCTGCCGGAGATCTCACCGAGGATTATTATAGCCGGTTATACTTTAACGGCACTTTTGTAAGGGATCAAGATCAAGATCAAGATCTCGATTATCGATTCGATTTGAGCAGGAAAGAGAGGTGGGACCTGAGCCTGGGCCATACGCATGCCTCCTTTAGTCGGCTTATCGAGGATCTCTCGGGTGAGGGAATTACTGCCAGAACCCAGGGAGAACAACTTGAAACCACTTTCTGGGCGGGACGCAGCGATACGGAGAGCGGTCTCGATGGTGAGAGCGGTCTCGATGATGAGGCGAGGACAGAGTATGATATCCACTCCGTCGGGACCAAGGTGACCGCCCTGATGGGTGAGAGGGGCCGGATCGGATTGAGCTCTGTATTTATGGATAGAGAGCATGGCGATAGGACGAAGGGGCTTTACGGCTTTGATGGCGAATATCGACCCTTGGGTCCGTTGACCCTCTTCGGAGAGATGGCTTACGGTTTCGAGGAGACGGACGGTCGAAAAATAGAAGATATTGCGTGGCTCACGGGGGGTGATTTTAACCGGGAGAGGGTGGGGCTTGGAGCCGAATATTATCACGGGGGAGCCAATTATCCTGGCGGCATCACCGATGAAGAGGGGTTTAAACTCTACTCCCGCTACCGGCTCTTCGAACCGCTTGACCTCTGGGTCGATTATCATCGATACAATGACAATGTAGATGACAATCCTGCACATTTAACGACAGACACTGAAAAAATCAGAGGGGGGCCGCAGTTCAGGTATGGGCGGTGGCCGACGGTGGATCTGACATGGGAACGGGAAAAGGAAAAAAACAGCGAAATGAGCCTCTTTACAGGTGAGAAGAGGATCGAAGAGAGCCTCTCCCTTGGCTTGTATAAATCATTTTCATATATCACCCTTTTTACTAGAGGAGAGTGGGGAACAGAGAGAGATCTGCTGAGGGAGACCCGGGCAACCACCACCGAGTACAGTGCAACGGCAAGCGGCTCCCTTAAGATGTTCAACTGGGGGTTGAGCTATGATCGTAACACCAACCGGCGTGAGAGCAATCGTACCACCACAGAGAAGATAGGGTATAACCTGGGATGCCATCTCTTCAATGTCTTGAACGCCAATGTCGAATATACCGATGAGGTCGCCAGGAGCGATGGCATCAAGACGAGAAGAGATACCTATGATGTGGATTTATCCCTTACTAAGCAGTTGGACATAGCTAGAGGCCAATCGCTGAGCCTCAAATTCGAGTGGGACAATGTCACCGAAGATAACGAGAGTGCATGGAATATCGGCCTGGTATGGCGATCAAAATTTGGCACACCAATCCCCTGGATCAAGATAAAGGGACGTGTGCGAGGGCAACTCTTCCTCGATGAAGATGGAGATGGTAAACGCGGGGTCGATGAGACGGTCTATGAGAAGTGTAAGGTCCTGTTGGATTATAGGCATCTATATACGGACCAGGATGGTCAGTTCGAATTTCCCGCCCTGGAACCGGGGGATTACCACCTGGATGTGGAGCTATTTGGGCTTCCCAGCGGGGTTGTGCCGACGATCGCTCTTCCCCTCCTCGTATCTCTTGAGAGAGGGGATAATATCTTTGTCGATATTCCCTTGGAACGGGTGGGAACCATTCAGGGAGTCATCTTTGATGACGAGAATAAAAATATGCAAAAAGAGGCGGGAGAGGATGGGCTCTCGCCCATCCGCGTGGTTTTATCGAAGGGCGGTAAGGAGATTCGGGATGCCTTTAGCGACAAGAAGGGGCGGTATATAATCGCCGACATAAAGCCAGGCGATTATGTCGTAAGGGTCGACATCGGGTATTTGCCTCGCCGTTATATCATGACGACACCGGAGACCATCGACGTCGATGTAACGTTCAAAGAACGGGTGATAGGTATAAATTTTGGTGCCTATGAAAAACCGCGAAGAGTCATCAAGACGTTTTTCAGGCAAAAGAGATAGAAGAACCCGGTACGAAGAAGGTCTATCGTAAATCGCCATGCCGAAAGTACCAATGCCCTCGATGGTTACTGAGAAAGGGTGTGCGATAATGACGTGGAAAAGAAAATCTCTCTCGGAGATCAGGCTCTTGCCCTCTCTTGTCTTTTTTTATCCCGGGGCCAGGGTATCACCCTCTGGACCCGGTAAACTCTTTACTTCTCCATGAGGTGGGAGATGGCCGCTTCCAGGCCATCCAAGGAGAGCTCGAACATGGGGATGACCTGGGCGATGGTCTCGATGGTGCGTGTATAGCCCCACATGGAAGCCTGGGTGGGGTTGAGCCAGACGCAGTGGGGAAAGGTCTCGGCGAGGAATCGTAGCCTCTCGATGCTGGTCTTGCCGCTGCGGTCCTGGACGTAGATGGAGCCATCCCGGGAGAAGAGCTCGTAAGGGGCCATGGAGGCATCGCCTAAGATAATGAGCCGGGTGTTGGCATCGACCCGGGAAAAGTCATCTACGCGTGTGGGTTTTCCGTAGCGGCTGGGATCGAGCCAGACGGTATCGTAGATGGTGTTGTGGAAGAAATAGGTCTTCACATCCTTGAACTGAGCCCGGGCGTAGTCAAAAAGAGTCTGGACCATGTGAACATAGGGCTCCATGGACCAGCCGCCGTTGTCGATCATGAGAATCACCTTGAGGCGATCTTTTAAGCTCTGGTCGAAGATCAGCTCGATCTCCCCGCCATTTTTAAGGGTCTGATAGATGCTCTCGTCGATGTTGAGCCGATCTTTGGGGCCGGCAGGGGTGAGATTCCTTAAGCGTTTTAAGGCCTCCCCGATATGGGCCTGGGTGAGGGGACCCGTGCCCGAGTAGTCTCGGTAACGCCTCTCTCCGGCCAGTTTTACCGCGCTCCTGTTTTTTGATACGCCGCCCACGCGCATACCACCCGGGTGGTGTCCGGAGTGACCCACCGGTGAGGTACCGCCCGTGCCGATCCACTTATTCCCACCATCATGGCGCTCTTTCTGGTCGTTTAACCTCTTTTTGAAATAGTCGATGAGCGCTTCTGGTGAGTACTGGGCGAGCTCTTTTTCGTCTATGCCCAGGGCGTCGGCCATCTCGCGTGGGTTTTGCAGCCACTCCTCGAGCATAGCCCGGGCCATCTCATCGAGCTCTAAAGAGTCCTCATCGATGGGATCGGCCCCTTGGAAGTACCAGGCAAAGATCTGATCGTAGATGTCGAAATGGCGTTCGCTCTTGATGAGGATGGTGCGCGCGGCGGTATAAAAGTCATCCACGGAGTTGACCAGCCCCGACGAGAGGGCTCTTTGAAGGCGCAGAAAGGAGGTGGGGCTCACGGGGACTCCCATCTCTTTGAGTTTGTAAAAAAAGTCGATGAACATGGTGCCTCCGGCGGGGCGCTTAAAAAAAGCGCCGGAAAAACGGATCGGTAAAGCGCGTGTCGATCTATGGCATATGCCCCGCCCCCAGACGCCTTTTTTATGGCCGGGGGCTTTATCCTCTTATGGGGCGTCCCTTCTCTCCCCTCTTTTGACTTAAAATACCCGGCGACGGGTCACCTGCTGTGCCGCCCGGTGGTAGTCGGGGCTCTTTTTGAAGAGGATGCCCAGGAAGGGGATCTCCCCCTTGGCCAGTCGCTTTACCTTGAAATCCGGGTCCGCCTGAAGGGCCCGCATCCAGTTGATGAGCTCTCGTGTGGCCGGTTTCTTCTCGATACCCTCGAGTTCCCGGAGGGTGTAGAAGGTGGAGATGGCGCTCTCTGCCAGGTCGTCGCTGATATCGGGAAAGTGGACGCTTAAGATGCGGCGCATCGCCTTGGGGTCGGGGAAGGCGATGTGGTGGAAGTTGCAGCGGCCGAGGAAGGGGTCGGAGAGGTCTTTCTTGGCGTTGGAGGTGATGAGGATCACCGGGCGCGTTATGGCCGAGACGGTCTTGTTGATCTCCATGATGTCGAACTGCATCTGGTCGAGGACATCGAGCATATCATCCTGAAAGTCGGTATCGGCCTTGTCGATCTCATCGATGAGGAGCACCACCCGTGTATCGGCGGTAAAGGCCTGGCCGATCTTTCCCATGGTGATATACTCCTCAATATTCGAGACATTACGGGTGGAGTCTCCGAAACGGCTGTCGTTGAGTCGTGTCAGGGTGTCATACTGGTAGAGGGCCTCCACCAGCTTCATACTCGATTTGACGTTTAAGGCGATGAGGGGCATGCGAAGGCTCTCGCTGATGGCGTGGGCCAGCATGGTTTTGCCGGTACCGGGTTCCCCTTTAAGCAGGAGGGGCATCTCCAGGGCCATGGAGATGTTGATGATTTTGGCCAGCTCCTCATCCAAGATGTATTTTTTGGCACCGGTAAATACGCTGGAGTGATCAGTATCAGGCATGGGGCTCCTTATTTCACGAAGGTACGGCACCTAAAAAAGGGGTGCTTCCAATCAACGTTTGTCCGAGTCACGCGCCGGGGACTTTTTTTTGGATATTTTTTTTGTTAAAAAAATAGGCCCCCATATGTGCGGTTCCCGTAAATACTCTCCTATAGTGATGCGGCCCTCATGGGTGTGGGGGCTAAAACCGGGCAGGCTTTATCTATCCCGGCTCGCCTGGATGGTGAGAAAATCAAACAGAAAACCATGAATTACATTTTGCATCTTTGAAATAACTTAATTTTTTACCATAATATACGGCAATCACATTCTATGGTCTTGGCTTGTTCGTTTTCTCCTGAAATGTCCGGGGTAGTCTCCTTGGCATGCATCATCCCGGTCTTCTTTACTATATAGGAAAGTATTTCCTTTTGGGAAGTATTTTGTACGGGCGTCAAAGGGGTCTTTTTTCGGAAGGGGCCCTCTTCTCCCCCTCTTTTAAGGGCAGGGGACTCAACAAAAACACCTCCGGCAGGGGAGGTGTTTTTTAATTTTCATATAGTGATTGAGTCGAGGCTCTTTAGCTCTGGGCGCGTACCCGCTCCGATAGATCGTGGGTGAGGGTGAGGACCCGGGTGGCCAGGTTTAGCGGTAGGGAGCCGGTGCCGCAGCTGGGGGTGATGAAGGTGGCCTCGATGAGCGCTTTACGCTGGAATCCCAGGGCTTCCAGTATTTTCATCTGACCGTCCCACCGCTTGAAGAGGCTATCCACGCTCTCTTTTTCTATGAGCTCGGCGTTGTCGGTGGGGACGATACCCCAAGCGATGAGTCCTCCCCTGGCGAGGTAGCTCTTAAGGTCCTCGGTAAAGAGGGCGAAGCGGTCAAAATAGGTGTAGGCATCGAAGCTGATGATATCGATATGGGCGTTGAAGAGAAGGGGCCACTGAGTGTTGGCGCAGACATGGACTCCTGCAAGGCCCCCCTCTTTATGGACGGCCGCGGCCATCTCATTCAAGGCATTGGTGACGTCCCCTTCGGTGATGGTCACGTAGGCCGAGGTGCCGAATCCGGCCAGGGCGGGCTCATCGAAGAAGACGATGGGCGTCGCCCCGTTTTTTCCCAGCATGCGGGCCTGCCAGGCGGCCTGCATGGAGAGGTGTTTGACCATGATATCTCTCAGCTGGTCATCGTAGAAGATGGCTCGGTCCTCATGATCTTTGACGGCAGTGCCAAAGGTGATGGGGCCGGTGATCTGCCCCTTCAATGCCCGTGGTGGCGGGGAGAGGGTGGGCGCCAGATTGGTGAGGGTGGAAAAACCTTTCGTTCGCTCCGGGGAGAGGGCAAAGGGGGAGGCCTCGATGTCGCCATGGGCTTCGGTGATGGCGAGATAGGCTTCGTAGAAGGCGAGCATCTCCTGGGCAAATGCCTCGGAGGTGGCATCGATCCACGCCTTCTCCTCGGTCTCCACGAGGCCGGGGAATCCCGGGAGAAATTGATCGATCATCCCCTCTTTGGGGTTGGCGGGGAGCTGGACCCACAGGGGAATTTCAGGGGTGTGGGTGAGGACAAGGGCGGTGGCCTGGTCATGGTCGGAGAGGGGAAGGCTTCCAATGAGAAGGGGCCGTCCCTGGGGGGTAAAATGTGTCATGATGTGCTGAATCCCTTTTCGGTATAAAGATTGACACCTTGCCGGAGCCGGTGGTATGTTCTGGCCTCGCGTTATTTAGTCATTTAGTGACGCATAGATATCATGGATTCTCTATTTTCGGTGGGCGACGACGAAGGGCCTGGCCGTCAAAAAAATAATCAGCGTATTTTGGCTGATATGGACATCAGATACCTTTGCATGAAGGGAGAGCATATGTTTGGACTTGGTCCGATGGAACTGACCATCATCCTCATCATCATTCTTATTATTTTTGGTGCCGGTCGTCTTCCCGAGATTGGCTCCGGTATCGGAAAAGGCATTCGTAACTTCAAGAAGTCTGTCTCCGAGACCGAAAATGAGAAGACCGAAGACGAGAAGATCGAAGATGAGAAGAAGAAGGATGACGCCTCCTAGGGCATGACATATTGCCGGAGCCATTTTTTTCTGTCGTTCTCATGATGGGGCTCGTCTGGTTTTTCCGGTGCACTCCATAGCTACTATAGAGTGTCTATTTTTTTGAAAGAGGGGGGCATCTTGATGCCCCCCTTTTTTTTATGGAAAAACCGTGTTACCGGTTTCGGTAGTGAGCGCCGATTTTCTCGAGGGTGGCGAGGTAGAGCCTCTGTTTGGACAGCCCTTTGTAGAGGGCGATCTCGCTTTGAAGTCTCTCTAAGGGGGGGAGAATATCCACCCCGTAGAGGTTGCTCCCGGAAAGATTGGCCTCGTGGATCACCAGAAGGGCGTAGTAGGTCGTCAGGATGCGGTATCGGGCACTTCTGCGTAGAAGATAGCTTCTCCCGCCCAGGGTGCGCAAGAAGAAGGTGGCGTAGTGGATGGCCGTCTCTCGGGTACAGTCCGGGGGGACCACCTGGGGGCATGAGCCGTCCATCATCACCGTATAAAGATCGGGGAGAAAGGCCTCGATGGCATCGGGTTCCATCTCCAGCCAGCGCCTGAATACCCGCACCTCTTTCCCCGAAAGGGCCCGGTAGAGATGGGCGATATTGCGGAACAGGGCCAGGGTGTCGAGCTCATTTTCCATAATCTCCGGTGGTGAGGCGGCCAGGCGTGAGAGGCCACGCTGGAAGCGCTTTTGGGCGGGGATTTCCGAGGGGTGTTTTTTATTCAGATAATCGAAAAAGGAGAGCAGGCGTTTTTCTGATGCCGCAGACCCAACGCCTTGCGTATCCATGGACGGGGCCATGCCTTCAGGGGTGCCCATGATCTCACTGATCTTACGGGCCTCTGTCTCCTGTGCCGTCTCGCTGTAGAGTTCATCTTTCAGCTCTTTCACCTCATTTTTAAGGGCCTCCATATCCACCATCCACCGCTCCTGTTCACTCTCCACGGCGTGTCGTACCGATGATTGATTCCAGGTCTGGACCTTTCGGCTACCCAGATAGAGGGTGGTGGAGAGGACGGTGATGATGGCCAGGGAGATAACAACACGTTTCATAATGACTCCGGTTTTTTTGTTGGGGCGGTGACGCAAGGGCGATGAAATGCCTCCTAATGAGGCATCATGGGTGTGAAGGCGTCACGGGCGAAGAGAGACATGGAGGTCATGGTACACCAAAAGTGGGGGTTGTGCAAAAATTAGCCCGGCCATCATCGGACATTTTACCTTCACCTGGCGAGGGCTTTTTTAGGAAAAAAAGGGGGGGGTGCCTTGCCCGCCTCGGCTTTTTTTAGCCCCTCTTTTTATCGTCGGTATTCGGTGCTGAGAGGGTCTGGTAGCCGGTGAGGATACGGGCCAGGGTGGTGATGCCACAGGCCAGGGCGAAGAGATAAGCCAGAATAGGAAAGGCATCGGGGATCAGGCAGACGATGAGGTAGAAGAGGATCGTCTCGGTGCCTTCGGTGAGCCCTCCCATATAGTAGAGGGCCTTGTGGGGGTAGACGGATGAGGTGAGTTTTCGTCTCTCCGCCAGTACGGCAAAGGCTAGGAAACTCGACCCGGTGCCCATAAAGGAGAAGAGGAGGAGCACCGAGGCCAGGGCGTTTTTTTCTGGATTGGCCCAGGCAAATCCCACCACCACCGAGGCGTAGAAGATGAAGTCGAGGACGATATCGAGAAATCCTCCGGCATCGGTGGGGCCGTTCCGCCGTGCTATTAAACCATCCATGCCGTCGCCGATACGGTTGATGATGATGATGCCTAAGGCCACCTTGTACCACCCCATGGCCAGGGCCGGCATGGCGAGAAGCCCGATGATAAATCCAGCCACGCTTACCCGATCTGCCCCTATCCCCCTTGCCTCCAGGGGTTTGGCTATCCACCCCAGGGGGCGCCTTACCCATCCACTGCTCCATCGGTCCAGCACGCTACTCTCCCTCCCCTTTTTTCCATTGATGCCGATGATGGGCCCTTTTTTTGGCATGGTTTAATAATGGCCATTTTAGGGTAACAAGCCCCCCGGCAAAAAAGCCGCGACGGAGCGCGGCGCGCCCGGGAGGGTGTCGTGGTGACTCAGCTCCATTGCCAACGCTCTGGAAGTGTTTCCGTGCTGTAGACCCTATCTCTCTTCAACTTCCCAACAAATATGGGCCACCTTCAAAAGTGTAACCCTGTTTTGAACCAGGCCCTTTTTTTCTCAAAAAGCGTCGCAAAAACTTTTTCGATTACCGCCACAACATGTTGGGGTGGCGTTCTTTTTGACAGCAAATGTGACGGATCCGAGGAACGATGGGTTTGTGCCACCCATCTTCATACTCGTGGAAGGCCGATGACGTCTGTCGCTCCATCCGTAGGGTGCACTACGATCACGATCCCCATCGGTATGGGCGTGGCCCACCCCTCTTCATCCTCGTGGAGGGCCGATGGGGTCTATCGATTAAATCGACACGCCTGGCCGCCGGCGGTCAGTTTTTTGGCCACCTTGGCTATTCGGAGGCCCTCTCCGAATAGTGCCCCTTTTTTCTATCGCATCAATCCTGGCAACACAAGAGGGGCAGGGGCCGCCGGACGGTCACTCTATGGACGGCACCCGGAGCTGTGTCGGTCCCAGGTGGACGAGGCGACCCCCTAAGGGGATATCATCTTTGTCGTGGGTGACGAGGAGGGCGGGGATGCCCATGGCCCGGATTTTAGCGAAGACGAGGTGGCGAAAGCTTTGGCGTAAGGGTTTGTCGAGCTTTGAGAAGGGCTCGTCCAGAAGCACGGCCTTGGGCCGGCTGAGGAGGGCGCGTATGAGGCTGATGCGCGCCTTCTGGCCCCCGGAGAGGGCCTCGGGCCTTCGATCTTCCAGCCCCTCTAAGTCCAATTCGGTGAGGGCGCAGAGAGCCTCTGTCCGCCTCTCCTGTGCCCCGCCTCGAGGTAGGGCAAAGAGGAGATTCTCTAAGGCCGTCATGTGGGGAAAGAGGAGGTCGTCCTGGAAGAGGATGGCGATGCCCCGTTTTTCTATGGGTAGGGTGGTGAGCTCTCTATCACCCAGGGTCAGAGTACCGTTGGCGGTGAAGTGGGGCGGCAGGGCTCCGGAGATCCAGCTTAGGAGGGTGGATTTTCCACTGCCCGAAGGGCCCATGATGGTCACCACCTCCCCAGGGGCGATGGTGAGGCAGAGTTCGGGAAAGAGGGGCGAGGCCCCGTTTCTGATGGTGAGGCGCGATAGGGTAAGGGCTCGGTTCATGGGGTTCCTCGTTTCATTCGGGGAAGGATGAGGGCCATGGCGTAGGCCAGGGCGGGTAGGGTGAGCTGAATGAGGGCGTAGATGGCTGCGATGCGTCGGTCGACGCCGCTGCCGATGGCCACGGCCTCGGTGGTGATGGTGGCGATGCGTCCCCCCCCGAGCATGAGGGTGGGGAGAAACTGGGCGATGGAGACGGAGAATCCCACGGCCCAGGAGAAGAGTATGGGGCGAAGGAGCATGGGGAGCTTGATCTTGAGAAAACAGGTGAGGGGCGAGTGGCCCATGGTGAGCCCCACGGTAGTGTAGCGCGCATCGAAGCGGTGGTAGGTGCCGTGGAGGCAGATCCAGATATAGGGAAAGACGAAGATGAGATGCCCCCATACCACGAGGGGGAGGGTGGGGGAGAGCCCCATACGAAGAGCGGCCACGTGAATTCCGAAGAGCATGGGAAGCTGGGGTACGAGGATGGGCAGGGCCATGATCCAGAGGGGCCAGGGGCGGCGCGTTCGATTTTGATGCTCCAGGGTGCCGATGACAAGCAGGGTGGCTATGATACTGGAGAGGAGGGCAATGATCACAGAAAAACCCATGGGATACCATGCGTAGGGGAGCTCCGAAGCCCAGTTCGCAAGGGATACCCGGGCGGGCCAGGCGTCGGGGAATCGCCATCGTGTGGTTACACTCCAGAGGAGAAGGGCCGAGAGGACGGAGATGCTGACGAAAAACCCGGTACCCATCGAGCCCCGGACGATGCCCGTAAGGCCTCGGGGAGAGCGGCCCCTATTTCCATCGATCCGGATTTTTTTCACGAGGGTGGCTGCGAGGCGCTCTCCTAACACCCAGATGCCCATGAATATCCCGGTCAGTCCCAGGAGGAGGAGGGCTCCCGAGGTGGCCCGGGGGATGAGGGAGAGCTCGGGCTCCTGAAACCATCCGAAGACCACCACGGAGAGGGTGGGAGGCCGGTTGGGCCCTAAGAGGATGGCCATATCCACCACCGAGAGGCTGTAGGCCATGACGGCACACAAGGGGAGGCGGATGAGGGGGTAGATCTGGGGGATGAGGATTTTGAGCCATACCTGGTGGGGCCGATAGCCCAGGCTACGCCCCAACCAGAGCTGACGATCCACATCGATCTGGGAGAGGGCGGCCATGCATATGAGGAGGAGAAAGGGGGTCTCCTTTATGGCCAGGGCCAGGGTGAGGGTGAGCCCATAGGGGTCTTGGATGATCTGCCAATCCGGAGGGCGGCTCCAGCCGGTGAGGCCGGGGGTGGCCAGGCGCGCCAGCCAGCCGCTGGGAGAGATGAGAAAGGCGAAACCGATGGCAAAGGCGACGTGGGGCAGGGAGAGCAAGGGGGGGAGCATGCGTTGGATCCATCGCCACCACGGGGTGCCCCAGGTGAAGGTGATGCCTAGAAGGGCCAGGGCTAGGGAGATAAGGGTGGCACCGCTTCCCGTGGTGAGGGTGAGACGAAGGCTCTGGCCCAGGCCCGGTTCGGCCATCAGCGCTTTCATGGCGTCTAAGCTCAGATGCAGCTCGCCCGTCACCATGTTGGTACCCAGGGCCGGTAAGAGTATCCCGGCCATGGCAAAAATTAAGGGGGCGAGGCAGAGGAGGATCACAATAAGGGGGAAGAGGGGTAAGATCATCTCTAATGGCCGTATCGTCTCTTCCACTCCCTCTCCATGGCGGTCATCCAGGAGGGGTGGGGCTCGGCAACGCTTCGCTGCAAGGGGGGGAATGCCTGGAAGAGGGCGCGCTCTTCGGGGGCTAGTGTGGCGATATCAAGGACCGTGGGATCGCCCCAGATATTGGTGTCGGCCTTCTTCGCCTGGGCCTCCGGAGAGAGGAGAAAGTCGATGATCACCTGGGCGGCGGCCTTGGCATCGCTGTTGTAGGGGATGGCCAGGAAGTGGCTGTTGGTGAGGGCGCCGATATCAAAGGTGCAAAATTGGGCCCCATCCGGAAGGAGCCCCTGTTTTTTCTTGGCGGCGGCATCCTGGGGGTTGAAGCTGATGGCCAGATCGATCTGGCCATCGTCTAAAAGCTGGATCATATGGGCGCTTCCCGTGGGGAAGGCCCGGGCACTTCGCCAGGTTAGGGGGTGGAGGGCGTCGAGCCAGTGCCATAGAGGGGCGGTGACCCTCTGGAACGCTTCCTCCTGTAAGGGGGCGTAGAGGGAGGCCCGCTCCTCGGCCAGGTCCAGGAGGATCTGCTTGAGAAAAGAGGAACCGTAGAACTGAGGGGGCATGGGATAGGTGATGCGTCCGGGGTGTGTCTGGGCATAGGCGAGGAG
>JABXKT010000297.1 GCA_013619155.1 Desulfobacteraceae bacterium
TATTAGAATTGGTGTTGGAATGGACTTATCACAACGTGCTAAAGATTTAGGTTTTGACTTAGAGAAGATGCGTAATGCGATTGAGAGTAAATTGTACAAACGGTCTTATTTCCAAGTAACTAAAGAGAAGCGTTTGAAGGTGAACAAGCACATCATTGATTTTGCATAAGGAGAAATAAATTGAATAAAGAATTAGTACATCAAACAAAATTTAGTGCAGGTGCAGACTTAACTTGTACAGAGGCGATTACAATTGAACCAAATACTACCAAACTTGTAAAGACAGGCTACTTCTTGGATGAAGTCCTAGATGGTGTGGTTTATATGTTATTTGCACGTTCTAGTATTGCTTATAAGAAAGGGTTATTACTTATGAATGGTGTTGGAGTGATCGATGCGGATTATGATAAAGAAGTTTTGGTGATGTATCGCAATGTTACAAATGAGCCTGTAACTTTAGATAAAGATGAACGTATTGCACAGATCGTCCCTATGAACTACATCACTGGTATCTACAAGGTGAAAGATCAAGAGCGCTCTGGAGGTTTTGGTAGCACAACCAAATAGGAGATTTAATATGGAACAAGAAGAACAAATAATTTTACCATTCACACCAGAAGAATTGGCTGTGATTAACCAAGTCTTAGGCTTTGTAGAAGGTAGTAAAACTGTTGATAACATCCTTGATAAAGTTGGTGTCTATGTTGACAAAGAATGCCTTGAAGAGTTGTTCAAGAAAGTTAAATTGTCTGTAGATAATGACCTACCCCTCTTCGCTGAAGAAATACCTATGCAGGAGAGTTATCTAACCTTACGTATTGGTAAGACAACAGGTGATAGTGGTGGTGTGTATGGCACGATCTAAATATAAAAAGGGCTATACCTTTGACCTTGGAAAATACGGAGAAGTTGAGGTCTTAGAATATAAGGACATGAAAAATGTTAAAGTCCGTTTTAATGCCACTGGTTATATCACAACTGCAATCACGACAAACTTAACTTATAATTGCGTAAAAGATCCATATTATAAATCAGTAACAGGTGTAGGTTTCTTAGGAGAAGGGTTGTATCTTACACATTATGTTGATTCAGGAAAACCCACCTCAGTTTATTCTAGGTGGCACGGAATGCTTTGGAGATGTTATTCAGAAAAAGGAAAAGAGTCTACACCTACTTATAAGGGTTGCACAGTATGTGCGTCATGGCACAACTTTCAAAATTATGCTATGTGGTACTATAACAACATAAAAGAGGGTTATGAGTTGGACAAAGACCTCTTAGTAAAAGGAAATAAAACATATTCACCAGAAACTTGTATAGGGCTTCCTGCGGAGATTAATACTTTTCTAACAGACCGTCCGGGAAGACTGAAAGTTTACACAAGAGATGGGGGTAAGAGTTTCTTAACTTATGTCAGTAACCCTTATACCAAAAAGATGGATTATTTTGGAACTTACAGTGAAAAAGTCCACGCAGAGTTGGTCTTCGATGTAGTGAAGTATGTACATGCAAAATCTTTAGCAGATGTACTCTTGGTTCATGGTGAGCATCTTATTGCAAAAGCACTACTTGAGTATTATAAGGATTGTAAAGACCTACATCTTCCAGAAGGATTAGATATCTTAAATATAAGAGCTTTGCGTTATATCGATACATACATTGGTATCTGTCTCTTATACACATCTCCGAGCCCACGA
>JABXKT010000014.1 GCA_013619155.1 Desulfobacteraceae bacterium
GGGCTCACCTGGGAGGGAATTTTTGCCATCGTGAGGGGCCATAAGATCAGTGAGGGGTTCCTCGTCACCGGTCTTCTCTTTCCCTTGATTCTGCCGCCGACAATTCCCCTCTGGCAGGTCGCCGTGGGGATCTCTTTTGGCGTGGTGGTGGGCAAGGAGGTGTTTGGGGGCACCGGGCGCAATATCTTGAACCCGGCCCTTACGGCCCGGGCATTCCTCTTCTTCTCCTACCCTGTGGCCATGAGTGGCGATAAGGTGTGGGTGGCCTCCCGCAGCGTGGATGCGGTGACGGGAGCCACGCCTTTATCTCTGGCCCTGGGAACCTCTGGATCGGGGATAGGCGAGGCGTTGACTCAAAACGGGTATACCTTTTGGGCGATGTTCTCCGGCCATATTCCGGGAAGTATCGGAGAGACCTCGGCCCTTTTATGTATCATCAGCGCCTTTTTTCTCTGTCTGGTGGGGGTGGCGAGTTACCGTATCATCCTCGGCGGTATCTTCGGGGTGGTGGCCATGGGAAGCCTCGTGGTTCTTCTCTCCCCAGAGAGCTCTCCTTGGCACTGGATTGGTCCGGTGGACCATCTCATCATGGGCGGGTTCGCCTTTGGGATCACCTTTATGGCCACCGATCCGGTCTCGGCCCCGGGAACTGAAGGGGCACGGTGGGTCTACGGATTTTGTATCGGGATGCTCACGGTGATTGTCCGGTCGTATAATACAGCCTATGCAGAAGGGGTGATGCTGGCCATTCTTTTTATGAATCTTTTCTCTCCCATGCTGGAAGTGATTGAGATTAAATTCCGTACCGGAAGGCGGGTGACCAATGTCTGATGCGAGAAGGGCTATTTTTTTTGCCACCGTCGTTGCCTTTGTCTGTTGCCTCTGTATCACGACGGCATCCACGGCCCTTAAGGCCCGTCAAGAGGTGAATATGCGTTTGGATCGCCAGAAAAATATTTTGAAGGCGGCATCCATCGAGTTTGGCGTGGGAAAGGGCTCTGCCGAAGCGGTTTCGGCTCTTTTTAAGGCGCATATCTTGAAGGTATGGGCCAGTAACGACGGGGCACTTTACCCCCAGCCACCCGATACCGAGGCGTCTTATCTTCCCCTCTATCTCACCGTGGAGAAGGGGGCGGTGGTCTCTTATATTCTGCCCGTGAATTCCCGGGGGCTCTGGGGACGTATTAAGGGGTATCTGGCCATCGATGCCGATGGCAGCACCATCAAGGGCTTTACCGTTTACTCCCACCAGGAGACCCCGGGACTGGGTGGTGAGATCGAGAGTGCGTGGTTCCAGAATAATTTTGTGGGGAAGAAAATTGTCGGGAAATCTGGGCAGTTTGCCTCCATCCGTATCGCCAAAGGAGGGGTGGTGGGGGAACTGGATAATGTGGTGGATGGTATCAGCGGTGCCACCCTCACCGGGCGCTACCTCAGCCAGGGTCTGGCCACTGATTTGGCCACCTATGAGGGAGTCTCCTTACGATTTCGTCAGAATCGTATGGGCAAAAATCTGGAAAATATTAAAAATCTGGAGTGATCATGGGTTTTATGCGAACCAAGCAATTTCAGACCTTTAAAGCTGCCCTCTGGGAGGATAACCCTATTTCCCGGCAGATCCTGGGGATATGTTCGGCCCTGGCCGTGACGGTACAGATGAAGACGGCCCTGGTCATGGCCCTGGCTCTGACGGGGGTACTCACCCTATCGAATCTTATTATCTCCCTTTTGCGGCATCAGATTCCCCGTAACATACGAATGATCGTCGAACTGACCATCATCGCCTCTCTCGTGGTGGTGGCCGATGAGATCCTCAAGGCGTATCTCTATGATATCAGCAAGCAGCTCTCGGTCTTTGTGGGGCTCATCATCACCAATTGTATCGTGATGGGGCGTGCCGAATCCTTTGCCCTGGCCAATCCACCCTCCCTTTCGGTGGCCGACGGTCTCGGCAATGGGTTGGGGTATGGGCTGGTTCTGGTGGGGGTCGCCTTTATTCGGGAATTTTTAGGGGCGGGTAAAATTTTCGGGATCTCGGTGGTCCCCTCTTTTCTCTATGATCTTGGCTACACCAATATGGGGCTTATGTCTCTGGCACCGGGGGCCTTTATCGTCATCGGCCTTCTCGTTTGGATCCAGGGCGGAATGCCGGAGGAGGGCTAAGCTATGGGGGATCTGTTTGAACTCTTCTTCAACTCAGTATTTGTGGGCAATATCCTGCTGGCCTATTTCCTGGGGATGTGCTCGTTTGTGGCGGTATCAAAGACCCTTCAGACGGCTGTGGGATTGGGCATTGCCGTGATCTTTGTCTTGACCATCACCTCCCCAGCCAACTGGTTTATCTACCATTTTTTTCTGGCCCCCGGAGCCCTCACCTGGGCCGGGTTTCCCGATGTGGATCTCAATTTTCTAAAGTATATTACCTTTATTGCGATCATTGCCGCCATGGTGCAGGTGGTGGAGATGATTCTCGATCGTTACTCTCCGATTCTCTATATCAATCTGGGCGTTTTTCTTCCCCTCATCGCCGTCAATTGTGCCATCCTGGGCACCTCTCTCTTTATGGTGGAGAGAAACTACACCGCCGTGGAAGCCCTGGTCTTTGGCTTTGGCTCGGGCACAGGCTGGATGCTGGCCATTGTGACCATGGCCGCTATTCGCGTTAAGATGCGTTACGCCAATGTGCCGGTGGGTTTACGGGGTTTTGGTATCATCATGATCGTCAGCGGCCTTATGGCCATGGGCTTTATGATCTTTTCGGGCATGTCGACGTGATGCGTCGGTTGAAAAATGGGCCCGGTTCAATCACTCTTATATGGTCATATACGGCATCTTTTATAGCGAAGGAGGCCCTTCCGTGATTTATCTGGTCAGTTTGTGCGTCTTTATCGGGATTATTCTCTTTCTTGTGCTGCTGCTTATCCTCGTGGAGAGGGTGGTGATGGTTCAAGGGGAGCGGACCATCATTATCAACGATGATAACGGTCATCCCCTTCGGGTGGAGGGGACCCCCACGCTCTTATCGGCCCTTCTTGGAAATGGGGTACTTCTCCCCTCGGCCTGTGGGGGCAGCGGCTCCTGCGGCATGTGCAAATGTGTGGTGAGCAAGGGCGGGGGGAATATTTTGCCTACGGAGCTGAGTCATGTGTCACGAAAGGAGCGCATGGCCAATGTACGTATTGCCTGTCAGATGAAGGTGAAACAGAACTTAGAGATCCACGTGCCCGATGAAATTTTTAGTATCTGCAAATATACGGGGACCGTGGCCTCCAATGATAACGTCTCCACCTTTATCAAGGAGCTGGTCATCGATTTAGAGGATGGCCAGACCATGGAGTTTAAGGCGGGCTCTTATATTCAGATTGATATCCCCCCTTACGATATACGGTTCTCCGATTTTGATGTCCCCGAGGTGTACCGTCCGGACTGGGATATGCACAATTTATGGCGCCTCTCGCATAAGAACGATGAGAATGCCTCTCGGGCGTATTCCATGGCGAATCCTCCGTCTGATAATCGGCGGGTGATGCTCAATGTCCGCATCGCTACCCCTCCTGGCCATGTACCCCATGCCCCCCCTGGGGTGGGCTCGACCTACCTGTTTCACCTCAAAGCCGGGGATAAGGTGACCCTTTCTGGGCCTTATGGGGAGTTTTTTGTCCAAGATACGGAGAAGGAGCTCTGTTTCGTCGGTGGAGGCGCCGGTATGGCACCCATGCGCAGCCATATTTTTCATCAGCTAAAGGGGCTTGGCTGTGACCGAAAGATGAGTTTTTGGTACGGCGCCCGTTCCAAGCGGGAGATGTTCTATGACGATGAGTTTAAGGTCCTGGCCGATATTCATGAAAATTTCGACTATTACGTGGCCCTCTCCTCGCCCCTGCCCGAAGAGGTCTGGGATGGCTATCGCGGCTTTATCCACAGTGCTCTCTATGACCATTTTTTAAATGCCCATCCCGATCCTGCGGAAATTGAGTATTATCTCTGTGGACCGCCTCTCATGATTGATGCCGTACTCGATATGCTGGAGAGTCTTGGGGTGGAAGAGGAGATGATTCTCTACGATAAATTTTAAGGGCATACATCAGACATGGGCGATGATTGGATGCCTTTTTTGATAGAAGATACCCCACCCTTTTTTTAGGGCTGGGGTATTGTGCATTTCATGGGGGCATGGGAAAAAGGGCCGGAGCTTTTTTGTCAGCAGATGTGGCGGATCTTTAGGCCCGAGGGTACGAATTATTCTCGAACGTGGGTTCTATAGAAGGCAATCTATTAAGATACGATCTTTTGTTTGTCGATTGGGATTCGCTTTTCGTGAGTGGGGCTTAAAAAAAAGTGGTCATCACGTTTTTGGATTGAAGGGACACGAGAGTATATGCATAAGGAGTCGTCTATGGCGGGGGCAAAACTTAAGGTTCGATCGAAGGTGTGGCTTGAAAATGAGGAGGGAGAGGTGGTCTTCGGCCTTGGGCGTTTGAAAATTCTCGAGGCGGTTCACCGGTTGGGATCCATCCATGCGGCGGGCAAAGAGCTGAAAATCGGATACCGAGCGATCTGGGCTCGGGTGAAGGCTGCCGAAGAGCGTCTGGGCGAGCCCCTTCTCATTAAGAAGATTGGCGGTGCCACGGGGGGGGGGTCCACCCTGACACCTCTGGCGGAGACACTGGTGGTGGAGTATGGGCGTGTTCAAGAAGAGATCAAGAGAGAGACCGATGCTCAGTTTCAGGCGCGGTTGGGAGATCATCTCAATATATAGGCCATACGGAGAAAGCATGGCCTTCTATGGTCAAAGTGACCAAAAAAAGGGCCTCCGGCGGCCAGGAGATAAATCCCCTGGACCCCAGATTTGTAACGGGGACGGACCAAAGGTCCGTCTCCGTTACAGTAAAAGTTTGTTTGGCAACCTTTTCAAAAGGTTGGCTCCCGGCAGGGCCGCCGGAGGCTTAGTTTTTACATCTTCTCCACCTTCACCGCACATGCTTTGTATTCGGCGGTGAGGGTTTCGGGGTCGTAGGCTGCGTTGGTGAGCCAGTTGGCGTTGGTCTCCCGGAAGTGAAAGGCCATCCAGACCATGCCTTCGGGAATTTCCGGGGTGATCCGTGCCGTCACCTCCACGGTGCCGCGCCGTGAGGAGACCCGAACCGTCTCCTGGGGCTGAATGCCCAGGCGTCGGGCATCCGTCGGAGAGATATCGCAGGTCTCTTCACCGAGGAGATCGTTTAAGCCTTCACATCGACCGGTCTGGGTGCGGGTGTGGTAGTGGTAGAGGCGTCTTCCGGTGCTTAAGACGAGGGGGTACTCCGCATCGGCGATTTCGGCCGGGGGGGTCCAGTTTGTGATGTTAAAGACCCCTTTCCCATGGGTGAATTGGCCCCCTTTGTGGAGGAATACGGTACCGGGGTGGTCGGTACTGGGACAGGGCCACTGGAGGCCGTCGTTTTCGATGCGGTCGTAGGTGATCCCCTTGAAGTTGGGGGCCAGGGCCGCCACTTCATCGTCCCAGATCTCCTGGGCGCTATTGGCGGGCCACTCGTGACCGAAGCGTTTGGCAATCTCTTTGAAGATCCACCAGTTGGGTTTTGCCACTCCGGGGGGGGTGGAGGCGGTACGCACGCGGCTGACGCGGCGTTCACTGTTGGTGAAGGTACCGTCGTTTTCACTCCATGCGGCCGCAGGAAGGACCACGTGGGCAAATTTGGTGGTTTCGTTTAAGAAGATGTCCTGGCAGATGAGGAACTCGGCCGAGGCGAGTTCGTGCTCTACCTTGTGGATATCGGGTTCGGTGTTGGCCAGGTTCTCCCCGAAGATCCAGAAGGCCCGGACTTTTTTATCCTCTAGCCCTTCCATCATCTCGGGCATCATGAGTCCTGGTTTTTCGGGAAGATCTGTGACACCCCAGGCCTCTTCAAATTTTTTGCGGGCAGCCGGATCGCCCACCTTCTGATAGCCGTGGAAAATCCCTGGCAGGGCTCCCATGTCGCAGGCTCCCTGGACGTTATTCTGACCGCGTAAGGGGTTGACCCCCCCGCACTCTACGCCCATATTCCCCAGAAGCATCTGAAGGTTGGCCACGGTCATGACGTTGTTCTTTCCACAGGTGTGTTCGGTGATGCCCAGGGTGTAGCAGAGCATGGCCGGGCTTACCGAGGCGAGCATGCGGGCCGCTTCTCGGATGGTCTCGGCGTCAATGCCACAGATGGGGGCCATGGCCTCGGGGGTGGCTCGACTCACCTCCTCGGAGAGGGCCTCAAAGCCTTCGGTGTTTTCAGAGACAAAGGCCGGGTCGAAGAGCTTCTCTTCGATGATCACATTCATCAGGGCGTTTAAGAGGGCGATGTCGCTGCCCACCTTGAGCCGGAGGTGAAGATCGGCGTAGTTGACGAGCTTATGTTTTCGGGGGTCGGCCACGATGAGCTTGGCCCCATTTTTAACGGCGTTTTTTAAGAAAGTGGAGGCCACGGGGTGGGCCTCTGTCATGTTGGAACCAATGACGAAGAACATCTTGGCGCGATCGAACTCACCGAAGGAGTTGGTCATGGCACCAGAACCAAAACTTGTCGCCAGACCGGCGACAGTGGGGGCATGTCAGGTGCGGGCGCAATGGTCTATGTTGTTTGTCTTGAACACCCCCCGGAACAATTTTTGCATTTGGTAGGAGTCTTCGTTGATGCTTCGTGCGCAGCTGACGCCGGCCAGGGCATCGGGGCCGCTCTCGCCGATGATCTCTTTTAATTTATCGGCCACAAGGTCCAGGGCTTCGTCCCAGGAGGCCTCCCTTAGTTCACCGTTCTCGCGGATTAGCGGGGTGGTGAGCCTCTCATCGGAGTAGATGAAGTCGTATCCGAAGCGTCCCTTCACACAGAGACGGCCCTTGTTGGGGAGACCCTCCTCCACTCCTGTCACCTTGACGATGCGCCCATCCTTGACATGGAGGCTCTGCTGGCAGCCGACCCCGCAGTAGGGGCAGGTGGTGCGGATGGTCTCGACATCCCAGGGTCTCCATTTACCCTTGGATTTCTTATCCACGAGGGCACCGGTGGGACAGGCCTGAACACACTCACCGCAGAAGACGCATGCCGATTGAAAGAGAGGCAGGTCCCCCAGGGCGACGATCTTGCTTTCAGATCCCCTGTAACCGTAACTGATGGCCTCATTGACCTGAACTTCATTGCATGCCTGGACACAGCGTCCGCAGAGGATGCATCGCGAGAAGTCACGGATGATAAGGGGGTTGTTTACCTCAGGCGGGTAGGCTGGTTTGGCTCGAGGGTACTTGGTGCCTGTGGCCCCATAAGCGAGGGCGTACTCCTGGAGTTTGCACTCTCCCCATGAGGGGCAGAGGTGATCGGAGTGGCCATCAATCTCGGCCCGTGCATCGAAGAGTACCTTGGTATCGGTACCGCTTCCCTCGTTTAGGCAATCGTGATTTCCTGAAGAGAGGAGGAGCTCAAGGGTCATTTTTCGGGACTGGGTAACCGCAGGGGAGTCGGTGTTTACCTCCATGCCGCTCGCAGCCGGAGTGGAGCAGGAGGTGAGCAGGTTTCTTGCACCCTTTACTTCCACCACGCAGAGGCGGCAGGCCCCGGTGGGTGTCGTCCCTTTTAAATGACAGAGGGTGGGAATGGAAATACCGGCTTCTGTAGCGACCTCAAGGATGGTCTGGTCGGGTTTAAAAGGGTAGGCCTTGCCGTTGATCGAGATGGTGCCGTCAGACATGGGATGAACCTCCGCTGGATGATCCGTTCGGCAGCGGTCGTTTCCGCTGCAGGCTCGAGTATAAGGGCTCCTCGAGGACGGATGGATGTATTTTAGGGCGTTGGTCTGTGTATCGGCATTTAGAACCATAGATGATTCGTTATGCTTGAAATGTCATAACGGTTAATCAGAATCTCGTCAATTGTCAATACAAATATCCGAAATGAGTCTACATTGACGGGAGGTTACGGATGTCGGTGTGTCGCAGGAGGTCTCTTTGGCAAGGGGGAATTCCCCGCCTCAAATGCCGGATTTTGGGAGAGGCGGGCGGTATCCGTCTTTATGCCGAGCTCTTTTAGAGAGATACCCCCATGGGGTTTTCCCGTGGATGGGGGGCGGATGAATTCGGCTATTTTTCTAGGGCGTCGCTTGGGTTTTTGGTGCGGCGTGGGGGGAGGGAGAGGGCGGATAGGCTTTTTTTTGCCGCCCCCTTATTTTAATAAAAATAAGGGGGCGGCATTTTTTTTGTGTTTGACGATTTTTTCTTACGGGTGGCCTTATTCTATGGCCCCTTATTTTAATGCTTCTAGGGAGATGGTGACGTCGACCTCCTTGTCCATGACGCCCATGGTGTAGAATTTGCCATTTCCTACCTTGAAATCCAGGCGGTTAATGGTGAACTGGGTGGTAAAGCCCGATACCTGCTCTCTTTTTTTGAAGGGGTTGGGTGTGATGCCGTGAAAAATCAAGGGGGCCGATATTTTTTTGGTGATGCCGCGGATGGTGAGATCTCCTTCGATGGTGTATCGGTTCCCTCCCGTCGCCATGATTTTTGTGCTCTGAAATGTCAAGGTGGGGTAGTCGCCGGTATCGAAGAACTCTTCGGAGCGCAGGTGGGTGTCCCTTTTCCGATTGAAGGTGGTGATGCTTTTGGCCTGAACGGTCCACTGGCAGCTGGATTGGGTGATATCATCGGGATCGATGGTCAGGGTCGCCGTATAGTCATCAAAGTGCCCACGGATTGTTGCAAAGATATGTTTGGCGTCAAAATAGATACCGGAATGAGCGGTATCTATCTTCCATGAGGTGGGGGCGGCATAGGCAGTGGTGGCCATGAGAAGGATGAGGATGGGGAGGAAGATTTGTCTTACTTTCATGGTGGATGTCTCCTTGGCTAATGGTTGAAAAGCTCAAAACCCGAAGGATTCTAAGATCAAAATCCAAAGGTCTTTAAGGGCAAAACCCGAAGGTTTTTAAGAAAAAACTCGAAGATTTCTAAGCTCAAAACCCAAATATCTCGCTATGAATGCGATGCTTATGGATGCCGATCTCTTTCAGCATGGCTCGAACGGCCACCATCATGGGGGGGGGGCCGCAGAGAAAGACCTGGGGTGTGGAGAGCCCCTGCATGAACTGTCTGAGCTTGGGGGCGGTGAGCCGTTCGTTTTTAGATTGATCGGTGAAGAGAAGGTGGATGGAGAGGGAGGGGAGATCCTGGGTGATGGTGTCTAACTCATCGGCAGCGAAGAGGGCCCCTTCAGATCGGTTACTCCAGATGAGGATGATCTTTCGGGGGTCGTGGGTGGCATGTAAGTCGCGGATCATGCTGAGCATGGGGGTGATACCGATGCCCCCGGCAATAAGAACCAGAGGGGCGCTATCTTCCAGCATGCGGTGGGTGAAAAATCCGTAGGGTCCGTCGATAATGGCGGTATCTCCCGTTTTGATATGGGGGACACCCTTTGTCCAGTCTCCACTCTTTCCGATGACAAACTCGATGGCCTCCGGAGTCGTGGGGGATGAGGCGATGGTGAAGGGGTGGGCTTCCGGAGATACCGGGGATGCGGGAAAGGAGAGGAAGGCAAATTGGCCGGGGAGGTAGTGGAACGGTGCGCCATGGGTCGGTGAGAGGCGAAGTCGTGTGGCCCTATCTCCGGCAGGGCTTACCTGGGAGACGACCCACGGGGAGAGACCCCTCATGGGTTCTAGGTGGCGGGCAGTCAGGAGACCCAGGCAAACGAGGCTGAATCCAAGGCCTATAAGGCGTGGTGCCCCCTCCTCGAAGGTCTCGCTGGAGAAGAGAAGGTGGGTGAAAAGTATCGATAGGAGCAGTGGCCCCCCGATTTTATGGGCACCCATCCAGAAGTTGAAGGGGAATTCCAGCTCTTTTTTGTAGAGGGCAGATGCCGTCATGTAGAAGAGGCCCATGAGGAGGATGGCCCCTATAATTTCAGGCCAAAAAGCCATCTCGAGGGGAAGGGTGGTGATCTCTTCCGGGGCGAAGATGAGAAGTGGGTGCACAAGGGCGAGAAGGGCGATGGCGATTCCGTTGGCTTTATGGATGGCGATGAGCCGGTCCATGGCTACCATCTGGTTGAGGCTCTTGATGCGGGTCACGAGTAGCAGTTGTACCATCAGGAGAAGGGCTGCTATCATGCCCACCAGTTTCCCCCCCCGAAGAAGGGTCCTGGGGAGGCCGGATTTGTACTCGATGGAGAGGGACTCGAAGAGGAAGGGGATGGACATGGCCCCGAAGAGGAGGAGGGTGAAGAGGAGTGCGCACAGAAGGATGCCTCCCCGCCGAGTGCGGCGTTTCCAAAAAGTCGCAGGAGAGATGGTCATGTCACCTCCCTTCGCATCTCCCGGTGGATAAGGTGGGCCAGGGGAAGCTTGGTGAGAAGAATCGCCATGGGGGCCAGGGTGGATTGGGCCAGCATGTTTTTTAAGGTCAGGGGCTCCGGGGGGTGGACAATCGTGAGATAACCCATGCCCACCACTCCGGCAGTGACGGCGAAGGCATTCATCAAGACGGCCATTCCGACGGTGGATACCCGTAAGAAGAGGGGGGGTAAGAGGATGAGGCTCACCCCACTTAAAGGGGCCGCCCACCAGAAGTAAAGACTCCTGGCCGGTGGATGAAGGCCCATATGGAGGCAGAACCCCCCGAAGCTAATGAGCATGTGGGTGAGGACCAAAAGATGGGTGGACTTATAAATCATACTGTACCCCGCCAATGATAGGTGGATATTTTATGGCAGAGATCGGGGTGTGGCCCATGAATTTTGTAAAGGGGTGGGGAGATGAAATCCTCATCATAGGGGAGCCTCATGTTTGGGTGAGCAGTCGTCGGTGTGGCCATGTAAGGCGGGGAGGGTAGGCGTGTGTCGCAGTTGCATTCACCGCTTTGTGTTATGGTCAAAATGCTACTATTACGAATGTTTATAATGTGTTCTGCTGGTCGTCAACGTTACGGCAGCCGAAAATGCAGAAATGGGCTCACCCTTCGGGAACGACCTTTGACCGGATCTGCCGCGTTACCAGACAATTGCGGTAAAATACGACAGCTGCATGTCCGGCCAAGGGACGCTTGCAACTTTTAGGTGTCAATCAGAGACGGCCTTTTTGGTTTAAATAAAGAGCTTTATTTCTAACAGCTTGTGGTCGTGGTGTAAAGACTTTGGGCTTGGGTCAGGTTTGATTTTTTATGGTCTTAAGCTTCCGATTTTTATTCATGATCTTTACGGTGTGAAAGGATTTTTTTTTACTATGATGGACTGGGTATTTATTCACGGCTATATGGCCCTTTTTCTCTGTAGTTTTCTTGCCGCCACGGTTTTACCCCTGGGCTCCGAGTGGCTCTTGGTGGCCCTTTTACTTCAGGATATGGACCCTGTCTCTCTTTTGTTGTCGGCTACCACTGGCAATGTGTTGGGGGCGCTCTCCACCTGGGCCATCGGGATATGGGGGGGACCCTTTTTTATGGAGAGGGTTCTGCGCATCGATGCCAGGGCCCAAGCCAAGGCCCGGATCATGTACGGACGCTGGGGGAGTGGGTCTTTGCTTCTCTCCTGGCTCCCCATTATTGGAGATCCCTTATGTCTTGTGGGGGGGATTTTTAGGGTGCCTTTTTTTCGTTTTACACTCTTTGTTTCTCTGGGAAAGCTTTGTCGTTATGCCTTTGTGATCGCTACGGTGAAGGTATGGCCTTAAGTGGTAAAGACGGTATATTACTGTGGCAATTAAGTAATATCTATTTAAAATACAGTGTGTTGATGTGCTTTTTCTTATTGACATGCGCGTCATACTGATTGAAAATAGAATCAAGTATGACCGGTATCCATATTGATTTTCCGATTTGATATTTGCGATATGCAGAGATTTTGTAGCTCTTTTTTTTCTCACCTCCTCTTCATTCCCATAAATCTTTGAAGCGACCCCTCTTTTTTTCTCTCTCCCCCTCCATGTTTTTTTCCGGCATACGCGGGTTCGTAATTTTTTCTATTTTTTACTTCACCCTATCCCGGACGGGTGTGGATTTTTTGTTCGGGCTTACCATCGACTCACGTCTACAATAAGGAGAGAGCCATGGATACCATGCAATATTGCGTCAATTTGAGCAGCGAGCTCCAACGATGGCGAGATGCCATCCATCAAAAAAATGAGATTATTGCTAAAGTTCCTTCCTCGGAAAAACAGCATATGCAGGGCTTTGTGGAGGATCTGCGCATGTTAGAGGCCGAGATGGATGAGCGGATCGATCAGCTTAAAACCGAATGCCCCACGGTATGGAGTCCTGATAATGCCGATAAGGTCATGGAGCCCGGGGGGGAGCTTACCTGTTTTGCCCTGACTCCAGAAGAGAGTGACAAGGCCATCGGAGGGGGGAACTTCGGCGGGTGATCCACCGTCGGATGAAGTGAGTCCACGTTGGCCCAACGGGTCAGCGTGGAGACATTTCAAGAGAGCCACCGCGATTTGATTCGGGGTGGCTTTTTTTGCGTTCATAAAATAACAAAAAAGAAATTAATAGATTATATAACAACGAAAATGTATTTTTCATTCAGGGGACCGGTTTCGGTTTGTTGGAATTTAACTTTATAACTATCTTGAATTAAAAGATATAATAAAATAAATATTGCCTTGGCATGGGAATTGTAATGAGGACTGTAATGAGTGTGTGTCGAGTCTATTGTGTCCCCCATTAACCAAGGAGAGATTATGAAACGTGTGGAAGCAATCATCAAGCCCCATAAATTGGAGGCGGTCAAGGAGGCTTTGGAGGCCTTGGGGATCAGCGGTATGACCGTCACCGAAGTGAAGGGGTATGGACGGCAGAAGGGGCACCTTGAAATATATCGCGGTGCCGAGTACGAGGTGGACTTTGTCCCCAAGGTAAAGGTGGAGGTGGTGAGCGACGCGTCCCTCGTTCCCGCTATCTTAGAGGCCCTTATGATGTCTGCCCGCACCGGGAAGATAGGGGATGGGAAGGTGTTTGTCACATCTGTTGAGACAACCATTCGAATTCGTACTGGAGAATCGGGAAAAGAGGCTTTGTGATATGAAGATTTTACCCATGAGGCGATATGCCTTCGGACTGTGTCTTGTTTTTTTAAGCTCCACCGCCTTTGCCGGTGAGGCCCCCAATGCCTTTAGCAACCGCGATGCCATTGCCCTGGTACAGGAGCATGCCAATTTTATCTGGACTCTTATAGCCGCATGCCTCGTCTTTTTTATGCAGGCCGGTTTTGCCCTGGTGGAGTCTGGTTTTACACGGGCTAAAAACCTCATCAATATCATGATGAAGAACCTGATGGATTTTGCCATGGGGTCTCTGGCCTTCTGGGCTGTGGGCTTTGGCCTGATGTTTGGTGCCTCCCCCACGGGTTTTTTCGGGGTCGATGGTTTTTTCCTCTCCCACTGGAGTCCCGGCGGTGACCCCTGGACTCTCGCCTTCTGGATGTTTCAGGCGGTCTTTGCCGCCACGGCGGCCACCATCGTCTCCGGCGCTATGGCCGAGCGTACCCGGTTTTCTGCGTATCTGATCTACAGCCTTATTGTATCGGCCTTTATCTACCCGGTCTTTGGGGGCTGGGCCTGGGGTGGACTATTTCATGGGGGGGGCTGGTTGGAAAATCTGGGATTTATCGATTTTGCCGGCTCCACTGTGGTCCACTCCCTGGGAGGGTGGATGGCTCTGGCCGGAGCCATGACTGTGGGACCTCGCATGGGTAAATTCATGAAGGATGGTACCGTTCGGCCTATCTTGGGGCACAATATGGGATTCGCGTCCCTGGGGGTCTTTATCCTCTGGTTCGGCTGGTTTGGATTTAACGCGGGCTCTACCACCACGGCGGATAAGAGCATTGCCATGATTTTTGTCACCACAAACCTGGCCGCCTCGGCCGGATGTGTGACGGCCATGCTCATTTCGTGGCTCAAGTTTGGCAAGCCCGAGGTGGGGATGAGTCTGAACGGTGCTCTGGCAGGACTCGTGGGGATTACGGCGGGGTGTGCCAATGTCACCCCCCTCTCTTCGGTGATCATTGGTTCGGTGGCCGGGGGTCTCGTTATCTTCTCCGTTCTCTTTTTTGACCGCATGAAAATTGATGACCCTGTCGGTGCCATTTCGGTGCACGGGGTGTGCGGTGCCTGGGGAACCCTGGCCGCCGGTATCTTTCATATGGATGGGTTCTCTTTAGACATTGTGTTGGTTCAGCTTTTGGGTATCGGCACCTGTTTTGTCTGGGCCTTTGGCATGGGTTTGATTCTCTTCAAGGTCATCGACAGGGTCTTGGGCCTTCGTGTTTCCGAAGAGGAGGAGCTTGAAGGGCTGGATATCATGGAGCACGGAGGGATCGCCTATCCCGATTTTGATGCCTCGTCCACTTAAGATCAAGGTGAGGGACGGTGTGCCTTATTTTATGCCCCGCATTCAGGCCAAAGAGCCGCCTGGGTGAGGGGCATTGTTTTTTTTGGGAGGGAGGCACCTTGCATCTCCCTACGATGAAATACTAGTTTTTTTTAACATAGATTTTTTTATGTGCATGGCCTATTTTCTCTATCTCTTTGAATCCGCTGGCTTGACAAAAATTTATGAACGATGTTAATTTATTAAAATAATATTGATCAGCCATCCCTTGCCTGAATACTTATACGCCCTGTGATTCCCTTCATCTGGAGTGACGCGCGTTATTTTTTTACTGCATTTCTGTTTTTCGCCAAAAGCATTTTGATTGAAAATCAGTTTTATCGCGTCTCTTCTCTGGTGAGGATCTGTTGGTTGGCTTAGATGCCACCGTGTTTTGTATAACGGATACTTTGATTATTATGGGAGGAGTGTCATGAAGAGTCTCTCTTCTGAGCGGTTGAAAACCTTTCCAGAATTGGATGATGTGATGGCAAGACTTGCCGCCACCTTCGATGAGCCGGTGGGTGTAATTCGTGAATACCGGGAGGTAATGGCCCTTGCCCGGGCTTTTAACGATGAGGTAGTGCGGCCCTATGCCTCGGCATTGAGTCGAGATGCCACCTTATTTCCCGTGGAGTTTGTTGAGGCGGCCAACCGTTGGGGGCTTTATTCCCTATGGATTCCCCGTATTTTTGGCGGGCGTGGATACCCTTTTTTTACAGTCTGTCTTTTTTTAGAAGAGCTCGCCTCCGCCTGTGCCTCCATGGCCCACCTGGTGGGGGTCCACTACCTGGGCATTGCCACGCTTTTTTCGGGATGGAACGCCGAGGCGGCCGCCCGTATCTGCCGGGAGGTCGTGGAAGGGGAGAGAAAGGGGCGGCCATGCCTCGTCTCCCTTGCCTTTGCTGAGCCCGAGGTCTCCATGGGCGGTGAGGGCTCTGGCTGCCGTGCCAGGCGAGTGGCTGGGGGCTATTCGCTAACGGGAAGCCAGGTGTTTGTTGCCAACGGTCATCTATCCACGTGGTATATGCTCTTTGCTCCCGAAGAGAGCCCTGAAACGTCGTCACGTCTTGCCCTCCTGGCGGTGAAGAGGGGAGGGGACGGATTCTTTATGGAGAGGGGTGGGGTGGAAAAAGAGGGGCACAGTGAGCTGATTTTTGATGGATATTTTGTCGATGAAGGGGATGTCCTCTTAGACCCTCGTCAGGTCCAGGAGATGATGACCTACCCCATGGAGGCACCCTTGCCGGGGATTGATTATATCGTTTCTGCATCCCGTGCTGGAATCTGTGCCTTCGGATCTGGTGTGGCACGGGGGGCGTTTGAGGCCGCCCGTGCCTATGCCGAATCGACGAAAGTGGGCGGTGTAAAGCTTGTAGAACAGGGCTGGGTTCGTTCTCTCCTTGCGAAGATGTACAAAAATGTCAGCTTGTCTCGCCTGGCATACTTAGAGGCCAATGACGCCATCGGCCTCTACCGGATGTACCGTCTCCTGCAGATTAAGCCCCTCTATTATCTGATGCGGTGGTGTCCAAAATGGCTGATGGGACGGGTGGTGGTTCCCTTGGCCTCAAAATGGATTGACCGCTGGTCTCTTGCACGGGGTCCGGCGATCCACCAGGAAGCGCTTCCCGCTTCCGATGCCCTGGGATGGGTCTCTCTGGTGGGGTGTGCGGGAACCGATGCCGGGGTGAAAAATGGTCAACTGGCCCTGTCTCTTCTGGGTGACAGCGGTGCCGGACCGGATGCCGGCATGGAAAAACAGCTGCGAGATGCCCGGTTTATGCAGGCCCATGAGGGCATTCATCAACGGGCCTGTGAGAATCTTTTTAAGTGTTTTATCGGTGACTCCTTACATCGTGAAGAGGCGGTGTGGGATTTAAACATTGTGGGTGGATTTTTGTTATGATGCGTTATCGCAGATGCGAATTGTTTGCGTAGCGTATGGGTAACGACTGAGGATGTCACCTTTTTTGCTTTTCTCGAGGGCATCTGATGTGGTATGTAGCCAACGCTTCCTGGTCGGAGCATTGGAAGAGAGAGGGGGGGTGGAATTAATTTGGGTAAATAGTTGTTTTTAAAGGTGGAATACCTAAATTTTTATATAAAATATGCCCTCTGTCATGCCTGTAACCCAAGAAAATGAATGTGGGGTCATGAAAAAATATCGCTTGTTGATGAATGGCAGTAATTACCTGATGAATGTTGATGATAAGACCCAACGCCAAGGTTTTTTTCAGAATATGGTCATCGATGCAGGCAGCCCCAATCAGGCTGAGCGACAGGCTATTTCGCGGATTTTTCATGATATGGAGCTTCAGGTATTGACCCTGAACACGGTAAAGAATCCCCCCCGGGTCGCTCTTCATACCCTCTGGGAATTGGATGTGGCCTACGATGACTCTCGTATCGATATGGAACGAACCTTCTACCCTGAAAAGAGGTGGTGGGAGTTCTGGAGATAATCGGCGCGTCTTTTTGGGCTGGTATATAATCACCCCCACATTTGTTTTCCTCCCCTCTTTTCTTTATCTCTCTTTTTTGCCCTCGGCGATGTCTCTTCGCGTTTAGAAAATCGCACAAATCGTTCGGGGTTGCCCCCTTTATGACTGGATTTTTGTTCTGCCTGGTGCCTACCCCGTGCCACCGGTGACAGCTTGTCCGACTCTATGTAAGTCCGCATTTCTTCCCACGTCCATCATTCCGAATTTTCCGGGATATTTTTTTTGTTCATCCTACGTTTCATTGGGTGGTGCCCTCTATTTTTGGGGGGCATCGTTTTTTTCATATTATGGACCACTCGTCTCGGACGATGACGCATGGGGCGGGGATACGAAGGGAGGTATGACAATTATGTGGAGACAAATGGCGTGGATCTGTGTGCTGGTGTTGACTCTGGTGGTCTCGAAGGCGTGGGCCGACGATAAGAACTGGGGAAACCAGACTGAGCTTTCATATGTTGAGAGTGATGGCAACTCCGAGGTGACGACCTTTGCGGGGAAAAATATCCTGACGGTGAAGCAGGGCGAGCAGCTTGTCTATACCTGGGATGTGGAGGCGCTGTATGGGGAGAGTGACGGGCAGAGGAATTCCGAGCGTTACTCTACCCGGCTCCGGGGGGATTACCTTTTTACACAGAGGTGCTACGCCGCCTTGATGGTGGGGTGGCATAAGGATAGCTTTGCCGGTATCGATGATCAGTACTACGCAGGCGGTGTCGCCGGCTATAAACTCTTGCTCGGCCCTAAGAATCTCTGGCTGGCAGAGGCGGGCCTCGACTATGTGGGTGATGAGTACACCGACAACACCGAACGCGATTATGCCCGAGCTCGTGCCTTTAGCGAGTATCAATACCTCTTTACAGAGAAGAACCGGTTCCTTCAATCGGTGGAGTACCTGTACGACTTCGATGAGAGTGATAACTACAATATCAACACCGTCACCTCGGTGAGCAGTGCCTTAAATGATGCCCTCTCCCTTAAGGCCTCCTATGAAATTCGCTATGATAATGAGCCCGTGCCCGGCACCCTGGATGATACCGAGACCCTGCTTACCATAGCGCTGGTGATTAATATGTAAGGGCTCTGGCAAGAGATAAGTAGACAGATTTTATAAGAATACCGCTTTCGAGGTGTTTTTTTGCCTAAGTGGCCTCGCTTGGCCCTTCCGGGAGCCACCCTTTTGCCAATTTTTATGAGATGGGCTTGCCACACAGACGTTTATTATAAGGGTGACGGACCAACGGTCCGTCACCCTTATAAATTTGGGGTCCCGGGGATTTCTCTCCTGGCTGCCGGCGGCCTTTTTTCTGGTCACTTTAACCATAGAAGGCCTATTCCTTGATTGTTTTACTACCCATGAAAGGTGCCTTTTTCAGTGAGCTGAATAATTGCTATAGATGTTTTCTAAGCTATTTTTAGTTTATTTGTGTGTTTTATGTTTTTGTGCAAGATACTTGTTCAACGTTGATATATTCCCCAGATGTTATAAGAGAAGTGCCTTACCTGTGACGCAAGGGGCATTGCCCCTTTATTTTTGCGTGACGGGGAAAACTCGGATGAAAACAGCAGGAGAGAGTCCCCGATGCGTTGTGGCGAGTGCAGTGCGGGTGGGGCCACCGAAGAAGTAAATCTTTCAGGTATCCAGGACTGCTGTTGGACGAGCCTCTGGAGAGTCTCAATATTCGTGGGCCCGTCACACTTATTTTTAAAATGAGTGTGACGGGCCACTTCTATTGGGCGCCGAAGGAGCAAGCCACAGAGGGCCGTAGTGGGTCATGGGTGGTGAAACTCTCAGGTACAAGGGACAGAGTGGCATGGCAGAATTGTGAAGTGAGAGAAGACCCATGGTCTTGTTTCAAAACGGTTTGTCGTGAAAACTGAATGATCTCATTTGGTAGTGCCTCTTTTTACAGCCTTTCTCTTTTTAGCCCGATCCATTCATCCACATTATTCATCTTATTCATTAATGACACATGGCATGTTGTCATCAAGCCCTTTTGCGTTATTTTGACGCATGGGCGAAAAGGAATGATTCTGTGGAAAACATTGCACAACTCTTGGGAATGATCGATTCGTTTGTCTGGGGTCCGCCCTTACTGATTCTGCTTGTGGGAACTGGTATTTATTTAACCGTTGGCTTGGGGCTGATCCAGATTACCAAGTTGCCCTTGGCCATCTATTACATCTTCAGTAAGAAGGGGGAGGAGGGCGCTCAAGGGGATGTCTCGAGCTTTGCCTCTCTTTGTACGGCCCTTTCGGCCACCATCGGTACGGGAAATATCGTGGGTGTGGCCACGGCGGTGAAGGCGGGGGGACCCGGAGCGATCTTCTGGATGTGGGTGGCGGCCTTTTTTGGTATGGCCACCAAGTACGCGGAAGGGCTTTTGGCCGTGAAATACCGGGTGATGGATGAAAATGGCGAGATGTCCGGTGGCCCCATGTACTATATCGAACGCGGCCTGGGGAACAAGTGGCTCGCCAAGCTCTTTGCCCTCTTCGGCATCGGGGTGGCCTTTTTCGGTATCGGCACCTTTGCCCAGGTCAACGCCATTAAAGATGCGGCCCTTCTCACCTTCCATATTCCCGTGCCCGTAACGGCCGTGGTTTTAACGGTTCTGGTGGCCATGGTGACGATCGGTGGTATTAAACGTATCGCCCAGGTGGCTGCGACCATCGTTCCCTTTATGGCGATCTTTTTTATTCTCGCCTCGGCTGTGGTGCTTCTTTTGAACCTCTCCAGCGTGCCGGCCGCCATCTCCCTTGTTATAGAGAGCGCCTTTAACCCGGAAGCGGCCTTCGGCGGAGCGGCGGGGATTACCATGATTATGGTGATGCGAAGCGGGATCGCCCGTGGGGTCTTCTCCAATGAGTCGGGCCTGGGCAGCGCGCCCATTGCAGCGGCTGCGGCAAAGACCAACTCCTGTGTGCGTCAGGGCCTCATCGCCATGACGGGGACCTTTATCGACTCCATCATCATCTGTACCCTCACCGGCCTCGTTCTGGTGATGACCGGTACCTGGAATAACCCCTCTCTGGCCGGTGCCGCCATGACCAACACCGCCTTTAACATAGGGATGGGCACCAATATCGGGCAGTATATCGTGACCATCGGTCTTCTCTTCTTCGCCTTCACCACCATCCTTGGATGGAACTATTACGGCGAGCGATGCACCGAATATCTCTTCGGTGTGAAGGGGATCAAGCCCTACAAGGCGATCTATATTCTCCTCGTGGCCTCGGGGTCCTTTCTTAACCTGGGCCTTATCTGGACCCTGGCCGATATCGTTAACGGTCTCATGGCCATTCCGAACCTTATCGGTCTTCTGGGACTGAGCAAGGTTGTCTTCTCGGAGACGCGGAAATACTTCGACACGCTGGGTGCTTAGGGCTTCCGGATGAAAAAAAGGGGGGGGAGATGCCCCTCCCGAACGGTGAGAGGATCACCCGGTGTTCGATATTGACACCGGGTGTTTCTGTTTTATTCAGGGGCCGCTTTGGCCCCTTTTTTTATGCCCCGACTCGATGAGTGCCCGTTTTGCCTTTCGGGTCAATTTTTTGATGCGGTACTCCATGCGGGAGGCCTCGGATCGGTCTTTTGCCGAGGTGCAGTAGACCATGGTGACGGGAAGGCGGGCGCGGGTGTATTTGGCGCCGCTGCCTTTATTGTGACAGGCCAGACGTTTTTGGGGGTCGACGGTGATACCCGTGTAGAAGGTGGTGTCCGCGCACTCCAGAATGTAGAGGTACCAAGGTTTCATGGGGGGCAGTATAGACGATTTTGAGGCGAGACTCCATCCGTATAGAGGTGGGGGGGGGCACTTGCCTCCTTTGGGATCAAAAAAAGGGCCTGGTTCAAATCAGGGTAACACTTCAGCCCAAAAAGAAGCCTCCGGCGGCAAGGTGTGCCACCTTGAAAGCAGGATGCAGATACGCTTCGCCCCTCGTGCCTCGGGGCAAATCGTATCTGCCTTTGGCTTTAGGTTCACCCTGGCTTATATTTTTTAAGCGCTGTTTTTTAAACGGCAGGGCCGCCAGAGGCGCAAATTGAATAGTTAGAATAGGTTATTTTGAACCAGGCCCAAAAAAGCCCTGCCGATGTATCGGCAGGGCTTTTTTTGATTGTACTTGGATCGCAAACGGTGTCTTCGTTCGTCAGGGGGGTGCTATCACCCCACAAACACCGCCAGGTTGTCCTTGCGTGCATCCGCATGCTGGATGACGGTCTGGACCATGTCTCCGGATTTTAGGTTGAGCCCACTGGCCGGGAGCATCACCTCGATCATGTAGTCCAAGAGGAGTACCTGGAAGCTGTGGCGGCGTTTGTCGAGGACAAGACCCTCCACCCGCTCGCCGATCTTATTCTCCAGGTATTTGTGGATCCAGTAGCGCTTTCGGTTAGACTGGATGCGTCCGATGCTTCCCATGGGGATGTCCAGGAGCTGGGAGGTCTGGGCCACATCATCTTCCGTGTAGGCGGTCTCGATACCCAGGACCGAACGGATCTGGCGTTGGGCGACAAGGTCGTAGTAACGCCGGATGGGGCTGGTGGAGGTGGTGTAGGCATCGAGGCCGAGGCCCGAGTGATTGCCGGCTTTCTGGCTGATGTAGGCCCTTGAGAGCTGTTTTCTCTGCATGCAGTTCAGGTAGAGAGAGGGCTCTTCCCCCTTGAAGAGTCGCTCTTTGGGGTCGGGCTGGAGCCTGAAGAAGCCGGGCAGGCTGTGACGGGAGAGAAAGCTGGCGATGAGCCAGTTGGCCATGATCATAAACTCGGCCACCATCATGCGTGAGGGGCTCTCACGGTCCACGGTGGTGATGATGGGGGCTCCCTTCTCATCTAAGTGAACGTTGACTTCCGGCAGGCTGAGATGTACGGCCCCGGCGTCTAAGCGTTTCTGGCGGAAGGCCTGACCGATTTTTACGAGGGCACTTAAGGCTTCATCCCCCTCCTTGGCCAGGGTATTGGCCCCGGTGTAGGTGAGTTGGCGGCGGACGGTGACGATGGTGGGAACCACCTCATAATCCTGGACGGCGTGGAATCGGTTCAAGGTGATCATCACGCTGATACAGGGGCGGACGGTTCCCTCCACCAGGCTGCAGAGGTTCTCGGAGAGATCCGGCGGTAGCATGGGGATTTTCTGATCGGGCATGTAGATGGAGCTGCCTCGGGAGATGGCCCGTCGGTCGATGAGGCTGCCCCGTTTCACCGATTCGGCCACATCCACAATATGGATCCCCAGGAGGGTCGTTCGGTCGTCGAATCGTTCGATGGTGACGGCATCATCGTAGTCGGTGGTGTATCGACCGTCGATGGTGATGGTCTCTAAGTGGGTGAGATCGCGTCGGCCCTCATAGTGTGTCGGGGCCGATGCCAAGAGTTGGCGTGCCTCTTCGAGGACATCCTCGGAGAAGTTGCGGGGAACCTCCATGCGGATGAGATCGATGTTTTCGTTTTCATCAAAGACCTCCAGCGTGACCAGAATACGGAAAACAGTCTCCTGGGAGTTGATGTTGGCCGCCGAGAGAATTGCCTTGGCCATGTCGAAGTGGCGGCTCTCCCTCTCATCGATATACCACCCCTTCAGGCAGGTGATGATCTCCTTTTCGTGATCGCAGGGGCTGGGTTTTCCCTCGCCGATGAGCCCTTTAAGCCAGGCGGCTCCTTCGGTGATGACCTTGTTGCGGCGATCCTCTTCCCGTTTCTTGGCAAGCATCTGTTCCACCTGTTCCGGGGTGTAGGGGAGAAACCGGTCGTTGTCAAATTTAAACCAGGTCCGGTTTTCGAAAAAAGCACGGATGATGGCCGATTTATGATCGGAGGATACCGCGTCTGTGAAGCAGTATTCTGCCATGGTTTTGAGATTGATCCATTCCCCTTCTCCGTTGAGCAGTTCCCACAGCTCTTTGAGATCGATCTCCTGTTTCAGGGATTCGCGACGGGCAACGGTGGCCTTGAGCGTTTCCACCATGGTGGATCGGCTGGCCGATTCTGAGAGGACGTTGTCCGTGCTTAGGGATATGCGGGATGCAGAGAGGCTCACCTCTTTGTCATTTTCAGTAATGAGTCGGAGGCGTTTGCCTTTAACGTCAGCCACGGCGGCACATATCAGCTTCTGCTGATCTATATATTCGATAATAGTTCCAGATTTCATAGCTTCACAGAATATCAACGGCCCTTGTGAAAGTCAATTCATGGTATGGAAAAGAGGGACCATGATCTTTAGGCGTGGCGTCTCGACGGGCCCGTCTCTGGGGGAATAAGGGGTGACGCCGTGGTGGTAAGGGTGGTAAAATCTGGCGGCTGAATTTATTTTATGTCCGATTAAGGGGGACGCTATGACACATATCACACTCGATCTGGGCCGGCACTGTATCGCCACCGAGGTGAAACGCCTTCACAATCGGTGCATCTCCGATTGTCTTAAGGGGAGGGGAGAGACGACGGTCCTGGAGGCCCGTCTCTCTCTTTTGACCCGTGCCCTGGATGAGCTGGACCTTCCTCGCCTGCGGGGGATTTACCCGGCTCTTTCCGGTGTCGATGCCGTGACGGTGGTTCTGGAGGAGAGCGATGAGGGCGCCTTGTCCCTTCGGCTTCATGGGGAGGCCCTGGATCTCTCCACGGTGGCCAAGGGGTAAGGCGCATCCGTTCGCCTGCTTTACGGTGGCCCACCGTGCCGCCGGGAGCCGTGCAGTGAACGCTTACCTCCGGTGGCCCTGCCGGGGGCCACCCTTTTACAAAAGGGTGCCAAACAGGTTTCGTTAAATTACTTCGATTTAACTGAAGAATCAAAGGCAAATGTAATCTGACCCGAGGTACGAGGGGTAGAGTGCCTTCGCAATCTGCTTTCGAGGTGTTTTTGCCTAAGTGGCTTCGCCACCCTCGCCGCCGGAGGCCGTGCGGTGAAAGTATAGCCTCGGTTGGCCCTGCCGGGAGCCAACCTTTTGCCAATTTTTATAAACGGGGGTTGCCAAACAAACTTTCACTGTAACGGAGACGGATCTTTGGTCCGTCTCCGTTACAAATCTGGGGTCCAGGGGATTTATCTCCTGGCCGCCGGAGGCCCTTTTTCTGGTCCCTTTGACCATAGACGGCTTTTTTAGCGCTGGATGGTTCCAAGCGCATGATTTTTATTATCTTTTTCTCTTGTGGGAGGCGGTATGGTGAAAAATGGACGGGCCCTGGGAGTCTCTCTGCTCATCGCCGGTGTGGCTACGCTTTTTATGGGACTCTTCTCCCTCTCCCCCCTCTATCAGAATATGCAAAATGCCGCCTCTGATGCCGCCCTGCGCGTGGTGACCCCGAAGGGGATGGCCGACCCGGATATCGTGGTGGTGGCCATTGATGACGTCTCTATCCGAAATCTCTCCGATGCCTATCGGGTGAACTGGCCGTGGCCCCGTGAATTCTATGGGCTGGTGACCCGCTATCTCTCCGAGGCGGGGGCGCGTGCCATTGTCTTTGATATGCTCTTTAGCGAAGGGGAGGTGGATCGCTTGGATGTGGATGCCGCCGCCTCGGAGCAGGCCTTTGCCGATGCCATTGACGAGAGCGGTGCCGTGGTGCTGGGATCGGTGGTGGAAAAGGGGACGGGGCTGGGCAGGGATCTCTCTGCCCGGGACCCTGGTATGGTATTTGAAAATAGTGCGGCCCTTCCCGCCCCTCTCTACGAGGGACTCACCCCGCCCATTCCCTCTTTGGCCCGCCACGCCGCCATCGGTGTGGTCAATTTTCTCTCCGACAGTGACGGCACGGTCCGGCGCATGCCCCTTTTTTTCCGAGTGGGATCGCGCCTCTACCCCCAGCTGGCCTTTGCCGCTTATCTGGTGGCCTCCGGGGATCGGGTCCTCTCGTACGATGAGGATCGACGGGCGCTGGTCACCGTGAAGCGTACCTTTGCCCTGGACGCTTCGGGCCATCACACCATCTTCTGGCATGGTTTAGGGGGCAGCCAGGGGAGTTACCGCTACGACAGCTTCTATGACACCTTGCGCTCTGCCGTTCAGGCGATGAACGGGGAGGCTCCCGTGATACCCCGGGAGGCGTACCGGGGAAAGTCGGTGGTGATCTGTGGCACGGCCTCGGGGTTGACGGATCTGAAGAGCACCCCCTTTACACCGCTGGCCCCCTATCCCGGCGGAGAGATTCAGGCCACCCTCCTCGATAACTACCTCCATGGGCGCGGTCTGCCCTCCCTGGGCAGAGGTCAGACCCTGGTGTGCGCCCTTATCATCGCCTTCATATCGGTGGGGCTTTTTTTGACCCGCCCCTTTCTCATCTCCCTTTTGGCCACCGTGTTGCTCTCGGTGGGGGTTATCGGGGGGAGCTATCTTCTCTACCGGGTTTTTTTTATCGCCGCCGACTTTATCCTCCCTCTGGCCACCCTGGGGCTCTCCGGATCCGCTGCCGCTGTTTATCGTATGGTGACGGAAGGGGCGGCCAAGCGGCAGATGCGCCGGGTCTTCTCCCGGTATCTCCACGAAGATGTCATCGATGCCATGATGAAGCACCCCGATCGGGTCTCCCTGGACGGGGTGGAGTGTTCAGGCACGGTTCTCTTTACCGATCTTCAGGGGTTTACCACCTTTGCCGAGGACAAGAGTCCCCGGGAGCTGGTGACGGTATTAAATGATTATTTTCAGGTGATCACAGATATCGTGCTGGACCAGGGGGGGATGCTGGATAAGTATACGGGAGACGGTATCATGGCCATTTTTGGGGCGCCCGTGGCGTGTGAGAACCATGCCCGGGCGGCATGTGAGGTGATTCTGGCCTTTCGCCGGGAGCGGGTGAATGAGAAGATCCCCTCAACGCGGGGTCCTATTCTCACCCGCATCGGCATCGGCAGCGGTAGCATGGTGGTGGGGAACTTAGGAAGCCGGCGTCGTATGGATTTTACCGCCATCGGTGATACCGTGAATCTTGCCGCTCGTCTGGAAGGGGTGAACAAGGCGTATGGTACCACCAATATCCTCTCGGAGGCGAGCTGGGAGTCGGTGAGAGATGAGTACTACTTTCGAGAGCTCGACCATATCCGGGTGAAGGGTAAGCTTCGGCCGGTTCGGGTCTTTACCCTGGTGGACCGGATCGAGGGGATGTCGGCCCCCATGCTGGCCATCGAGGCGGCCTTTGGCCAGGCCCTATCCGCGTATCGCCGGAAGCGCTGGGATGAAGCCATGGACCGATTCGAACGGGTGCTGGCCCTGGCCCCCGATGATGGCCCCAGTATCGCCTATATCGAGCGATGCCAGCTTCTGAAGCAAACCCCCGGCCTGGTGGATGCCGATGGGGTGTTTACCTTTCAGACCAAATAGGGCGGCTAAGGCGTGGCCTCGCTTGGCCCTGCCGGGAGCCACCCTTTTGCCAATTTTTATGAACTGGGCTTGCCAAACAGATTTTTACCGTGACTATGACGGGCCTTTGGGCCCGTCATAGTCACATACCTGGGGTCCAGGGGATTTATCTCCTGGCCGCCGGAGGCTTTTTTTTGATGAATCAACCAATGGGGCCCGGATTCGACGGGCCATGGAGGGCAGATGAGAAAGATTCAATGTGTATCCATAATGGTGGGGCTGCTCTTCTGCGGTACCGCCTTTGCCGAGACCATTCGGGTCTCTTCGGCATCTCTGCGACAGAAGCCGGGCTCCTTCTATCCTGTGGTGGCCACCCTGGAGAGGGGGGATGAGGTGGTGCTCCTCGACGCCCAGGGCATGTGGCATCGGGTGAGCACCGAAAAAAAGGGGCAGGGGTGGCTCTCGAAAAATGCGCTGACGGCTCAAGGCCCCACCATCGACTACGGGAAGATGGCCATGGATGTCTCGGGACGCCGCATGACCACGGTGATGATTACGGCGGCGGTGAAGGGCTTTTTCGAAAACCGGGTGGATACCGGCTCGATTAATCGGGCTCTTTTTGAGGCCCCTTTCGTTCGCTATATCACCCCGTCCGATTATGACGCCTTTAAGCGGGAGACCTTTGCCGGCAGAAGTGCCCATGGGGCGTATCTCTTAAAAATTCCCTTAAGTCCTGTGGGGCCTTTTGTCCTCGATGAGGAGATGATCGCCGCCAGTGCCTATATCACGGGCCGCCTCGCCGCTCCGGGCCTGGTGTCGGATACGAATCTTGTCGCCTATGTGAACCATGTGGCCCAGCTCATCGTGGAGAGCAGCGAATTTTATGATCTCCCCATCTCGGTGCATGTGGTGGAGACCCCTGACGTCTTTGCCAATGCCACCCCCATGGGGGTCATCTTGATCTCTCGGGGGATGCTTCGGATCATACGGGGTGAAAATGAGCTGGCCTGCCTTCTGGCCCATGAACTCTCCCATGTGACCCTTCACCACGGCATGACCGAGACCGAGGTGCGCCGGTCCAAGATTCATGCCGAAGAGGCCTTCCAAGAGATGGATGAGGCCCTGGGCAAGGATGAGGGGGAGCAGGAGCTGGACGATATGGCTCTGGATATGTACGAATATGCCATTCGGGGGCGTAAAGAGGCCTACGAACTGGCGGCCGATGCCCGGGGTATCCTCTACGCCCAACGTGCCGGATACGACCCCTCAGGCATGGCCTCTCTTCTTCTTCGTCTCCAGCGAGGGGAGAGTGCGCCCTCCTGGGATGAGCCCCCCTCCCATTGGCGATCCCCCTTCCTGAGCCGTCGTATCGATGCCCTGCCCAAGCGAGCCCCCTCCACGGCGTACGTCAATTTTGGCCGTCGGTACACCCAGAAGGTAAGGTGACGGGGCCGCCGGAGGCATCTTTAGCTTGGGTGCCTCCGGCGGCAAGGTGTGCCACCTTGAAAGCAGGTTGCAGATGCGTTTTACCCCTCGTACCTCGGGGTAAATCACATCCGCCTTGGCTTTTAGATTTACCCAAGATTATCTTTATAAGACCTGTTTATCAAACCCGATCTTTCAAATCAGGCAAAAGTTTGGCTCCCGGCAGGGCCGCCGGAGGCATAGATGAATCGTTCGTTTTTTTATTTGTCAGACGGGAAGGATTTTATACGAGCACCTCGCGGAATGTGCCGCGCATGCAGTGGTTGGAGCTCATGGATGAGGCGTAGGCCCCGGCGTTGATGAGGGCCAGGGTGTCCTCTTCGTGAATGGGGGCTAAGGGGATCTGCTCGGCGAAGATGTCCAGGGCCTCGTTGATATTGCCCACCACGGTGACGGGGGTGGGGCCCCCTTCTCGAAGATGGGTGACCACCGGCTCGAAGGGGAGGGTGTAGAAGGCCGGCTCCATGGCGATATTGAACCCACCATCCACGCCGATGTAACGGGTTGTTTGCCGGGTCTCTACGGTGTTGACGCCGAGGAGGAGAAGGCCGGCATCTTTGGCGATGTAGTCGCCGGGTTCCACCTCGATGGTGAGGCCGGAGCCTTTAAAGACCCTATTGATGACGGCGGCCCAGGCCTTGAGATCCAAGGGGGTATCGTCTTTGGTGTGGGGGACACCCAGCCCTCCGCCTAGGTTGATTCGCCGGATGCCGGGGAGGGTCTCGGCCACGGTTTTTACCTCGTTAAGGATCGCTTCCCAGGCGGGCAACTGGTGGGTGAGGTAGCCACAGCCCGTGTGGAGGTGGAGGGTGGTGATGGTGAGCCCGTACTCTGTGGCCGCATCCAGGGCCTCGCCCATCTGCTCGTGGTAGATGCCGAATTTGGTGGTGCTCTCGCCACTGTAGTGGAGGAGGGCGTTATCCCCATATCCCACCCCCATGGCGGGGTTGATGCGTAGCCCGATGGTGCGGCCTGGGGCGCGTTTTCCCAGGCGTCGGATGGTGCTCACGGCATCGCAGTTGATGTGGAGCTGGTCAAACCGGAGCAGGGTATCGAGATCCGTGTTGGAGACGGCGGTGGCCGTGTAGGAGATCTGATTCTCCGGGATCCCGCAGGCCATGGCGTGCATCACCTCCTCGGGGGAGCAGGCGTCGATACCGCAGAGTCCCTCGCTGGCCATGAGGGTGAGGATCGGTGCAAAGCGGTTGGCCTTCATGGCGTAGTAGAGGCACGAGGGGAGTCCGGTGGCCTTAAGTGCCCCTTGGATGCGGGCAAGATTTGCCCGGATACGCGCTGCACTGTAGAGGAAGGTGGGGGTCCCGAAGCGGTGGGCCAGCTCCTGGGTCTTCCTGCCTGCAAAGGTGAGGCTTCTGGCATCATAGCCGAGGTCAGGGCGTTCCCACCAGAAGGGTCTTTTGATGGGATTAACCATGGATAGAGGCCTGCATGTTTTGGGTGGTTGCTTTGAATTTTTTTAAGTAGATATGCCCCTCCTCGTTGATGGCCTCAACCTGGCCGGTGATCCACTGTCGGCACTCCTCGGCCTGGCAGGCGCAGGGAAATTGGCGGTAGAGGATATCCTCGGTGGAGGTGTAATCCATGGTGAGGGCCTCTCCGGAGGCGATATCCTTTATTGCCCACATGGTGAGGGTCTCCATGTCGAGGAGGACGTTAGGGGCGCAGGAGTGGAGGAGGTAGCCCACAAAATAGGGGTCGTGAAGGTGTTTGGTGGGGTTGATCTGAAGGGTGTGGAGTTTCACTTCATCGAGGACCTCTCCGGTAAATCGGGCCATCTGTTCGCCTTTTTCAAAGGGGCGTCGGGTAAAGAGCCCGAACCCTTTCTCCTCGCCGGCTTCGGAGACAAAAAAATCTTTCCGAGTGGGGTATTCATCCGGTTCGTCGATGGTGTGAGGGTAGATCTGCATACATTCTCCTAAAATCGATTTCGCTCATGCTTTTCCCCGGGGTGTGTTCCGGGGTATTATCTGGTGTGGTTTTAGTCAAACAGGGACATCTGGCCCGGTCTCTTTGTCCCCTCTTTTTTTTCGGACTCTGGGTCGGGGGTCCTTCGGGGGATGGGCGTCTCTGGAGTAAAGGGCGCGTGCTCTGCGGTAAATTGCACGATATCGCCGGTGACGGCAAGGGCCAGGGGCAGAACCATCTCTCTTTCTTGGGCGGTGATTACGGGCAGATTCCATGTGCTGTGGGTGTGTTTCATCGTTTTTCCCGACGCGAGCCTCTCCTTTACGAAACGCTGGTGTCCCTCAAAACGGTCACGGCATATCTGGTGGGAGAGCTCTGGTGCCCGGTGGGCTCTCTCGCAGGCGAGGGGGGCCAGCCCCTCTTCTGTCTCGTACGAGACACTGTGTCTGCCCGTCACCATGGCCGCCTGCATGGTGGTGCCCGTGCCTGAAAAGGGGTCTAAAACGGTATCTCCCTGGGCGGAGTACATCAAGATGAGTCGTAAGGGGAGCTCTAGGGGGTAGGCGGCGCTGCGTTGGCGAATGCTCTTATCTCCAGTCTCCTGGCGAATGCCGTGGATATCGCTCCAGGTATCAGAGTACCAGCGGTTACGCTCCTCCCAGAAGATGGCCGATGCCTTCCGGCGCTCTTTTTCCGGGCCGTTTTTAAAGACCCGCTTTCCCCCGTTACGAAAAATGAGGATGTATTCGTGCTCCTGGGTAATATAAGCTCCAGCAGGAAGCATGCCAGATCCCATGAATTTATTGGGTGAGGTACTGACCTTGTGCCAGAGGATCTCGGGTAAGGGGGTGAACCCTTTTGCGATCATGGCCATGGTGATGCGTGAATGGTTGGGATAGATGGCGAACTCTCCGCCGATGGAACGAGTGGCGTCCCCCATGTTGATGGCCACGAAGCCGCTGGGTGTGACCACCCGGGCCACTTCATCCCAGATGGTATCGAGGTGGCGGTGCATGAATTCGAAGGCATCCATCCCGCGGTTCTCTTCCAGGGCTTTTTTGATGGCCGGGTCGTTTCCCGAGAGGGCCTCATCCCACATGGCGATCATGGGGTAGGGGGGGGAGGTGACCACCAGGTTCACGCTGGCATCTGGGATATTCTTCATGGCCGTTGCCGAGCGAAAATGGGTGGTGTGTGTGGTTTTCATATAAGGGTGCTGCCCCTGTTTTTAAATATTTGGTATGTTTGTTGGCAAAATTGGGGGACGCCCCTTCATTTTTTGCGGTGGAGTGGTTCTTTGATCCCATGTGTATCATAAATAAAATGAGACATATGCCGGGCCGGTCCAGGCCTTAAGAAAAGACCGCTCACGGGCGGTCTCTCTGGCCTTTTTGGGCCGGTTTAGGCGGCTATAAAAAATAGCGGAGCGGTACACGTCTCTTAAGAAGGTCCCTTCCCCTTTATCTTTTTTCTTCAGAACCCATGGGGCGCTTCAGGGAAGGGACCCGCACTCATGCCATGGCGGTGGCATCAGTCTTTCTTGCTCTCCTTGACGAAGCCCAGGATCTCTTGGGGATCATCGGTGATTTTAATAATATCCAGGTCTTTTTCGCTGATGGTGCCCTCTTCCAGCATTCGGGCCTTGACCCAGTCGATGAGGCCACTCCAGTATTCGGTGCCGAAGAGGATCAGGGGTAGGGGCATGACGCGCTGGGTCTGGATGAGGGTGACCGCCTCGAAGAGCTCGTCTAAGGTGCCGAAGCCACCGGGCATGATCACATAGGCCGAGGCGTATTTGACGAACATCACCTTGCGAATGAAGAAATAGTTAAATTCGACACTGATGTTCGCGTAGGGGTTCGGTTTCTGCTCGAAGGGGAGGTTGATGTTGAGCCCGACGGATTTGCCTCCCGCCTCGGTGGCTCCCCGGTTGGCCGCCTCCATGATGCCGCCGCCGCCCCCGGTGATGATATTGTAGCCGTTTTCTACCAGCAGGGCCGCGATCTCCCGGGCTTTTTCGTAGTAGGGGGTCCCCGGTTTGGTACGGGCCGAGCCGAAGATGCTGACGGCGGGGCCGAGGTCATGGAGCCTGTCCACCCCTTCTACAAATTCGCCGATGATACGGAAGAGTCTCCAGGACTCCTCCAGCTTAAATTCCTCGATGACATACTGATTTTTCAAGGCATAGCTCCTGTTCGTTGTGGCATAGCACCCATATTTTCTGGGGTATTCCAGAAGGGGCGGAAAGGGGACTTTGGTACGCCCCGGGTAACCCGTATCGACCGTGGACTTAACTATCGGCAACCTGCCGAATTGGGCCTTAAGCCCGTCAGTTTTTGCCCTGCCATCCGGTGGTGACGCCCTCGTCTGTGACAATTACCGGGATCTTTCGTTCTCCCATGGAGAGGACCAGCATTTTATTCATCATATCCGGACGTTTAATGACGTCGATATAGGTCACCTCGGCGCCTCTCTTTGTCCAGGCCTCCACGGCTGCCTGGGTAAAAGGGCACTTCTCTTTGCCATAAATAGTAACCGACTGTTTCATGGGGCCATCCTCCAGGGGCAAATTGCCTCTGTCTGTGTATGTACGGATAAGTCTAAGTATCTGTGATTATTTCTGATCTTAGACAATATTGCCGTTTTCAGATTGACACAAGAAGACGTGCTGTGCTAATAATGCTTGGTATTTTTCTTTGTGTCGGGAAACCGGCCTGTTACATAACAAGTATATGAAGGTAAGTCATATCAAAGCAATTTCAAGAAAAACAACGGTAAAAAGTGAATTGGGTCTCCATGCCCGGCCTGCGGCCATGATCGCCAAGGCCGCCGCCGATGCAGTGGGCGAGGTCTGGCTGGTCCGCGAAGGGGAGAAAGCCGATGCGACGAGCATCATCGATATTCTCATCCTGGGATGCACCAAGGGCACCGAACTCGAGATCGAGGTGGCGGATGTCTTTGATCGGCCTGTGCTGGATCGAATTTGTGGACTGATCGAATCCGACGAGTAGCGCCAGGCGTCTCCCATGACGGATCTTGTGGGGGCATCTCTGTCCAGACTCTGGCGAGGGATTTTTTAAAAAGTTCCACCATTTATTTGATATTTTAAGTGTACGCACCACAGTTTGATGTGCGGATCGAGATAGGATGCGTTGGTAAAAAGTCACCGCTGAAAGGCACCTTACCGCAAGAATTTCTGGTCTGGCTGAGGCAATTTGATTGTGTTTTTATTTTTTCACATTGCTTCGACATTTTACGAGACCATCACGATATATCTAAAGAAGAGCAGATCCAACCCATGGTACAAAAAGGTTTAGAATCAATATTACAGGGCACCAGCGGTTCACCGGGCATATGCATCGGTCCCGCTTATCTCGTGGATCGAGAGGGTGTGGACGTTGTGGAGAAGTACAATGTACTTCCCGATGGCATACGTGATGAGACCAATCGCTTCAGGACGGCGGTGAAGAAGGCCGAAGATGAACTGAAGGAGGTGATCGATGAACTCTCCGAGGATCTCTATCACCATCTCACCATTTTAGAATCCCACCTGGCACTCTTCAAGGATAAGATGCTCTATGGCCGAACCATCGAGGCCATCGAAGGGGAACGTATTAACGCCGAGTGGGCCCTTAAAAAGGTCTCCACCCGTGCCAAAGAGATGTTTCAGAATATCGCCGACCCCTATCTTCAGGGGCGGGTGGACGATATCGTTCAGGTCTCGGATCGCATCATGATGAATCTGGTGGGGGCGGTCACCGTCAACATCGCAAATATCGACAAGCGGGTGGTCCTCGTGGCCAAGGACCTGACGCCGGCGGATACCAGCCGTATTCAGCTGGAGCGCATCAAGGGGTTTGTCACCGATCGCGGGGGGAAGACCTCGCATACCAGTATCATCGCACGGACCTTAGAGCTGCCCTCGGTGATGGGCCTCGGTAACGTCTCCTCCCTCATTAAAAACGATGATATCATCATCGTGGATGGGACCCAAGGGGTCGTCATTATCGATCCGTCGGATGAGACCCTCGCCGAGTATGAAGAGAAGAAGCTGCGCTACGAGGCGAGACGCGCCAATGTCAAACGCCGTAGTAAGATCCCCGCCACCACCACCGATGGTGTTACCCTAAAGCTCATGGGCAATATCGAGCTGGCCGAGGAGATCGTCTCGGTCATGGATTATGGGGGAGAGGGCATCGGCCTCTTTCGCACCGAGTTTCAGTACCTCAGCCGCTCTCATTTTCCCACGGAAGAGGAGCTCTACGAGCAGTACCGTGAGGTGGCCGAGCTGATCTTTCCCGAGCCGGTGGTGATCCGGACCCTGGATATCAACGGCGACAAGGCCCTGATCTATGCCAAGGAGAGTGACGAAGAGAACCCGGCCTTAGGGCTTCGGGCGATCCGGTTCTGTCTCCAGCGTCCGGATGTCTTCATGACCCAGCTTCGGGCTATCTTACGGGCCGCGGCCTTTGGCAACGTGCGCTTGATGTTTCCCATGATCTCGGGCCTCGAAGAGGTGCTGGAGACCAAGAAACTACTCAAGGAGGCCGCCGCACAGCTTGAAGCGGAAGGGATTCCCTATAGCGAGGCCTTCGAAATGGGAATCATGATCGAGGTGCCCTCGGCGGTGGTCATGGCCGAGCGCCTGGCCGAAGAGGTGGATTTTTTCAGTATCGGCACCAACGACCTCACCCAGTACACCCTGGCCATCGATCGGGGCAATCGTAAGGTGGCCCATCTCTACAACTCCCTTCACCCGGCGGTGCTTCGCATGATCAAGCAGGTGGTGGATGTGGGCAAACGGTGCAACGTTCGGGTCTGCCTCTGCGGCGAGATGGCCTCGGAACCGGCCAATATGCCCGTGCTCCTCGGGCTGGAGCTGGACGAGCTCTCCATGACACCCCAGTCCCTTCCTGCGGTGAAGGAGATGGTGCGCGGTTTAAGTTTTTCTGAGAGTCAAAAATTTGCCGAACGGGTCATTTCAGCCGACTCTGTGGCGGAGGTCGAGGCCCTGATGGATGCCTTTGTTTACCCCGATGAGGTGACAAATGGCGGACCTTCCGCTGTTTAGGATTGCCGTATAAGTGAGTCTCCACGGACCGGTACCGCATTTTAAGGGCACCGGTCTTTTTTTTATATGGCTCTTATATTGAACGTTTCTGGCCCTTATTACGATGACAGCCGCGTGCTGCGGGCGACTAACACTATTGTGAGTGAGCAAGGGGTATTGATATGGCAGAACAGAAGAGCCGAACCATCGCCAGTAACCGGAAGGCGAGGTATAATTATGAGATCACGGATCAGTACGAGGCCGGTCTGGTGCTGGTGGGCTCTGAGGTGAAATCCCTGCGAGACGGTGCGGTGAACCTGAAGGAGGCGTACTGCAAAATAGCGGAAAATGGGGAGCTCTTCGTCTACCAGATGAACATCACCCAGTACCCCTTCTCCTTTCACTCCAACCACGATCCCTTACGTCCGCGCAAGCTCCTCCTGAACAGGAAAGAGATCGATAAAATAGCGGACATGATGAATATCAGAGGGCTCTCCCTGATCCCTTTAAGTATCTATCTCAAGGGGAACCGCATGAAGATGAAGATAGGGCTCGGCCGGGGCAAGAAGCTCTTTGACAAGCGTCAGAGCATCAAGGAGCGTGACGCCAAGCTCTCGGTAAACCGCATGAACAAACAGAAAGATTATTCGGAGTGATGCCTCGACAACCGCGCCCTTCGGTGATGACAATATCCATACCCCGCTTGGGGTATCTCAATACCATTGACACGGCGAGCCGGATGCATTACTTTACGTTTGTCCCGAACCATACACCTCGTTTGGTTTGGGCCGGTCACATCTCTTAACAAACCAATTTTGGGGGCGTCCTGGGTTCGACTGGGATATTAGAGCTGTTTGACTGCACTCCGAGGATGATCGTTGGCCTCGTAAATAATCGATCACAACATAATTGCTGACGACTACGCATATGCGGTAGCTGCTTAATTAAGGCCAACGTGACGCAACTTTAATGTGATAGGGTCCAGAAGCCTGGTATTCCACCACCTGGCGGCGTCTGGAACCGAGATTAATGTCATTAGGGGACGATCGGAGGACCGAGACAGCAGGTAAAATCCGACCGTATTGATATGCTGACTATGAGTGTAGATGTCTTACGGGGAATTATTTTAGGACGCGGGTTCGATTCCCGCCGCCTCCACCAATTATATGTGTTACACGATTCGTTTTCATTCGATTCGGTACCAGTTAATACGAAAAAGCCCCACGATTCTATAAAGGATCGTGGGGCTTTTTTGTTTTTAGCCCTTCCCTTTAAAAAACCGGGATAGTCCCTTGGCCGTGACGGTACTTCTCAAGGAGATACCGTCATTTAAAGAGGCGCCTTACAAGATGTCAGGTGAAAAGGGGCTCTACCTTCTCGTGAAGAAGGCGGGGCACTATTTTCGCTTCGGCGATTGTTACGATGGAAAGCGAAAGACCCTTGCCTTAATTTGATTATCACTTATTCATAGCCATGGGTTTCCACATTTGAGGGACATGTTCCTGGGCGCGCCGTGCTCCTGCGCGGCATGAACAACGACGCACTAAAAAATCGTGCCACAATGCGGCGTGCTTTATTCCTCGACATCGGGTGTGGGGTCCAAATCCATGAGCCAGGCCAGGATATCCGAACTTGCCATGCCTTTGGATTGGATCACCGGATGTTCGGCTGAGATACTGACAGATCCGCTCTTTGGATTGAGGGTCTGCTTTAATAGTCGGATGCATTCACTTTTTACCGTGTTACCGCAATTGTCTGGTAACGCGGCAGGCCCGGTCAAAGGTCGTTCCCGAAGGGTGAGCCCATTTCTGCATTTTCGGCTGCCGTAACTTTGATGACCAGCAGAACACATCATAAACACTCGTAATAGTAGCGTTTTGGCCATAACGCAAAGCGGTGAATGCAACTTTTAGGTGGAAAGCGAAAGCCCCCTGCCATTAGACCCCCGTGTGGCTTTGAAAGAGGCCCTATCTTAATATCTCGACCCTTTTCTTAACCCCCCACCTTTGACAGTCCCATCAGTAGATGTCGGTAACTTTTCATACATATTAACGGTTCATAACATGAAGCAAGGCGTACTGAAACGGTGCGCCGCACTCCTGTGCGGCTTTTTTAGTTCGTCGTTACTCATGCCGCACCGGAGTGCGGCGCACCAGGGATCACGGGTGACCGGATGGCTATGTAAATACGTTGATGCGGACAAAAGAAACCATCTGTCGTGGTGTATTTGCGCCTTTAGGTGCAGTTTTAGACCGCTTTGAGCGGTTAACATTCAAGCCTCCCGTTCGACGGGAGGTTATGATTTTTTATCAGGGCATCAACGTATGCCGAATGGCCGTTTCAAAGGGTTGGCCTTTAATGGCCTCAAGTTCACTTTCAAAAAGAGGCAGCCAATCTTCCACGTCGAAAGTGGTTGCGTATTCCGCCAGCTCTTCTGCCGTTTGGATATATCCCTGGATGGTGTTTCGTCTCATCTGCCGTAATGCTCCATGCTCTGCATCGAGATTAAAGATGAGAAGTGTCCCCTCAGCTCTTTTGATTTCATCTTCTGTCAGTGCTTCACGAAGAGCAATGGTGCCATCGCTGACGAAGAGGAAAAAGTGATCGGGGTCCTCCTCATCCATTTTGATGAGAATGGTGGGATCGTACTGCCTTTTGTCTTTATGCTTTCCGCAGCTTTCTTTTCTGTTGCAGGAACCGAAGAGGTTGTTCCAGTCGAAGGTGACTCTGGGGTCTCTTCCCTTTTGGAGAAAGTGCTCAATGTGGGCGTCACGCTGACCGGATTTTGTGATGAGAGACGTCTCGCAGTAGGCGCATAGGTTTCCCTGCATGGCATGGAGTTGCTGCCAGATCTCTTCTCTCTCTTCGGGTGTCACATGGCTCCAGTTATCTCTACCGTGTTGATACCTTGAAAGGCAGGATGGCGCGTGGGGCCTTTTGAGTTTACGCATCGTTTTTGCCCACCCCCTGGAGTTTGGACTTCATGGAGCGTTTCATGGCTGCAAGGCGTATGAGGCGGTCACACTCCAGGATCTCATGGTGGGTTTGCCCAAAATGATGCACAAGTTTGTCCCGGAGACTGATGGCGTCAGGGGTCTCATGAACGCCTTTTTGGATCAGTTGTTTGTATTGGCTGAGCCACCTGGCTTCCTCGACATCGGGTGTGGGGTCTAAATCCATGAGCCAGGCCAGAATATCCGAACTTGCCATGCCTTTGGATTGGATCACCGGATGTTCGACTGAAATACTGACAGAGCCGCTCTTTGGATTGAGGGTCTGCTTTAATAGCCGGATGCATTCGCTTTTTACCGTGGTGAGCACCTGGGGGCTGTGGGTGGTCACCACAAACTGGAGCTTTGGAAAGGCCCGTTGAAGGCTTCCTATAATGGTCTGCTGCCATCCGGGGTGAAGAAACATATCCACTTCGTCAATCATGACGATACCCGATGTTTCAAGGGCTGCATTTTCTCCCAGGTAAGGGTTGAGGCGAATGCAGCGAAAGGCAAGGTCTGCAACCATTACCACGGTGTTTCTAAGGCCGTCGCTTAAAAGCGAAAGGGGCATGATGCCATGATCCGGGTGGCTCATGGCAAGCTGTTTGAGTGAGGTTCTGTATGTCAAATTTTTCCAACCCGTGGCGTGTTGGCTCACTTCGTTGACGGCTTTTTGGACTACGGCGATGGCATCTTTGAATGCGCGTGCATCATCTTCCGGGGATATTTCATTTTCAAGGGTGTGGATCTGATGCTCCATGTAGCTTTTGTAGACCCAGACGAACCAGTCCTCGAACTGCTTGTAGCTGGAAGACGCCGTGATGCAGTTTTGGTATGCCCATGTTCTGGAGAAGATGTCCCGATTGAGGCTTTTTTCATCTGCTTTGCCATGGTAGCGGCCCTGGTACCAGAGTCTGCCTGTGCCAAGGTAAGCCATGAGAGGAAGCGTTACTGCCTCGAAATCTCGGACTTTTTTTTGTAAGGCTTTCCCGTAGGTTGTAAGACTCTTTGCTCCAGTATCCATTAATGTATTGGAGCGAGGGGTGAGCTTTTCGCGTGACAAAACCCAATGTTTGAAATCATTTTCTTCGCTTAGAAGGTTTCCGGAGACCCGAACCGTCGAGGGGACCCTTGGTTCCATCTCTCCTGAGCCACCCTTGATTCGTCTGACATCCTCAATCTGAATGGTTGCCGATTTGCCAGTCTGGCTGCCCAAATCAAACGCCTTTACATAGGGCCATACCGCAATGCGGAGGGCATCCAGAATGCTGGTTTTACCTCCGCCATTGGGTGCGATCAGCACGGTGAGCTCAGGATGCAGATCGAGGGATAGCTTTTCAAAGCATCTGAAGTTTTCAATCTCGATTTGTGTCAGCTTCATCCAACACTCCGTGAAACCCGTCCTTTAAGGGCGGGGAGGTAAGGAGTTAAGAGATTGGTGTCTCTTAAACTCTGATTCAAATTATGGTTGATGCTGGCCATATCAAGGTCTGGCTCAGCATGAAACGGTTTTAAATGTGATACGAATCTTCGTATCTATCACCATCCATCCGGATAATGGCAAGGATAAATTTATCTCCGGGAGGCCTGATTTTTATGACAGTCTCTTGCCGAGGACGTATTGGCCGTTGACCGGATCTACATAG
>JABXKT010000149.1 GCA_013619155.1 Desulfobacteraceae bacterium
CCTAAGAACATGTCCAATACCAAAGGATGACGCCCTATTTCGTCGCTTCGCAAAAAAAAGGGTGCCCCTTAAAAAAATAAGTCATCGGAGGAGCATGGATTCAGATTACCACCCCAGGAGAGCCGTCTGCTTTTCATGGTGTCAGACTTTTTTACACCCTCCATAGAAAAGGGCCCCTCATCGGTGAGAAACCGATATGGCGCCCCCGTTTTAAAAAATTCAGAGACACACGGCTTTATGAGGGGGGAAAACGGAGGCAGGCATATGCCTAAAATGGAAAAAAAAGGACGGGCGTAAGGGTGCAGCTGCGCCTCCGGCACTTTTTTTCTCAAAAAGCGCCGCAAAAACGTTTCGATGCCAGGCGCACATGCCTGTCAGAAATTTTTTCAGCCCACTTTAACCATAAAAGGCTTCTTTTTGAGCTGAATAATTAGGGACAAAAGAGGAGTGAACAAGGAGAAAAAAGGTAACTATCGGAATCCGGCCGAGGATGGCGCAAGGAGAGATAAAGGGGAGGAGGGACTTAGGACCCAAGGTCTTGGGCCAGGGACTTTAACGCACTGTAAAATTCATAAAAACCGGCCAGCATATCGAGATTAAAACGTAAGGTGGCGCCCTGGCTGCGAAGCCTTAAGAGATAGTCATCGCAGGCCGTCAGGGCCTCGACCACAGGACGCGGGTCCCTGCCCGGATGGGGGGTCTGCATCTGTTCTAAAACCACCGCACACGCTTCGGCAAGGGTTTCCAGCTCTTTTTCCATATGAAAGCGCTCCTTAAGAAGCGCTTCATTTTCCAGGGCATGGGCCATGACGGCCAGGTGATCGCAGGTTCTCTCCAGTCTCTGGATAATAGAGACCAGGGTATCCTTTCGACCCCTCCGGCCCAAAAGGAGTTCATGATGGGTGATTCCGGTCAGGCTATCACGGTTCATGCGGACCTGGGTGGTGAGAGCCTGGAGATCTTTTAAGGGGGGAGGCGTCTCTCCACGCACGAAGGTCGCGGTGAGTTCACGGCAGAGGGTGGCCGCCTGGCTCATCTGGGTATCCAAGCGTTCCATGAGGTGGGCTTCCAGGCGTTCGGGAAAGATAAGGATGGAGACAAGAAAGGCAGTTCCCACCCCCACGGTGATCTCCAGGAGCCGCCAGCAGGCGTAGAGGATACGCTCCTCCGTGGGAGAGCCAAAACTACCCACGAATACCACGGAAACGGTGATGGCCGCCATACGATACCGGGGGCTGTAGCGCGTCATAAAGGCACAAAAACCCAAGGTGAGGAAAATGGCCAGATCATTCCAGAGATCACCGGGAGGAAAGAGCCAGATAGCGGTGATACCAATAATGGCCCCCATGGCGGTGCCAAAGAAACGGTAGAGACACATCCTCACAGAATCGGCCACATAGACCTGCATGACGATCACCGTGGAGATAACCGCCCAGAAACCATAGGGAAGGCCCATGGCCCGACTTCCCTCATAGGCAATGAGGCAGGCAAGCCCTGTCTTAAGGCCGTGCCGCAGATAGGCCACGGGAATATTTTGAATGAAGGAGACCATAAACGTCTACACTCCGTTAAGATAAAATGAATAATAATAAAAGGGGCAGATATGCTCGACATATAGCACGCATGATCGCCATTGACACATGCTTTTCCTATACCTTATGGTGAAGGCCATCTCTAAATCACATGCTACCTCGGCATCTTTACAGAGGTAAAAGGAGTCTTTCCATGCATGTCACATTTTACGGCGCCATTCGCGAAGTCACGGGTTCCATGCACCTCCTCGAAACCGGAAAAGACACCCTCCTCCTGGACTGCGGGCTTTATCAGGGCCGACGAAAAGAGAGTGAGGCAAAAAACCGGGTCTTTCCAGTGGATCCGGAACTCATCACCAACATGATCCTCTCCCACGCCCATATCGACCATTCAGGGCGCATCCCCCTGCTCGTCAAGGGGGGATTCAACGGTCGTATCGTGACCACCCGGATCACCGCCGATGCCTGCAATTATCTGCTCCGGGACTCGGCCCATATCCAGGAGTCCGATGCGGATTACCTTAACTATAAAACCGTCCGGGGGCATCTCTACAACCTCTCCCACGCCAAGAAGACGACTCTCACCAACCGAGAACGCTCTGAGATCGGAAAAATCTTAAAACACAATGGGAGGCGCCTCAACCAGACGGCCATCAACCAGCTTCTCACCAAGCACAACCTAAAGAGTGTCGAGCCCTTATACAGTATGAGCGACGCCGAGGCAGCCCTCTCGGCCTTTGACGGATACCCATACAACACGCCTGTCACCATCGGAAAAGGGGTTACCGCCACCTTCTTCGAGGCCGGACATATCTTGGGATCGGCCCTTTGCCTCATCACTTTCCGCGAGAAGGGACGCATATTCAATGTCGTCTACACCGGCGACATCGGACGCTTTGACCGGCCGATACTGAAGAACCCCACCCTCACCTTCCCCAAGGATATCGGCCCCATCGATCTCATGATCATGGAGAGCACCTACGGAGCTCGCCACCATGAACCCACCGAAGAGCTAAAAGGGCGCCTGGCCGATGTGATTAATGATACCTACGCCAAAAAAGGGGTGGTGGTTATCCCCGCCTTTGCCTTCGGACGCACCCAGGATATCGTCTATATCATTCACGAACTCTACAACGAGGGGAAGGTTCCCCGGCTCCCCGTCTTCGTGGACTCCCCCCTAGCGTCCAACCTCACCCGTGTCTTTGCCGAACACCCCGAGGCGTACGATAAGGAAGCCCACAAAACCTTCCTGGAAAGAGGCCAGAAGCCTTTTGAATTCAAGGAACTCACCTATATCGGATCGGTGGAGGAGTCCATGGAGTGCATGAAATCCACCACGCCCCACATCATCATCTCCTCGTCGGGCATGTGTGAGGCGGGCCGCATCCTTCACCACCTGCGTTACCGGGTCCACAACCCCAACAACACCATCCTCATCGTCGGGTACATGGCCCAGCACACCCTGGGACGAAACATCATGGAGAAGGGGTGGGAGGCCAAACAAAAAGAGCACAAAGGGGAGCCCCCCATGCTCAAGATCCTGGGCAAGGAGTACCCCTTAAAGGCCGATGTCGTGAAAATAGGAGGGTTCTCGGCCCATGCAGATCGCGAGGAGATGTATGGCTTCCTGCGCAAATCCAGCCTAACAATCAAGAATATCGCCGTGGTTCACGGCGAAGAGGATCAATCCCTGGCCTTTGCCGCATTTTTAAACGAGAAGGGCTTCAATGCCTTTGTCCCCAAGAAAGGGCAGACCATCACCATGTGAGTCGACCAAAACTCTCTTTTTTGGGTTAAAGCGACCAAGAAACTGGCCTCCGGCGGCAAGGTGTACCACCTTGAAAGCTAAATTGCGGACGCGATTTGCCCCTCGTCCCTCAGGGCAAATCGCGTCCGCTTTTAAGACAAAATTCGTTCAAAAACAATCGTAGAAGAGCTGTTTATCAAACCGTGCTTTATAAAAAGCATGGCAAAAGCGTGGCTTCCGGCAGGGCCAAGCGAGGCATAGCTGAGTCCTTACCTTTTTTATCAGAGCATCCCCCGCTCTCCCAGATTCCCGTAACGATGGTAGTTCGCGCAGATACTCTGCTCACGAAGGTAGTGGAGAAGCTCCACGCGTCCGTGGGCCATCACCGGACTCCGGGCGATATAGGCACCGCTCCTGGCCGCCCGTTCGAGGAGACGCGGGGGCACCCGGTCCGGTGAGGCGTAGCGAAGGCGATACCCCCGGTCCAGAGCCACCTCAAGAGCCGTATCCTCCTCATGAGCCACCGTCACATCTCGCAGCAGACGCTTGCCGTCGCTCCCCTTTATAAAATGCATCACCTCTGAATCCAGATCCATGGGAAGGCTTAAACAGACCTTGTTTTGGGTGACAAGGGCCGCCGCACACATAGAGAGCACCACCGAGAGAGAATCCTTTATCGTGGCACGCACCACCACCTGTCCCACGGGCAGGTACCGAGTAATGTTGTCCTGACCCCGCAGGTGGAAATAGTCCATCTCATCCCGAAACTCTGCCTCCCACCATCCCATATAAGCAAAGGCCGCGGAGAGAAAACGCGAGATCTCCCCTTCGAAGGCCGCCATACCGCCCCAGTGAACCTTGGTGGAGAGATCCTGGCAGGTCCTAAAAAGATGGGTCTCATGGTGAATCGATGGCCAGGGGCCGGCCGTCGTATCCGTAAGGGCCATAAACTGGGCCACATAATTGGGACCCCCCGCCTTCGCCCCGGAGCCCATGGCCGATTTCTCCATACCACCGAAGGGCTGACGCAGCACGATGGCCCCTGTGGTGCCCCGATTGATATAGAGGTTGCCCGCCTTGATTCCCGCCATCCAGAGGGCCTGCTCACGATTATCCAGGCTCTGGATACCCGAGGTAAGCCCAAAACCGGTCTGATTGACAAGGGTGATGGCATGATTTAAGGAGTCGGCCCTCATCACGGCGAGGAGCGGTCCGAAAAATTCGGTCATATGGGTGATGCTACCGGGGGTGACATGGTACTTGATACCCGGACTCCAGAGGTGGGGATTGTCCCCCACCTGGGCCGGTTTTAAGGCCCACTCCTCTCCAGGGGCCAGCTCGGTCAGCCCCCGCTTCAACACCCCGGCAGGGGGGGAAATGAGGGGCCCCATGCTATTTTTGTACGCCCAGGCCGACCCCACATACAGGCTGCGGGCCGCATCCACGAGCTGCCGGCGAAAAGTCGGATCCTCGTACACATCCTTTTCAAGAACCAGAAGGGAGGTGGCCGAACACTTCTGCCCGCTATTGCCGAAGGCCGATTGGATCACATCTTTAATAGCCTGGTCCCGATCGGCCATGGAGGTGACGATGGTGGCATTCTTCCCACCGGTCTCGGCGGCCAGGGCCATGGCCGGTTTTTTCTTCAAGAGGGCAAGGGCCGTATCGGTCCCCCCCGTTAAGATCACAAAATCAATACGATCATCTGTGGCCATTGTCTCACCGGTGGTGGCCCCCTCACAGGGCACAAATTGCAGCACACGTTTCGAGACGCCGGCCCGCCAGAAACACTGGCAGAGAATCCATGCGGGGAGGACTGCTTGGGAGGCAGGCTTCAAGATCACCGTATTACCGGCGGACAGGGCCGCTGAAATCCCCCCACAGGCAATGGCGATGGGAAAATTCCAGGGGGATATCACGAGTCCCACCCCCTTGCCGGTGGCAAAAACCCCTTCCAGGGCGGCGATTTTTCGAGCGCTTAAGGAATAGAACTCCACAAAATCGATGGCCTCAGAGACCTCCACATCCGCTTCCGTGATGGGCTTACCCGTGCAGGTCGCGGCGGCTCCCATGAGGTCCCCCCGGGATGTGCGAATCTCACAGGCAGCCCGGGAGAGAATCCCATGGCGCTCCTTCCAGCCGAGGGCACGCCACCCATCGGGATCGGCCACGGCCGTCTCCAGGGCGTGATTCGTATCGGCCTCATCGGCCAGGGCGTAGCGAAAACTGAGGAGAGGTGCCCCCGTCGCCCCCTTGGCAAAGGAGGGATCCGCCCCTTTTTTTATTTTCCGCCCAGAAAACACGGACTCCCCGGCAACCACCACGGGCACCTCATGGGGTGCCTTATCAGGTGCGGGCATCCAGGTATCGCGAATCGCCTCGGCCCAGGCCCTGTTCCCCGCAAGGGCCCAGTCGGTATCCGCCTCATTGGTAAACCGCCCCGTCCCATAACTGCCCCTATCGAAGGCATCCCAGGATTCCGTCTGACGATTCTGCACACGCTTACTGGATCGTGCCGCCGTCTCACGCAGATCCAGGGAGGCTAAAAAACCCCGCTTTAAAAATTCCCATGCCCGGGAACCGGGCATGAGGTCGTTGGCGTAGCGAAGAAAATTTTCAGGCGCGGTGTTCTCATCCAAGCGACGAACCAGATAGGCGATGGCATTGATAAATTGATCCCTTCCCGCCACCGGAGCGTAGAGAAGCACCCCCCCGGAGGATTCGCAAATGGCCCGCCTCACCGGATCAGACATGCCCTCGAGCATCTCAAATTCGAAATAATCCAGGACATGATTCTCCCGGGCCATGGCGTAGGCAAAGGCAAGGTCAAAGAGGTTATGGGAGGCGATGCCCAGGTGCACGGCATGGATACTCTCCGGTTGCATCCCATACTCGGCCATGCGCTTGTAGTTGGCATCCACATCGGGCTTATTATCAAAAGGGGCCAGAGGCCACTGATGAAGCGCGGCATCCACCCGTTCCATCTCCATATTGGCCCCCTTGACGATACGCAGTTTGATGGGAGCCCCCCCATTTTGAACCCGTCTCTTGGCCCACTCGGTGAGCCGTCTCTGCATAACCCAGGAGTCGGGCAGGTAGGCTTGAAGCACGATCCCTGCAAAGTGATTTTTTAACGCCTCATCATCTAAGGTCTCCATAAACGACCGGGCCGTGAGCTCCAAATCCCGGAACTCCTCCATATCGAGATTCACAAATTTTTTCACGGACGTGCCGTCTTTACGGGTGTAACGATACGTTTCGGCGGTAGTGAAGAGAAGGGTGAGGCGCTTTTTAAGTTCGGCCACCGTCTCATCCATGGCCAGAGAGGAGATCTGAGAGTAGAGGGTCGAGATCTTTACCGAGATATACTCAATACACGGGTTGGCGAGATCCTCCAGGTAGGTGTCCAGACGCTGCTTGGCCTCCACCTCCCCCAGTACCGCCTCCCCGATATGATTGATATTCATGCGAACCCCCTGCGCCTTCCGCATGGCCAGGTGGGCCATGAAAGGCGCCTCCTCTCCGGGGATCACGGTATCGCTGCTCTGCCGTCTCATCTGCGAGACCACCTGGGGCACGGAGAGCCGAGGAAGATGCCGACCGACGCCCATAAAAAGCATCATCGCCCCCTTCTGAAAGGGGTCCAAAAATTGAGGGATTCCCTTCTCTTTAAAGAGGGTATAGATCCGATCCGCCACCTTGGCGTGGACCTCCGAACGAAAACTCTCATCGAGCATCCGCGTCAGAATCACTCGATCCATGGGATGACGAAGAAGACGACCCATCATCTTCTGATTTTTTTTCTCATCGGGGGTCAATAAGGCATTGGCAGAGATCTGCCACTTCTCCGCCAGTTCCATGGCTTCCTGGACGAGCCGTTCCTCAATCTGCTGCTCCATGAGACATCCTTCTTTGGAATATATGGATCATCGTATGGGAATCAAAAAAATAGGGGGCGTATCCTAAAAATAAAAGGCGCTATAAAAAAGAGTAATGCCATCAGAATACCAATTCATGGTAAGAATTCAAGTAACTATTAAGCGACGCCTCCGGCGCTTTTTTTCTCAAAGAGACCCGCAAAAACTTTCCGAGGACAGCAACACATGGCTGCAAGACGTTTTTATAGCAGAGTATAAAGGGCCTTTTTTAACCATAGAAAATATTTTTCCCAGTAAACTGAATTGTGACGAACTCAAATCAAATAAACGTCCCTTAAAAACCCATTTCCCCCTCTCGCCTTGCCCCGAAGGAGGAAGAACTGATATAGTGGCATATCAATAAGATGACCGCCCCACCCTAGTGCCCCTTACGACTCGCATCAACCCGACACTCTCTCTGGCGTCCCCGTAACAATAAATCGCGGGGAAAAAGGGGCCATCTCAAAAAAGTCTGAATGGAAAGAAACGGCGCCATCGCCCCTTCCCCACCCCCCTTCAACCCTTCAAGGAGACACACCATGGCACAGATCATGATCGGCGGAAATCCCGCCAACACCATCGGCAACCTGCCCCATGTGGGATCCAAAGCCCCCGGCTTCACCTTGACAAAAACCGATCTCTCTGACATCTGCCTACCCGATCTCGCGGGTAAACGGGTTGTCTTAAATATATTCCCAAGTATCGACACACCGGTCTGCTCGGCCTCCGTTCGGCGCTTCAACAAAGAGGCCGCGGCCCTTAAGGAGACCCTAATTTTAAGTATCTCAGCCGATCTCCCCTTTGCCCACAAACGCTTCTGCGAGACAGAGGGCATCGAAGGGGTCATGGCCGTTTCGGAACTTCGAACCCGTGGATTTGGAGACGCCTACGGTGTCCGCATCGCCGAAGGCCCCTTAGAGGGACTCCTCGCCCGAGCCGTCGTCGTCCTTGACCGGGAGGGCACGGTGATCTATTCATCCTTTACAAAAGATCTAAAAGAGGAGCCCCCTTACGAGGAGATCCTCGCCACACTCATGTAAATGCCCGGAGAAAAGGCTCAGGCCCCTGGGCCCTTTTTCAACAATTCGGCCCTGGGCCTAAGGATAAAAAGAGACGTGGGAACAGTAAACGTACGACTGGTATCTTGGAATATCAATGGCCTCCGAGCGGTGCTTAAAAAAGAATTTATAGAGTCCATGAGACGACTCAACGCCGATGTCTTTATGGTTCAGGAGACCAAACTTCAAGAACCCCAACTCACCCGTGAGATGACGGATATAGAGGGTGCCCACGCCTGCTGGTCCTTCTCCACCATAAAAAAAGGGTACAGTGGGGTGGGTGCCTGGACAAAACCCACCCCCATCCATATCCGCCACGGCATAGACATCCCAGAGTTCGATGATGAAGGCCGCATCCTAGAGTTGGAGTACGACAAATTCACCCTCTTTAACGTGTACTTTCCCAACGGACAGCAGAGCCCGGAGCGTCTCGATTACAAATTACGATTCTACGACGCCTTCTTCGCCTACACCCAGACGCTTAAAGAGGCAGGACGCCCCATCATCATCTGCGGGGACGTCAATACCGCCCACGCCGAGATCGACTTAAGACACCCCACGGCCAACTCAAAACGCTCCGGTTTTCTCCCCGTGGAGCGGGCATGGGTAGATAAGATCCTCGCCATGGGTTACGTAGATACCTTCCGCCACGTCCACCCTGATGAGGAGAAGTACTCATGGTGGTCCTACCGATCCAACGCCCGAAAGAGCAATGCCGGATGGCGCATCGACTATTTTTATGTCTCCCGAGATATCCTCGATAATGGCTGGATACAGGATGCATGGATAGACAACGACATCTTAGGCTCCGATCATTGCCCCATCGGCCTGGACCTTGTGATCCCCTCGTGACGTCCATTCATACAGCCCCCTTGCCCCATCAC
>JABXKT010000015.1 GCA_013619155.1 Desulfobacteraceae bacterium
CCTCGTGGGCTTCGGTGACCTGGGTGGCAAGGGCTGGGGTCGAGAAGCTCTTTATCAGAAGGATGACCGGGGGGAAGGCCAGGATCTCTCGGTGCAGTGCTCGCCTTAGGTGACTCTTCGAGATGATGAGGAGAAGAAGCCGGGGCAGCAGGCCATAGACGAGAAGGCCCATGGCGAGAAAGGGCCACCATGAGGTGAGGTGGGACCCAGAGAGGCCTTGAATCCCCTCTTTTAATATCAAGCGACTCCCGGAAATGGCCTCGATACTGGGCGCCCCCACTCCCTGGGGGAGTGCCCAAGACCAGGGAAGGGCCACCCCGGTGGCCATGCGATGGACCAGATTGGGTGCGGCATTTAAGGTGGTCTGCCAGCCAAAGGCCGTATCGAAAAAGAGAATACGGGTTAAAAAAGCGGCCAGGGCGCCTGTGGCAAAGAGGGTGGCAAAGATCTGGACCCGAGAAAAAATCAGATAAAAGAGGGTGCGGCCAAAGGCTCGGGAGTCTCCTTTCAGTCGTCGCCACAGCCCCAGGGCCTCGGTACGCCGCTCTGCTGGGAGCTGCTTTATCCCCTTTTCCATACCCCGGCAGATGAGGTGGTCCACCATGGCTCCGAAGGGGCTGAGATGGGTGGGGGCCTTGAGCCGAAATACCAGGGGCAGAGCGCTGCCTAGGGCCAGGAGCCCTTGAATTAGCACAAATAGTACGAAAAAGACCCAGACGTTCACCGGCTCCTTGCCTGTGTATGCCAGGAACGAGAATACCCCCCCATAGCCTGCCGTTATCGCACAAAATATGAGGAAAATAGATGAAAAGGTCGATACGGTGGCAAAGAGGTGGCCGGGAAGCCGGGTTTCGGGCTCGGCATGCCGGCGTGCCTCAAGCCAGTGCAGGAGGTGCGCTTTCTTGTCGCTGCCTCTGTGACCTTCTACATAGTGGCGATTGGTCTCGTCCACCATGGTGTGGCCTGATATCTCGGCTTTTGCCTCGTCCCGGGCGAGGAAGTGGAGGATGTCCAGAAGATCTCGGATGTGAAGCGTTTTTTTCATGCCAAAAGGTGTACCGCAGGATGGGTAAAATGGCAAGAAGGGCCCTGGGAGCGGCTTTAAAAAGGGCGGTCTCAGCCTCTCCTCTTATTTGATATATTAAGGGGATATTTGGAGTCTTTAAATCAGTATATAGAGTTAATTATTTTGTCTATTTCTTTGTAATGATGGTGGCTTGTATAAAATTCTTTTATATTAATAATAAGTTATTTTTTATTGAAAAATAGGGGTGCGGAGAGTATCTATGGTTCTACCGTCTTCTGGACGGTTTCTCTTTTTTAATCTCTTTTCAATTTGAGGAGTCGGTACCAATGCGCGTTACCCAACTGTATCAAGATAAATTACCGGTGATATCCATGGAATTTTTTCCCCCCAGAAACGAGAAAGCCGAAGAGAACTTCGGTCCCCTCGTGGATGCGCTCTTTACCATGGCACCCGATTATATGTCGGTCACCTTTGGGGCCGGTGGGTCCAATCGGGACGGCTCGTATCAGGCCGTAAAGACCATGATGAACAGATCCATTCCCACGGTGGCTTATCTTGCCGGGTACGGGATGGCTCCGGATGAGATCATCACCGTACTGGACCGTTACCGGGATATGGGCATTGAGACGATCTTTGTCATTCGGGGCGATCAACCGCAGCAGGAGGGGTTTACCCCCCATCCCCATAGTTTCTCCTATGCCTCAGATCTGATCGCCTTTATCAAGGGGCGTTACGACTTTACCCTGGGGTGTGCCGGATACCCCGAAGGCCATATGGAGGCCGAGAGCCTTGAAAAAGATATTGAACACTTAAAGGCCAAGGTGGATATGGGCGCCGAGTACGTAGTGGCCCAGAATTTTTACGATAACGCCTTTTACTTCTCCTATGTGGACCGTTGCCGTGCCGCCGGTATCGATGTGCCCATTATTCCCGGTATCATGCCGGTGTATAGCGTTAAGATGGCCCGCATCCTCTCAAAGGTCTGTGGCTCGTCCATACCTGCGGATCTGGAGAGGCTTCTCGATGCCGTCGATCCCACCGACAAAAATGCCGTTCTTGAGATGGGTATCTCGTATGCCACCGATCAGTGCCGGGGTCTTTTAAACGCCGGGGTTCCTGGGCTTCATCTCTACACCATGGATCGCAGCGTATCCACCATAGCGGTGCTCGGCCGTTTACGCGATGAGGGGCTTGTCTTGAGTGAGTAAAAATAGACAGTAAAGGCCTTTACGGGCGGGCGGATCCATCGTCTTAAGAGAGGGGGGCGTATGCCGTATGGCCCGTCTCTTTGTGATTTGCTTGTGCGGGGTTTTTGTGGGGGGGAGAGGCCGTGGGGCTTCTCTCCCCTTACTATTTATGGTGCGTTGTTTTTTTATATAAACGGTCTCTTTGGTATGGGGGATGTTGACTTTTAGGGATCTCACCCATTATAACCTCTCCACGGAAATTGTTGGAAATGCCATTATGCAGTGGGGAGTTACCATGGGTTGGGTTTCAGATATACGTATTCGATTTAAGCTTGTCATCTTATTGATTATTACAGGGGCCATCCCCCTTCTTATCATCGTATTTTTCGTCCATGGTCTGATTACCGATGCCCTGATGGAAAAATCATTTAACCAGCTGCTCACCGTGCAGACCATTCAAAAAGGGCAGGTGGAGGCGTACTTCGAAAATCGGTATACCGGCATTGGACTTCTGGCAAAATCAAAGCGGGTCAAGGAGTTTACGCAGATGCTCTCCGGTGGAGAGGGACTCCTTCACGAGGGCGCGTCTATGACTATGGGTGGCGCCGATCTGGACCCCTATCGCCGAATGCTGGAGGAGTACGTCACGGCTTATGGGTACAGCGATATTTTCTTAATGGATAGCGATGAGGGGAAGGTTCTCTTCTCCGGTGCCGGAGACGATGATTTTGACAACCGTTTGAACTATGGGAAATTTCAGGGGACGGCCCTGGCCATGGTGTGGCAAAAGGCGGTGAACTCGGGAAAGAGAGCGGTCTCCGATTTTGATCCCTTCGAGCCCAGCGGCGGGCAGGAGGCCCTTTTCGTGGCCCAGCCCATCTTTGGTGGTGATGATGATAGTGTGATGAAAGGGGTGTTGGTCTTCCAGTTTGGTCCGGATCAGGTGACCCATATTGTGGGGACCCGCAAAGGGATGGGGGAGACCGGTGAATGCTATCTTATGGGGGTGGAAGCGGGGCGGAGCCGCTATGAATTTCGTAGCAACTTAAGAACCATCGGGGCGGGCAAATTTGTGGTGGGCTACTCTCCGCCTGTTCCCGTGGAGTATTGGCAGGATGCCCTCGCCGCCTCGGAAGAGGGGGGTCATGCGACATATATGGATATTGGGGGCAACCCCGTCTTGGTGGCCTATAATGAGCTCAATATTCCCGGGGTGACTTGGTATCTGATCTCGAAGATCGATCGGTTCGAGGTGATGGCGCCCATACGGCGTATCTATTATATCATCGCCATCGTCTCAGGGGGGCTTTTGCTTCTCATCGGTATCGGGGCCTTTTTTCTATCCCAGTCCATTACCCGCCCCCTGGTCAAGGGGATGCAGTTTGCCCAAGCCATCTCCCAGGGGAAATTGGCCAGTACCCTTGACGTTGATACCCGAGACGAACTCGGGGATCTGGCCCGGGCCTTGAACAGTATGGCCCGGAATCTTCAGGATCTGGACTGGCTTAAATCGGGAAAAGAGGGGCTCGATGATACCCTGCGCGGGGAGCATACCAGTGACACCTTGGCCAAACAATTTGTCACCTTTATGGCGCGGCATATGGGCGCCCAGCTGGGTGCCGTGTATCTTCTCGATGGAGAGGTGTTATCCCTTAAGGCGAGTTATGCCTTTACCAATCGTGACGGGAATTTTAACCGCATCGACTTGGGCGAGGGGATGGTGGGGCAGTCGGCCCTGGAGAATGAGATTCTTCTCTTCTCGGGTATGAAGTCCGATGGTCCGGCCATTAATTATGGGGCGGGAGAGATGATACCCGATCACTTCATGGCCGCTCCCATCTCCTTTGAGGAAAAGCCTGTGGGTGTTCTCCTCTTGGGTTCTGTGAATCCTTTTACCCCCTTGCAGCGCCTTTTTATCGAGCAGAATAACGAGAACATGGCCATTTTATTCAATGCGGCCACCTCCCGCCAGTTGATTCAGTCACTTCTTGAGAAGGCCCAAGAGCAGCGCGAGGCGCTTCGCGTATCCAACGAAGAGCTCGAAGAGCAGGCCGAGGCCTTAAGGGCATCGGAGTCGGCGCTCCAGGTGCAGCAGGAGGAGCTGCGGGTGACTAACGAGGAGCTCGAAGAGCAGGCAACGGCCCTTAGGGCCTCAGAATCCGAGCTTCAGGCCCAGCAGGAGGAGCTGCGGGTGACCAATGAGGAGCTCGAAGAGCAGGCAACGGCCTTGAAGGAGTCGCAGTCCGAGCTTCAGGCCCAGCAGGAGGAGTTGCGGGTTATCAATGAGGAGCTCGAAGAGCGCACCAAGGCCCTTGAAGAGCAGAAAGAGGCGGTGGTGACTAAAAATGCGGATCTGGAAGAGGCTCAGGAGGTGGTGAAGTTAAAGGCCCATGACCTTGAGATCGCCAGTAAGTATAAGTCAGAGTTTCTTGCCAACATGTCCCATGAATTGCGAACCCCGTTGAACAGTATCCTCATTCTCTCCCAGCTTCTGGCCAAGAACAGGGATGGTAACCTGACGCCCAAGCAGGTGGAGTCGGCCCATGCCGTCCACTCCTCGGGGGCCGATCTTCTCACCTTGATCAACGAAATTTTGGATCTCTCCAAGATCGAGGCGGGCAAGGTGGAGCTTTTTATCGAAGAGGTGGCCCTAGATGGGTTGACCGGTGATGTGCGGCGTCTCTATAAGGATATGGCCGAGCAGAAGTCCATCGATTTTGAGATTTGCGTGGATGATACCCTTCCCCCCTTCCTGCGGACAGATTCCCAGCGCTTGCAGCAGGTGCTGAGAAATCTTTTAACCAACGCCTTTAAGTTTACCCAGAAAGGGTCGGTCTCCCTGTCTATCTTACGACCGACGCCTGAGATGATTCGTGGTTCGGTGCTGAGCCTTGATACATCCATCGCCTTTGCCGTCAAAGATGATGGGATCGGTATCCCCATGGAGAAACAAGCCGTCATTTTCCAGGCATTTCAGCAGGCCGATGGGGGTACCAGTCGTAAGTATGGCGGTACGGGCCTTGGGCTCTCTATCTCCCGGGAGCTGGCCAAGCTTTTGGGTGGGGTGATCTCCCTTGTGAGTAGCGAAGGGGAGGGAAGCACCTTTACCATCGTTCTTCCCGAGGTTCATGAATCCCAGGTGACGGAGAGCACTCCCCCGATCGTGGTTCCTGCAGGGGAGCGTCCTTCCGATATTCGGCCCCCCGCGGACCCGTTGCCTGCCTCTTCTCCCACTCCTGTCCAGATCGGAGAGGGGCACCCAAAAAGGGAGGATAAGGGGCCCATGAGACGCGATACGGTGGACGAGAGTGAGTACGTCCAGGATGATCGCAAACGGATTACCCCGGAATCCAAAAGTCTTTTGATTATCGAAGATGATTGCAACTCGGCAAAGATTATGGTGAATTTTGCCAGGGAACGGGACTTTTTATGTGTGGTGGCCGAAGATGGGGAGACCGGTCTCTGCTACGCAGATTACTACAAGCCCAGTGCGATTATTCTTGATATTGGCCTTCCCGGTATTGACGGTTGGACCGTTATGGAACGCTTAAAGGATAACTCTGAGCTCCGTCATATTCCGGTACACTTCATGTCGGCCAATGACAGCTCCTTAGACGCCCTGCGTATGGGGGCCATCGGTTATCTTACCAAGCCGGTGAGCCTCGAAAAAATTGATGATGCCTTTACGAAATTGGAGGATATTATTGCAAAATCGGTGAGTCGGCTTCTGCTTGTGGAAGATGATAAGATTCATCGAGATAGCATCAAGGCCCTCATCGGCAGTGGTGATGTGGAGACCACGGCGGTGAGCACAGGTAGGGAGGCCTTGATAGAGCTTGAAAAGGGGGGGTATGATTGCCTGGTACTCGACTTGGGGTTGGAGGATATGTCCGGATTTGACCTCTTGGATAAGATTCGTCTCTCGGAAACCGCAGCCCGTGTTCCCATTATCATCTACACGGGCCGCGATCTGACACGGGAGGAGGAGAGCGAACTCAATCGCTATGCCGAAAGCATCATCGTCAAGGGGGTGAAATCCCCCGAACGCCTCCTGGATGAATCGGCCCTTTTTCTTCACCGGGTGGAGGCCAATCTGCCCGAAGAGAAGCGCAAGATGCTCAAGATGGTCCATGATAAAGGGTCCGTTCTGAGCGGGAAGACCATCCTTCTTGTGGATGATGACATGCGAAACGTCTTCGCCCTCTCCAGTATTTTGGATGAGTGCAGTATCGAGGTGGTGATTGCACGGAACGGCATTGAGTGTCTGGATAAATTGAAGACGATGGATCATGTGGATGGGATCCTCATGGATATCATGATGCCGGAGATGGATGGGTATGAGGCGATGCGGGAGATTCGGAAGCAAAAAATGTTTGCAAAGCTTCCCATCATTGCCCTGACGGCCAAGGCCATGAAAGGGGATAGGAGCAAGTGCATCGAGGCGGGTGCCAGCGATTATCTTGCAAAACCGGTGAATACCGAAAGATTGCTCTCCATGCTGAGGGTCTGGTTGTATTAATATGAGTGATTCTGCAACAATGGAAAATGAACGCCTCGAGATTCATCTTCTTCTTGAGGCCATCTATCTGAAGTACGGCTACGACTTTAGACGTTATGCTGCAACGCATACCAAGCGCAGATTGGAACATCGCCGTAAGATGGCGGATTTTTCCAATTTTTCGCAGATGCAGCACCGGGTGATTCATGATACGGATTTTTTTGAAACCCTTCTTCTTGATCTCTCTATTAATGTCACCGAGATGTTTCGAGATCCCTGGTTTTATAAACGGGTGCGTGAGGTGGTGTTTCCCTATCTGAAGACCTACCCCTTCGCCAAAATATGGCATGCCGGGTGTTCGGCGGGGCAGGAGGTTTACTCCATGGGTATCTTCTTAGAGGAGGAGGGGATGGGGGATCGTGTTCAAATCTACGCCACGGATTTTAACGAATTGATCCTTCAAAAGGCCAAAGATGGTATTTACTCCATGGATCTTATCCGCGAATATACGGCAAATTACCAGAAGGCAGGGGGGCGACGCTCTTTTTCAGATTACTATACCGCCGATTATGAGAGTGTGATTATGAAACGCTCTCTTAAGGAGAAGGTGCTCTTCTCCTCGCACAACCTGGTGACCGATGGTGCCTTCGGTGAGATGAATGTTATCTTCTGCCGAAACGTATTGATCTATTTCAACCGGGAGCTGCAGGATCGGGTGTTGACCCTCTTTTTAGATAGTCTTTGTCCTGGAGGCTTCCTCTGTTTAGGCTCTAAGGAGAGCCTGAAGTTTTCTGGGGTGGCCCACCGGCTGGAGATTGTCTCGGAGCGGGAGAAGATCTATCGTAAAAAACGTGTATAGTCTTTTTTTAAAAGCCGATATTTTCATGGGATGTTATACCCGTCGACCAGATATCAATGGCTGGGAGGGGGCATGAGTCACACGATACCTTATGATGCCGTAGTCATCGGTGTTTCAGCCGGAGGACTGGCCGCCTTGAATAGGGTGCTTCCGGCCCTTGTGCAGCCCCATTTTATACCGGTACTCGTGGTGCAGCACCTGAGCCCCGAATCGGAGAGCTATCTTCCGGTGCATTTGGATCTTCGTTGCACCCTGCATGTGAAGGAGGCCGAAGACAAAGAGCCCCTGGAGACGGGGACCGTCTATCTGGCACCACCCAATTACCATCTGATGGTGGAGATGGATAGGGCCCTTGCGCTCTCCACAGAGGCGCGGGTCAACTACTCTCGCCCCTCCATTGACGTCTTATTTGAAACCGCCGCGGAGGTCTTTTGCCATAAGCTTGTGGGGGTTATTTTGACTGGAGCCAATGCCGATGGGGCCAAAGGCCTTGCTCGGATCAAGGCTTTTGGGGGGCTCACGGTTGTCCAGGCCCCGGAGACGGCCCTGGCCGATGCCATGCCACGGGCGGCTATGGAGGCCGTTGCCGTGGATCATGTGCTTCCCTTAGAGGAAATTGGTCCGTTTTTGAATGCACTGATGTGCGATACGAGATGAAGAAACATAAGGCGGACGATACGCTGTGATACCTAAGTAAAAGGCTTGAATGGCCTTTTTTTGGGACACTCTCCGTCGAATTTTGAAGGGTATTTATGGGAATTGCCAAGATACTGATTGTAGATGATCGTCTGGAAAATCTTTTGACTCTTGAGAGCCTTTTGGATGCACCGGATATCGATCCGATCCGGGCCACATCCGGCATCGAGGCCCTGGGGTTGACCCTGGACCATGACTTTGCCCTGGTCCTTCTGGACGTGCAGATGCCGGGTATGGATGGCTATGAAGTGGCAGAGCTCATGCGTGGAAATAAAAAAACCAAGCATATTCCCATCATCTTTATTACCGCAGACTTCCGAGGAGAAGCCCAGGTATTTAAAGGGTATGAGAGTGGCGCCGTGGATTATCTGTTTAAACCCCTGGATGAGATGGTGTTTCAGGGGAAAGTGGGGGTCTTTATCGAGCTTTTTCGCCAGAGGGAGGCCTTGCATCAGAAGACCCGTGAGCTGGACCGTAAACTCGTTGAGTTGGAAGAGGTGCAGCAACAGCTTGAGGAGACCAACGAGCGACTGCGTCTGCTCTCCACCACCGATGGTTTAACGGGGCTTCTCAATAAGCGACAGTTTGATGCTATTTTCGATGAGGAGTGGATGCGATCGGTGCGTAACAAGAGCCCCCTCTCCCTTCTCACCCTGGACATCGACGACTTTAAATCCTACAACGATACCTATGGGCACATGGCAGGGGATGACTGTCTGAAAAAAGTGGCCTTCACCCTCTCTGAGGTGGCGCGGCGCTATGCCGACAAGGTGGCCCGGGTCGGCGGAGAGGAGTTTACCGTTCTTCTGCCCGATACCGAAGTGGAGGGCGCCCAGTATGTGGCGGAGATGTTGCGAGAGGCGATCTTTGAACTGGCCATTCCCCATGTGGGATCTCGCATTGCCGATTGTGTGACCACAAGTATTGGGGTATCCACGCTGATTCCGGGAAGAGAGGATGCGAAACGCGCCCTTCTGGAGGCCGCCGATGTGGGGTTATACCGGGCAAAAGAGAAGGGGAGGAACAGGTGGTGTTACGAGGCCACAGACTCTTTGCGGCCGAGTTGTACCGCCGCTCTGTTTTTTCCTGAAAGAGGAGACGAATAGACGATCCGTGCCGGTGGGTATTGGCCCACTATCCGTCCGGCAAGAGGCCTTTGGGCCCGTTAATAGGTATCTTCCTCCAGGTTCTCCAGGGCCTCTTCGGCCTTTCTCATGAGATCTTTCATACCAATTTCTGTGATGGGGAGATATTTTAAGGCCTCCGTGGGGAGGGGCCTCTCTTTTTTTTGCGTATCGGTGATGGTATGGGCCATGTGGTCGGCAATATGTAAGATATAGGCCCCTTGGTTGTTTCCCGAGGCGCTCGGGGTGTGGTGATATTTGATCGCCTGGGCCATGGCCGGGGGAAGGTTCCATTTGAGGCATAGCTCACAGCCGATATCGGCATGGGTGAACTCTAAGATTTTTGCCTCGGCGGTGGTCATGGAGACCCGTGTCAGGGCGGTGTAACGCTTGAAGAGTCCACGTCGTTCCAGGATGTAGTTATCTAAGATTATTTTCCCGGCATCGTGCATCAGCCCTGCGAAGAAGGCATCATCTCCATGCTGGTGTTGGATGGTTCCTTGGACAAGTCTGGCGCAGATGGCTACGGCAAGGGAGTGTTTCCATGAATCCCCAGAGCTTAGGCCATAGCCCTCCAAGGAGCGTCCCAGCATCTTCGAGTGACCCACCAGGGTAATGATCTGAAGCAGAGTATCGCTTCCGAGGACGGTGGCCGCCATCTGAATGGAGGAGACCTTCCCACTCATGCCGTAATAGGCGGAGTTGGCAATTTTTAATACACGACCAGCAAGGGCCGGGTCGGTGTTGAGAAGATTCTCGAGGCTCTTAAAACTTTTCTTTCCCGTGATGAGGTTTCTTGCCTTTAAAAGGATGTGGGGCATCGGGTAGAGTTTTTTAAGATTTTTTACCACCGCCTCTTTTAGGCTATTTCCAGATGAGAAAGAGTGCAACGCCTCGTCGTCGAGGATGGCGGGCTCGATGGCAATCGCCTGGCCGCAGTCGGTGCATAAGAGTTTTTTTCTGTAAATCTGATACACCAGCTCATCTTTAATCTGGTAGTTTTTGAAACATTTGGAGCATGTAATTCGCATGTGCCCACTCCTTGTGATCGAAGGCTTTTTGTCTTCGTAATACGATACGTCACTATTTAGCTTACGTCTCTGGCCGTCATTTTGGAGGCCCCGTGTTTGTTATAATTTTATAAATCATGTTTTGACACACAGTTCTTAAGGTGTCAGCCCGGGTAAAGCCAAAGGTAGATGTGATCCCGAGGCATGGGGGGCGACTAAGCGCCGTCGTTTCCTGCTTTACGGTGTTTTTGCCTGATGTGGCTTCGCCTCGCTTGGCCCTGCCGGGGGCCAAGCTTTTGAAAAGCTTGATAAACAGGTATGAAAAAATATTCGTGCCGAAGGCATCTGCGAATGTGACCGACCTTAAGGAACGAAGGTCGAGAGCATTCGCCTCCTGCTTTCGAGGTGTGTTAGCCTCACGTGCCGCCGGAGGCCATGCGGCGAAAGTATAGCCTTCGTAGGCCCTGCCGGGAGCCAAGCTTTTGCCTGATTTAAAAGATTGGGCTTGCCAAGCAGCCTCTTATCGTAACGGTGACGGCCCAAAGGTCCGTCACCGTTACAAATCTGGGGGCCAGGGGATTTATCTCCTGGCCGCCGGAGGCTCTTTTTTTGGTCACTTTAACCCTAGACGGCTTGTTTTTTCCCCTTTGCCCTATCCTAAGTCCAGACTCTGCTGGACCCCCACCTTTCGAGACCTCTTTTTCTCCCCCCCCTCCTCGTTCTCATCCTTGCCTTCATAGATCCAGACAATCTCGAGGAGTTTTGCGCCGTAATTTTTCACTCTTTTCTCACCCATGCCGTGAATGGTGCGAAGGGCGGTGAGAGAGTCGGGGCGTTCATTGGAGATAGCGACCAGAGCCTTGACGGTGGCCACCCGTGATGGGGGAATATCCGCTTTTTCAGCCTCTGACTTTCGCCACTCTTGAAGGCGTTTTAAGAGCTCGGGGTGCTGGCTGGAGAGATCTTTGACGTGTCTCTTTGAGGTGGCTTGGGTGGTTTGTTTCTGGAAAAAAGCCTGGGCCCGAATTTTTAAAAAGGCATCCACCGTAAACCCTTCCCGGCATCCTTGGAGGCAGTACTGCTTTACGATAAGTGCCTCCCGTATCGCCACCAAATCCTCTTCTACAAGGGTCTCTACCGATTTGTTGTCGGTGGCAAAGCGTGCCTCATCGAGGTGGAGGGTGATGGCCGATTGGGTCTTCTCGGAAAAATAGACGCACGCTTTTTGGATGCGCTCCTGAATGGTGCCGTTCTCCTCCAGATCCTTCTCGTCCACCATTAAAGAGTCCAGCTGCCGGGCAAAGGCACCGGCAATACGGATCAATTCGGGAAGGGTGGCGGTCTGGATCTGTGTGAGGGTCTCGAAAAGGGTGCCTTGGATCGCATTCTGGTGGTGGGTGAGGTGGGACAGGCCGTGAGCGATCGTCTCGCCCAAGGGCCGATAGTCGAAGAGTTCCTCCAGAAGGGCAAACTGGCACTCCCGTTTGGCCGCCTGGAAGTCGTTTTGGGTGGGTGGGTTTGCTTCAATCTCCTTTGTATAGAGATTGACCGATGCATCGCAGATAATACCCGACGGGGTGATCTTGCTGCTTAAGATGATGCCTTCAAGGGTCTTGCAACGGCTCAAGGCCACGTAGGTCTGGCCGTGGGCAAAGGAGGCCCCGGCATCGATCACCGCTTTTTCGAAGGTGAGGCCCTGGCTCTTATGGATGGTGATGGCCCAGGCGAGGCGCAAGGGGTGTTGGGTGAAGCTTCCCAGCACCTCCTCTTGGATCTCTTTGGTCTTCTCGTTGATGGTGTAGGCGATATTCTCCCATCTCTCCTGGTTGACGGAAATGGTCGATGACTCGCCCTTGCACTGTACCTCGATGGCCCCATCATCTATCTGGACGATGGTGCCTATTTTTCCGTTATAGAACTCTTTTTTTGGAGAGCTGTCGTTTTTTACAAACATCACCTGGGCCCCCTTTTTAAGGATCAGGCACGCATCGGCCGGGTAGGCATACTCCGGGAAGGTCCCCTTTACCTCGGCATCGAAGGGGATAGGGGGGCTCTTGAGGGCGCTGAGTTTGGCCTCGTTGGTGCGGTCGGCGCTGGCGTTGTGGGTGGTTAAGGTGATGTAGCCCTCTATCTCTTTGGGGACCTTATCCTGATAACGTTCGTTGAGCCGTCGGTGGGAGGCTTCCGTCAGCCGGTTCTCCCGGATCTCGTTGAGCATTTGAATAAAGCTTGCGTTACTCTGGCGGTAGACATGTGTGAGCTCTAAGCCCATGACCGAGGCCTCCTGAAAGGCCAGGCTGCTGAAGAAGTATCCCGTTTTGTAATGGGGCGAGAGACACGCCCAGTCATCGGGCTTGATGATGGGCGCCAGCTGGTGCAGGTCGCCGATCATGAGGAGCTGCACCCCGCCAAATACCTTGCTGGGGTCCCGGTACCGCCTTAAAACCTGGTCGATACCGTCGAGAAGGTCGGCACGCACCATGCTGATTTCGTCGATGACGAGGAGATCCATGGACTGGATGATATGGATCTTTTTTTTGCTGAAGTGCCGGTTATGAATGGGGTTGCCAGGAATCAAGGGGCCAAAGGGCATCTGAAAAAACGAATGGATGGTGATTCCCTTGGCATTGATGGCGGCCACTCCGGTGGGTGCCACCACCACCATACGCTTGGGGACCTCTTTTTTGACCCGGTGTAAAAATGTGGTCTTGCCGGTGCCCGCCTTGCCCGTTAAAAAAATGGTGCGCTGGGTGCGCTGAACAAAGTCAAAGGCCAGTTCCAGTTCATGGTTTTCGTGCATTGCCTGCCGTCTTATGGAGGTTGAAAGGTGATTGCTCTTGTTTTGCAGGGTTTCCGCAAAGGTCTGGGAACGTTTTACCCCATGTCCGGAAAAATGAAAATCCCTCTCTGCAACTATTCGGCGTGGGCCGTCTATAAATAGAGTGGACGTGAAAAGCTGAGCCTTCTATGGGTAAAGTGACCAAGAAATGGGTCTCCGGCGGTGAGGTGTGCCACCTCGGAAGCGGCTAGCAGATGCGCTTCAACGCTATTTTATCGGGTTTAATCCATAAAGTATGTTCGGCAACCTTTTCATAAAGGTTGGCTACCAGCGGTGCTGCCGGAGGCCTCTTTCCCTTGGGTGCCCCCCTTATTTTTTGGCCTGTCCTGTACATGGTATTCGTACGGGTATTGACTCCGATATTTTATGATAATTTGCATGTAGCGAATGGGGGTAGTGCTTGGTATCCTCTTTTTTATGCAGTGTTTTTTGCTTGACGATTTCTCTCTTTAAAGCTAAGTAGTTATTTTAGCTCCTGTAGAGACAGATGCATGTTCCAAAGGAGCAAAGAAAGACGTGATTTTTGAAGCAAAGCGGGCATTACTGTTGTCGGTTTTGTTGTACCACTACATACGTATTCAGGTGCCTTTTTCAAGGCATAATATGGGAACCCTGTGAGAGTCAGGGACGGGCCCGCCGCTGTAACTGGGGACGAGGATCGCATGAAATGCCACTTTCGGTCTTAAAGATCGGGGGGAAGGCGCGATTCGTACGGATGATCCAGAAGTCAGAAGACCTGCCTGAATATGATACGTTATTCACTACGTGGCAATGTGTGGATACGGCTGTGATCGTGCGGATAGAAAAGGGATATCCTCTGATCGAAATATTTATTTCGATCAGGGGATTTTTTTTTGGCCTCATGGCACTCCTTAAATAGATATTCACCTGCCCGTTTTTCATGAATTGATGAGTGATGGCCTCTTGTCGGGGAGACCCTTCGACTGGGGCGTAAGGCAGGTTATAGATGCGAAGAATGGGGTCAGAAGGCAGGTGTTGCGGGGTGCTTCGTGCCGGTGGGGTCGCACAGGCAGGGATTCTTTTTTTTCTGATGTGCTGCGCTTCCACCGCCACAGCTGAGGAGGGGAGGCACTTAGAGACCGTGGTGGTCCGGGCTGAAAAAGTGGAGAGCACCTGGCAGACGGGGGATGTAGACTTAGAGACCACCCCCGGTTTTTTCTCCCTGATCGAGCGTTCCGCCTTTGAGGGGAAGATAGAGAGCATCGGTGAGGTGCTGGAGAAGGAGGCAGGGGTCCAGATTCGCCAGAGTGGCGGACTGGGAAGTTACTCCAGCGTCTCTTTGCGTGGGGCCTCCAGTGACCAGGTGATGGTCTTTATGGATGGCATCCTTCTCAATGACGCCTCCATGGGCGGGGTGGACTTAAGCAACATATCCCTGGCCGACGTGGCGGCCATCGAGGTGTTTCGTGGTGTCTCCCCCTTGCAGTTCGGTAAAGCCTCCCTGGGTGGGGTCGTCAATATTCGTACCCTAAGATCCCAAGGGGAGATGAGGCGTAGCCTCACCTTAGGGGGCGGTTCCTTTGGTACGCGTAATGTGTCGGCCTTTATTAACCACAAGCCGGGTCGGTGGGACTATCTGATCTCTGCAGATATCTTGAAAGCAGAGAACGATTTCTGGATTTTAAACCGCTATGGCACCGACAACTGGCCCTATGACGATGCATGGGAGCGGCGGATCAATAATGATTTTACCCAGGGAAATCTGCTGACCAAGCTGGGCCTGGATCTGACCCCCACCGTACGCCTCGATTTTTCCAACCAATATTTTGAGAAAGACCAGTCCCTTCCCAGCTGGAACAACCATATCGATACCGAGACCACCTTTGATACCCGGCGAAATAACACCATTTTAAAACTCACGGCGGACGGGCTCGGCCTGTTTAATGTCAGCGGTTATCTGGATTACTCCTGGAAGGAGGAGACCTACGACGACCGGCAGATTCCCAACGGCGGTATTGGTCTCGGCATGCAGTACAATCGGTATGAGACCCAGCGCACCGGCGGCCACCTCGTGGTGGAACTTCCCGGAGAGTGGCATCAGTCCCTGATGATGGCCGATGTGCGGTACGAGAGTTACTCTCCGGAAAATATTCTTTTTCCCGATGCCAACCCCAAAGAGAGCCGTCGCAGAACCGTGAATGCCGGGTATCAGGAGACCCTTTTTTTTGCCGACGAGACGGTCTCCATCACCCCAGCTGTCCGATGGTACCATGTGGACGATCATCTCCAAAGCGCTGTCAGCGCCTCCAACATCCCCTTGGAAGGCCGCTCCGAAGCCAAACATTACGTCAGTCCCCAGGTGGGTGTTAAGTGGCGCCTCTCCAAAAATTTCACCCTGAAAAGCAATCTCGCAAAGTACACCCGTGAGCCCTCTTTTTTCGAGCTTTTCGGTGACCGGGGCCTTTTTCTTGGCAACGATGCGCTTGAGGCCGAAAGAGGGGTCAACTTTGATGTGGGCTTTTTGTACTCCCGTCCTTTCGCCTCGCCGTGGTTTTCCCGTTTTTCCCTGGATGCAGCGTGGTTTCAGAGCAAGCTGGATCGTGTGATCACCCGAAAGTACGATGCCCGTGGGGTGGGGAAATCGGTCAACGTGGAGGGTGCAGAGGTCCGAGGTATCGAGACAGAGCTGCGCATGGATCTCCTCAAGATCCTTCATTTCACCTCCAATCTTACCTGGCAGGAGGCCATCAGCACGGACCGTTCGGATAACGGGGTCTACGATGGGAAAAAATTGTCGGGACGTTACGACCTCTCCTGGCTGGCCCGGCTTGAGGCGCGTTTTGCCCATATCAAGCTCTACGGAGAGTTCACGCGAGAGCGCGGGATGTTCTACGACACCACCGAAAGTTTGAAGGCGCCTGCAAAAGAGGAGGTAAATGCCGGGGTGTCGTGGGCTCAGGGATCCTTTCTCGTGACCGTTGAGGGCCGGAATCTTACCAACGATCGGTATGAGGCGTACAACGGCTTCTACATGCCCGGCCGGGGTCTCTATGCCACGGTGAAATACAGTTTTTAAGACGCAAAAAGGGGGGGGCGAGCATGAAAAAAGAGAGACTTAAGTTAAGGTCCACGCTGTGTGCGGTTGTGGTGGCAGGCTGTCTGCTGGCTTTTTTTGTCGGGTGTAACGATAAGGGAGATGAGCCTCCGCAAGAGCCTGTTGTCTGGGAGGCCTCGGTGACGGCCGGTGCCGATGTTGATTTTTCTGAGGTGGTGGGGGTTGCCCGCATGGAAACGGGTGGGTGGACCGAGCCCATTCCATTGCAGGAAAATCTCCACTGGCGATGGGACGCCGTCACTCGCACCGTGTGGCTTAGCTCTCATATCCCTTTCCCCTGTTGGCTCCAGGTGACGGGGTGTGCCGGCGGTAGTTGGTTCTCCTTTGCCACCCGGGTTGAAACGAGCCGCAGTGCGGTGAGTGCCCATGCCATGACCACCTTGATCGCCTGGGAGAGCCTCACCCTCGATGGGGTGTCGCAAAGCGAGGCCACCGATTCCATCACACGCTTGTTTGGTCTCACCTCCGATCCTTTTGAGGTGGTGGCTTCGGACCATCGAACGGCGCCTCTGATTCGGGCCATGGGCAGTGTGGCCGCCAATTTTAAACGGGATTCCAGGGAGAGCGCCTCCCTGGCGCTTACAGCGCTTGAGACGTCGCGTCTTGAGATTCTCCCCTCCGGCACCATAGAAAGGGTGATGGCCGATTTTTTAATGGATGTCGCTAACGACGCGTCCGGTACCGTCGCCTCGTTTACCAACCTCTCGGTGGGCGATTATGATGAGTGCTCCTGGGATTTCGGCGATGGGAGTGCCCCCATAAGCGAGAGTCATCCCTCCCACCTCTATACCATACCCGGTGCATACACCGTCGTTCAGACCCTAAAAAAAGCAGGGGCGGATGTGGCCACAGGATCCGCGGTTGTGCGATCTTATGATCCGCTTGCACCGGCACCCGTGGCCGCCTTCTTCTGCGATAAAACCTGGGGGCGTGTGCCCCTTGACCTTGTCTTTACCAACGAGAGCACTGGCATTGACCCGGTATATGCCTGGGACTTCGGTGATGGTGCTTTCTCCACCCGAATTTCCCCCATTCATACCTTTGCCACGCCTGGACGTCATGTGGTGACCCTTACCGTGGACGGTGCCGGAGGGCACTCGGTGAAAAAGAGGGTGGTGAGTGCCGGAGCGTTTGTCGCGGTGGCGGCAACGGCGGCCCCAGATTTTACCAGCGGAGCCCACTCCGTGATTCCCGTGGAGACAAAGGTTCCGGTGAACAGGCTGCTTCCCACCACTTCGGATATCACCATGGTGGCACGGGGGGCTTTCTTCTATCGGATCGAACGGTACATGCATGACAACGTGACCAAATTTAGCATCCATGATCCCGATCATGTGATCTGGCAGTATTCGGCCGTGGGGCCGGGGGACGGATCCAGCACCAACCCCCATGATCTGGTGTTTGTAAGCGATACCAAGGCCTACCTTATTCGGTATGGGTCAAAAAAAGTGTGGATCGTCAATCCCTCGGCGGCCTCGGCGGAGGGGTTCAAGATAGGTGAGCTGGATTTAAGCCATTACGGGGATCAGGACGGCCTGCCGGAGTGCACCCGGGGGGTGATCGTGGGTAACCGACTCTTTATCGCCATGGAACGGATGAACCGGCTCAGCTCCAATGGTATCTGGCAGCCCAACGAGGCGTACGTGGCGGTATTTGATACGGCCACGGATAGGGAGATCGATACGGGGCGTGGTGGGGTTAATGATGTGACTGGGGGGGCCCTTAAGGGGATTCCTCTGGTGGTGGAGAACCCGATTTCCATGCAGTACTTAGAGGAGAGTCACACGATCTATGTACAGGCCGTGGGGACTTACCCCATGAAGGGCTACCTGGGCAAGGACACCGGAGGCATCGAGGGCATCAACCCCGATACGTATGATCGGATGCTGGTCTTGGATGACGGGGATCGTGACGATGGGCCACTGCCCTACGGGAACATCTCCGGCATGGCCATTGTCTCCCCTAAGAAGGGGTACTTTGTGGGGTACAAGGGGTGGATGGACAACTTCTTTTACGCCTTTGCCTTTGACGCCCAAGGGCGTGTGGACCCTGCCACGGTGCGAGAAGTGACCGGGCTTTCGGGTAAGAATATCGCCGTGCTTGAGTCGGGAGCCTCCCTGGATAACCGGGGCATGCTCTGGGTCTGTAATCGGACCGACAATGGCATCGCCATCATCGACCCTATGGATGACTCCACCAACGATTTCATCGTCACCGGCCTGCCCCCTTTAAAGGTGGTCTATTGCGTGCATTAGTTCATGCCGTCTAGGGCCACGGTTCGGCAAAAGCATGCCTTCTAATGGTCAAAGTGACCAAAAAATAGGCCTCCGGCGGCCAAGGGCTGTGCCCTTGGGTGAATGCCGGTCGCTGTCAAAAAAAACACCACCGCGTTATTGATTTTTTTCAAGGGTTTGTCTTTTGACCGGAGTGCCGAGGGCACACGTTGAATGGCTATATCAAATGAATCACGAAAGATGAAGGAGGGGTGATGGAAAAGAGACGGATGACCCATCCCGGGAGGATGCTTTGGAGGCTTCTTGTGCTGGCCTGTCTGGTGATACCCGGAGCGGTTCAGGCGACCACCTATTCGGTTCTCGACTTAGGGGGGCTGGTGGAGGGAAATGCGAGCATTGCCTTTGCCCTTAATGATGAGGGGTCCATCGCTGGGGTGGCATACAACGCATTGAACAAGGGGCGGGCCGTGGTCTGGAAGGAGGGGGGAATAAGGGACCTTGGGACCCTGGGCGGTGAGAGCAGCCAGGCTTCGGGTATTAACGCCCGGGGCGATGTGTGCGGGACAGCCCAGGACGCCGATGGGATTAAACGCGCCTTCCTCTTTAAAGAGGGGAGCATGGTGTCCCTGCAACTGGGGAAGGAGAAGTCGGAAGCTTATGGTATCAACGCCTCCGGCCAGGTTGTGGGTTATTTTTACGAAAACAGGAAAAAGGTCGGCTTTTCATGGGCTGACGGAGAGCTTTCCGTCTTTGACGGGTTTTCGGATTATCGGCTGAGCCAGTGTTATGGCGTCAATGACAACGGGGAGATCGCTGGCTGGCTTTGGCCCCAGGATCGCGGTGAGCAGGGCTTTTTCTGGAGCGGTAGCCGTATGACGCTTTTGGGGGACCTCGGTTCGGGGCCAAAGCCCAAGAGTAAAGCCGTGGCCCTGAACAGCAAGGGACACCTGGTGGGCCATGCGTATAGCCCGGACAAAAAAACATACCGCCCTTTTTTGTGGGATGGCAGCACCTTGACGGACATAGGAGAGTTCCCCGAGGCCATGGGCGAGCGGGGCGAGGCCCTGGGGTTAAACGATTCGGATCATGTGGTGGGATTGGCAAAAACTTCGGCAGGGGAGACCCATGCCTTTCTCTATGACGGGACCACGTTTCTCGATTTGAACCAGGCCATTGATCCGGATACCCCCTGGATACTGACCCACGCCCGAGGCATTAACAACAAGGGGTGGATTGTGGGGAGCGGGAACTACGAAGGGCAGCAAGGGCATCGTGCATTTTTGCTTAAACCGCGAGGACCGAAGTGGAGCGGCCTTAAAGGGGTGGTCACAGCCAGGATCGCCTCAGGAAGTGCCGTGTTGAAAGGAGCCGTTGTGGCCATTTCCGGCACTGGGTTGCAGGCGGTTACCAACGCGCGGGGCCAGTTCCTCATCGAGAACCTGCCTAAAGGGGTGTACGAGGTGACGCTCTCCATGAACGGGTTTCTACGGCAAACCATCAAAAACGTGACCATCGCGGAAGGGGAGTGCACAACGCTTTCTCATGAGGCGTGCGCCATGGTTCTGCACTCTCGATCTCCGGATGCCGATGGGGACGGAGATGTGGATATGGTGGACACCATGAAGGTTCTTAAGGTCTTGACCGGAGAATGAACAGTGGAGGTGTTTTATGAGGATACGAATGCATAGAAAGAGCCTGCTTTGGATTGTCTCAGGTCTGTTTTTACTGGCCACTCAGCCCGTCTGGGGGGCCCATTATCGCTTGATTCCCCTGGCCCAGGAGGGGGCGCTAAACGGGCGCGCCACAGATCTGAACGATGCCGGTACCGTGGTGGGGTTCAGCCAGTTCCCAGCCCTGGCATCCGGGGGGCTTGTATACAAAGGGTATGTCTGGACCGAGGCGGGGTATGAGACCCTTACCCCTCTGGCAATCCATGTGGCGAAAGACAAAAATTTAAGTTTTACCAAGGCCTGGGGTATCAATGCCGCCGGGCATCTGGCCGGAGAGTCTGGGTACAGCAACGCAAGCGACGGTGACTGCAAGGCGGTGATTAAAACAGCCGGTCCCCTGCGGCACCCTGCGCCACTTCAGGCCGGCATTGTCAGCCGGGGGTGCGGGATCAATGCCTCGGGTGAGATTTGCGGACAGTCCGGGACGACAGCGGCGGTCTGGCAGGCAGAGGCCCTGACGCTTGTTCCCCTTGCGGAGAGTACCCAGTCTATTGCCTTGGGTATCAATGACGCGGGAGATGTGGTGGGGGAGGCACAGATGGCCACCGGGAAACGGCCCTTTCTAAAGAGAGGCTCCGTGGTCTCGGAATTGCCCCCCCTTGCTGGCATGAACCAGGGCTCTGCCCAGGATATCAACGCGGCAGGGAGTGCCGCGGGCTGGATGGTGCTGAACGGATATCAGGATGTGGCGGTCCTCTGGAAAGGGGAGTCCGTAGTCGCTCTTCCCGGTCTCGGGATGATGATGGGCTGCAAGGCCTTCGGTCTCAATACCGCCCATGAGGTGGTGGGCCAGTCTCAGATTCCGGGGAGTGGATGGCCCATGAAGTGGGGTGCAGTCCTCTGGAAAGAGGCGGAGAGTGTTGTCGATCTGTCGCTTCTGGTTTCACCGGAGACTCGGGCGGCCTGGCACATGGCGTGTGCCACAGCCATCAACAGCCATGGCTGGATCACCGGCTATGGGACCTTTAACAACCGGGAGGCCGGTTTTGTGTTGAAACCAGAGATTACACAGTCTGTGGGGGGGACGATTATCACCATGCTTCCCGGTTACCCGCTGCCTGTCAAGGGAGGGACGGTCTGCTTAGAGGGCACTGGCCTGACGGCTGAGACCGGCGACGATGGCCGTTTTTTTATTGCAGATGTGCCAGAGGGGACTTTTGAGCTGGTGTTCAGCGCAGAGGGGCTGAAGTCGAAAATCATCTCGGTGACCATAAGCGAAGCAGATGACGTGGTGATTTCGGAGACTGAGACCCTCTTAGTGGCCGGCTTGTCGGGGGATGTAGATGGGTCGGCCCGTCTTGATATGACAGACGCCCATCGGGCATTGACCGGTTCTGCCGGGTTGTGATGCCGATGTGGCTTTACACGAGGGAGATGAAACAAAATGAGATTGAAAAAGAGTCGAATGAGGCAGGTAATTGGGATGTTGATGGCCATTTTTCTGGTCACGATATGGGGGGGCGCTTCGGCCCTGGCTGACACCATTGACTTTGATTCGGTGGAGAACTGGGCCGGTACCGGTGCAAACAGCGCGCTGTTTGTGATGGACTGGAACGATGGGAAAGAGGCGGCTTCTCTTAAATGGGGATACCGTTGGGATGGAGAGGCCTCGGGTGAAGAGATGATTAAGGCCATTGCCGCCATGGATGAGCGGCTTTTTATCCGGCTTGAGCACTGGAATAATTTCGGGGGCAGCTGGACCCTTTACGGGGCCGGGTATGACCTCGATGGCAAGGGGTTTACCTACGTCCCGGGCACCGGGGGAGACTTCCATTATTCCAACGACGACGGGCACCCTGAAGATCCCGGGGATCATTACCAGGAGGGGTGGCTCCATACCGGTTACTGGTCCTATCACTTGAGCTCGGATAATGGGGCCACCTGGTCCTACTCTAACGTGGGCATGACCGGCCGGGAGCTCTCCGATGGGGACATTGATGGGTGGCGTTTTGAACCGTTCGAGACCGGGGGTGATTACGGCATCGCAGCACCACCCGATACGCCTGTGAACCCACCGTCGGAAAATAAGAGCCCCTTTGCCACAAAAATAGTGGAAACCCACGGCACCTTCGGAACGGGCAGCGGCCTAGCGTACAGTCATCCGGACGCTCTGGTGGGCAAGCCTTCTGTACGAATCAAGGATGGTGCGGGTACGATGAGTCGGATCAAAATGGTGGAACCCGCCTGGATTTTAGGGCCGGACGGTGAGCCACTCATCACCTCCATCGATGACGGGGCTTTCATCACGGTGGCCTTTGACCACGACGTTTTGGATGATCCCAACAACCCCTACGGCATCGATTTCATCGTTTACGGTAACGCTTTTTTTACGGCAAAACCCGAGTCGGGCTGCATGTTTGATGACACCACAGATATGAGTACGGCTTACCTGACTGGGGGAACCTGGTGTGAGAAGGTGATGGTCTCGGTGAGTCCGGACGGTATCACCTGGTACCATTACAAGGATGGGCCCTATGGGGATACCCTCTTTCCCACCCAGGCCCATAAGTGGGATGTGGCCAGCAAGAGCTGGACAGATGAGGAGATGGCGTGGACTCGTCCGGTAGATCCGGACCTGAGCCTCTCGAATTTCGCGGATAAAACCGTGGAAGATGCAATGCGTATGTACAAAGGCTCGGCGGGTGGCACTGGGTTTGATCTGAAGATCTCTGGATTCTCCCGAATTCGCTATGTCCGCGTCACCGGTTGGCCCGGCGATACGGATGGGGCAGAGATCGATGCGTTTTCCGATGTGGCTCCCATTGCCGATCTGGACGGAGATCTCATGCGGGACGGTCGCCGTGCGCTTCGTGATGTCACCCGGGGGTTGAAGCGCGCTACCGTATCGACAGAGGCGCAGCGGGATGAGGCGCTTATGGTCGCCATGAAAACATTGACGATGCTGACAGCGCCTTAGTGAGAGGCCGCCCTGATCTAAGGGAAGGGCTCGTACCTTGCACATGATGAACAGGAGACATGGATATGACACTGTATAAATGGGTTGTTTCGACCCTCTTTCTGCTTTTTTTTACCGTTTCCCTTGCCGGGGCGGCCATCGAACCCGTCACCCTCACGGTGGCGTGTGGAGAGTCGGATTATGGAGACGGGACTGCCGTCATTCCGGTTCGCATCAGCAGCGCCCAGGCCATCACAGCGGTCTGTTTTACCCTTCAATACGACACCCAGTATCTGGAACTCACATCGGTCTCCAGTGATTTTTTTAAGAGTTTTGTCGACCAGTTTCAGGCGGCAGAGGCCACAAGCCCGGGCCCGGAGAGCGTCATGGTCGATGGGGTGAGCTACGACCGGCCCCTGGTCTGGCGAGAATCTACGGATACACCCACCGGCGCTATGATTGCGGCGGTAAAGATTCAGCCGGAGGCGGGCCAGGGTGATCGGCTTATGGCACTTCATTTTAAGGTGAAGGGGGGCACTCCCGGAGAGCGTTATCCGATTCGGCTGGTCCCTTCGGTGGTGACGAACAGCGAGGCGGGGTATCCGGCAGAAGGGGAGACGGTGGCCATGGTTCGTGGCTATGAATTGAGCGAAGGGCTGCCCCTGTCACTTCCCGAGGTGGTGGTGAGCTCGGTGGCGCATGGTGCGGTAACCCTTGTGGACAACCATACCACTCCTGTCTCGGGGACGCTTACCGTCGGTGGCGTCGCCGTGGCCCATACCGAGATCACGCTCTTCTCTGCCCAAACCGATAAATCCTGGGTTGTTGTTACCGATGGAGAGGGGTATTTTACCACCGATATCTCCACCTTTTCTGCCGACTCGGAGCTGACAGTACGTTTCAACTCTCCGGTTTATGGCGATTATTCAGGTGTCGTGGACGCGTCCGGCGGTCATTTCGACTCATCTTTTACAAACACGAAACCGGATAAGCCGGTGCTTACCCTTGCCGCAGCCGTAGAGCTCTCCTTAACCCCCACCTTTACAGGCAGTGATTTCTCAGATGCGAACCATGGGCACGCCCAGAGCCAGTGGGAGATGGTCGACAAGACAAAGTTTGATGCGTCAGGCCGTGCCGAAGATTCGCTTCTGGCCGAAGACAATGCCATCAGTGAGGATCGTCTTGCCTATGTAAGGTACCAGGCCTTGACCGATGTCTGGCTGACGACCCTTGAGGTGCCTGATTACGTATTGGAGGCTGGGACGACGTACATGGCGCGTGTGCGTTATGTGGACAATTGTGGGACAGGTGCCGAAACTTCTGAATGGTCGGATTTTGTCTCCTTTACAACGGCTGCCGATCCTGACGGGTACACGGCGGAGCAGGGGGCGTTTGTTCCCTCCATGCAGGTACTGACAGAGGCGGAAAAAGAGGGCTTTAGCCAGGGTGCCGTCTGCCTTAAAACCATTCCGGATGAGAGTACCAAGGCTCTTTGTGTGGCGATTCAGACCCCCGGAGATGGTGTCGTAAAGATGGTGTCCACCCGGAAGACATCAGAGCTTGGGGCCAAAGCCCTTGCGAGTATGCCTGAGAGTTTGACGCTTCCCTACGGACTTGTGGGCTTTAGCCTGACCTTGAGAGACGACGCCCCGGTGGACGGGGTGGTGACGGTGACCCTTGAGTTTAGCGATGCCCTCGAAGCAGGGTATGTCTGGTGGAAGTACAACCAGGCGACAGACAGCTGGGAGGACTACTCCGCCCATGCACTGTTTGCTGAAGACCGCCGGTCTATAACCCTTGAGTTGCAGGATGGCGGATTCGGTGATTTTGACGGCGTGAAAAACGGACGTATCCTCGACCCCGGCGGGGCTGGGGTTCAAGTGGCGGCTCCCGTGGATGATAAGGTGAATCCTGCCAATGATAATGCGGATCCCGTTAATGATGACTCCGGTTCTGGGGGCGGTTGTTTTATCGGATCGGCTCGATACTAAAGAGCGCCATGACAGCTAGGGCGAATGGGGGGGGACGACGCTCTCCCATTGGCCAGGCGGCCTTTTTAAGGTGAGGCACTTCGCCTATCGGTTCATTTTTTATGGGAGATGTTATGCCGAAATATGTGTGGAAAATAGTAGGGGCTATCTTCAGACGGCCCGATGTGGTCTGTGTGGTGGGACTTCTCCTCATCGCTGTATCTCTGGCCTCAGTCAAGCTTCACGGAAGTGAGGCTTCAAGGGGGCCTGGGGCTGCGCTTGTCGTGCCCCAGGCCCGGGCCACGGTGGCCCACACGGTGCCACCACCCCGTGTGGCGAGCCAGGCCCCTATCTCCCTGCCAATGGCCTCGGCAGTATCCCCTGAGGTTCTAAAGGCGGTGCCCCTTACAAAAGAGCCGAAACTGGCGGTGCCTTTTGTAAAAGAGCCGAAACCGGCGGTGCTTTTTGTAAAAGAGCCGAAACCGGCGATGGGTGACGACGGGTATGAGGAGAGGGTGGATCAATTTATTGATCGATGCATCGATACCACGGATGCCATGACCGTTGAGGTGGTGGAAAAGGGGCAGGTCCATTTTACGGTGGAGACCCTCTCCAATATGGCCATGCTTACCATGGAGCAGTTGGCCGTGAACTATTTTGGCATGCTTCCAGAAGGGGAGATTCATGTCTCAGTCTCCATCGTGGATGACAACGGTGATATCGCAGGAACACGCGTGTTCCCGCGAAGTGCCTTTGCGCAATAGCCGATTGTACGATTATTTCCGGGTGCGAATTTATTTCAACATGAGATAAGGAATCTTTGTCTATGAAACGTTTGTTGATTTCTGCAGTGCTGATTGTCGGACTGGTGCTCTCTTCTGCTGGCTCGGTCTGGGCCGCCAGCTCTTTCGCCACAACTCTGGTGAGCCAGAGTGGGTTTAACGGGGGCATGTACTCTGACCCCAATGATCTGCTCGGACCTCCTCTTACTTCGGTGTTTGACACCTGGGCCAATGCTTACATTAAAATTTCCATGGCCTATCCGGCCTGGGAAGACAATGCCATTACCACCTTTAACGTAAATCAGACCGCTGTGATTGCCTTCGATCATAATGTGGTGAACCATGCCAATGGCCCTGATTTTATTGTCTTCGGGAACTCTTTTTTTGCCATCGACGGGTGGGTGAGCGATACCACAGACATGGCCACCGCCCTCTTGACGGGAGGCTCTTTTACCGAGCCGGTGACGGTTCATGTCAGCGCCGATAATATCACATGGCACACCTTTTCGAATGGTCCCTACGGCGATGATATTTTTCCCACACAGGCGTATGAGTGGGATTCGGTCAATAATACCTGGGGCGATGCCCTTGATTTTACAAAGCCGGTTCCCGAAGGGACCGACTGGACAGATTTTAAGGATAAGAGCGTCGCAACGGTTATTGAGGACTACTACCAGGGCTCCGGGGGTGGAACCGCTTTTGATCTCGATGATCTGACCAACCCGCCTGCGTTTATCCGTTACGTGAAGTTCACGGGAACCGGTGGTGAAATTGATGCGGTGTCTGATATAGATTGATGGGCACCTGAAGACGCGGCATGCTATCGGGACACCCTCTATGCCGCGTCGGGTTTAGTCATTTATTTGGCCTTTTACCGCACCCGGATGGGTTGTGGAAATTATTTCTGCAACCCAATTTGGCCCTTCATATTCTTATACGATCAGGTGGCAACAGTCCTTTTTTTGCGCCCCTTCTTCACCCATCCGGTCATGGCGATGATGCCTAGGCCCAGAAGTATGAGACTTGCCGGTTCGGGGACGGGAGACGGGGATGTGGCGGTGACCACGGAAAGATGGGAAATGCCAGGTATATTTCCCCCGCCATTGAGCAGATGGTCGGTGATCCACTGGCCATTATTCGAGGCGGGGTCGAGATAGTAGAGGGCGAATTCGTTACCTCCCTTGACGGTATAAAAATCAACCCCTTGTGATCCCTTTGTCGACCATCTCCCCGATTTATCGTCTGTGGTGTAGGTGAGGTTTAAAAAATCATGGGAGGTATCCTCTCTGTTCATTTTTTCAATGTCTTCCCCTTCATAATTCTCTTCTAAAAAATATCCGATGAGGTTCAGGATATCCTCGGGGGCATCGTTGGCAGACGTCTTGAGTCTCTTTTTTTTATCATTGGTGATACCGGTGACCGTCCCCAGATAGAGGCCGGAAAATGCCCCATCGTCTGCCCTATATCCATGGAGATTACTAAGCCACGCATCAGACGATGCTCTGTGTTGGTCGGTGATGGTGTAAAGGGTGTTGCCGATATGAATGGGATCTGTCGATGATAACAGGGATGTTGCCAAAGCCTGGTTTCCAGCTCCACAGAGAATGAGGCACAAGAGGGCGGTGGTCCATTTTTTCATGGGGTCTCCTTAAGAAGAGAGGGGGTCCGGGGCGCTTTTTGAAAAAAAGTACCATAGAAACAGGCCTCCGGAGGCATCTTTAACATGGCTGCCTTCTATGGTGAAAGTGGGCTTAAAAACTGAGCCTCCGGCGGCGAGGTGAGCCACCTCGAAAGCGAGTGACCACTGCGCTTTATTCCTCGTTCCTCGGGATAAATCACGGTGGTATTCTACAGTCACGATAAAAAACCTGTTTGGCACCCTTATTGTAAAAGCAAAGGCCCCGGCAGGGCCAAAGGAGGTAAGCTCACTGCACGGTCTCTGGCGGCAAACTACGGGATCATGGGGATGACGATTCGTTTATCGGTGGATGATCCGCTTCGGTGAAGAGCATCGTATCGAGATACTCTATTTCCTCTTGTACTATAGTGTGAACTATGTTTGCAAGTGCTTGGTAGAGTGGCGATCTCGTATGGGTCCTGATTTTTTCTAAAAAAGGGGCCAGCCATAGGCCCAGGTGATGGGTGAGAAACTCTTTTTGCTGAAGAAGGAATACCTGAGGCGTCTTATCGGTTTCAGTATCCAGCGCCTCGAGCTCTTTGGTGATGAGAAAAGAGAGGAACTCCAGTTCGGCCACAATATGATCCGGGGCGTCCTTGAAGCTCTCGGCCATCCCCACGCCCGCCTTTTGGTATCTTTCAAGGAGATCCATGGTGGAGTCGCCCATCATGGTCTTGGTTCCGTCCATATAGGCAGAGCCGTAAGGAGGGGCCAGCTGGCCAAAGGGGCCGACAAAGAGTCGGGTGAATTCGATGGTGATAGGGGTATAGTCGTGAATATCTTTAAGGTAGGCGACCATCTGAGACGCCTCATCTCTGGCTTTTGAATGGAAGGCGGCCAGGAGCTGTTCTAAGCGTGTGAGAACGGGTAGAAGCGTCGTATCTGGAAGCGAGAAGCAGGTGGCGAGTCCCTTGTAAATCGATTGGCGTAAGGATTCAAGATGGATGATATCGTCACTATTCATGGGTATCGTTTCCTTTGGGTGGGGGGCTGTAGAAGATCGATGAATGGTATGGATAAAGGGAGGGTAACTATTGTAGCATATGCCTCCGGCGGGTCGCTTTTTTCCAAAAAGCTCCGCAAAAACTTTTTTTGATTACCGCGATAACTTTCCCTCGTTCCTCGGAAATGTTGTCGCGGTGGCACTCTTTTTGACTCAAGAATATGACGGACCCGAGGCGCGGGTTAAAGCGCTGCGGCATCTTGGCTTTCAAGGTTTTTTTGCCTAAGTGGCTTCGCCACCCTTGCTGCCGGAGACCAACCTTTTGCCTTATTTTATAAAGACGGGTTTGCCAAACAGGATTTAATAGTGACCATGATGGGCCTTTGGCCCGTCATGGTTACACATTTGGGGTCCAGGGGATTTATCCCCTGGCCGCCGGAGGCCCTTTTTCTGGTCGCTTTAACCATAGAAGGCATTTTCTTTGGACCTTTTTTATTCCATCAGAGCTTATCCACCCGACAGCTTCCCAGCTTGAGATACCGTTCCCCCAGGGTGTAGAGAAGCAGCATAAGGGAGATGGCAAAGAGGGCCACCATCCACTCCCAGGCGCTGGGGAGGTAGGCGAGAACCTCGGGGTAGTGTTCGGCCTTGGGACCGACGGGATAGCTCTGGCCGGCGATGAGGAGTCGCGTGTGAATGGCCAGGGAACCGATCCAGGCAAGGAGGGCCGTTATCAAGACACCGTTGGTGCTTTTCTGTATGGGGCGAATCATCAGTAGGATGAGGGGGAGAAAGAGGCCGACAACCACCTCCATGGGGACGCCGAAGAGGGGTGTAAACGGGTGGCTGAAGCTTCGAAGGGTGACGAACTCCGGCACCACGGTGGACCATTCGACGGCCGTTTTTAAGAGAGTGATGATGACCACCGCCGCCGCCGAGTAGGTGAAGAGGCGGTGAAACACCGCGTCTATCGGGGGGGCATTTGAGGCGGGTTGGTCGCTCTCTAAGGTGCGGCATACCATGGTGTAGAGGATAAAGAGGGCGGTGCCGCTGTAAAGGGCCATGGTTAGGTAGAAGATGGAGAGCATGGGTCCGAAATAGATCGCCCGTGCCTCGGTCATTCCGAAGACCGTTCCTAAGATCATGGGGGCTAAGAGGGCACAGATAAAGGAGAGCGTTCCCGCTATTTTACTCGAGAAACTCGTCTCCTGCCCCTTGTGAAGGCATTGAAACTTTATTCCTAAGAAGATGAGCTCGGCGGTGTAGATGGCGCCCATCCACCAGATGGGGGAGGCCAGGTTGGGGGAGAGGATGAAGTAGAGCATCTTCCCCATATTCCCGAGCTCTAAGGAGATGGCGAGAAATCCGCCGCAGAGGGTGGCCATGGCGAGAAACACCAGCCGCTTCGAGGAGGCTTCTAAGCGTTGGATGCCGAAAAGAGTCGGTAAGGCGGAGAGCATGGCGAGCCCCGAGCTGCTCAAGGCCAGAAAGATGTAGATACTTAAGGGCAGAGACCAGACGATGACATCGTTGGCATGGAAAAGCGTATGTCCCTCCTGGAAGAGCTTGATTGTCGTATAGAGTCCCCCCATGAGGCAAATCCCGAGTCCCCCCATCCAGATGCCATAGCCTGTTTTTTTTTCGTTCATCTATACATCTCCTTTGGATGCCTCGTATTGGGCTGGGTTGTACCCCCGAATATAATAGACCCGGGGGTTTGTCCCTAAATGTTCCTTTAGTCGAAAGGGGCGAAATTTTCCCAGAAGTTTGCTCACCTTACTTTTCGGATCGCTGATATCGCCGAAGATCCGTGCATTGGCGGGGCACGCCTCCACGCAGTAAGGCAAGAGGTTCTTCTTCACCCGGTGGTCGCAGAAGGTGCATTTTTCCACCACTCCCTTGGGGCGGATGCCGGGTAGCGTCTCCTCCCGGTCGGGGTTGGCGTAGGGGAGGGTGTTGCCCCCCGCTTTTTTCGTCACCTCGGAGGCGGCTAGGGTACACCCCTCGATGAGGGGTGTGGTCTCCCGCCAGAAGGGGTGAGGCGTCTGCCAGTTGAAATAGATGACACCGTAGGGGCAGTTGAATTCGCAGTACTTGCAGCCGATGCATTTGTCTGGATCGTGCATGGTGATGCCATTGTCCAGTTTGTACATGGCGCCCGTGGGGCATCCCCGGACGCACGGGGCATTCTCGCAGTGGTTGCAAAGGGTCGGGATGTAGTGAAACCGGACATCGGGAAAGGTACCCACGGTTTCGGTCATCTTATCGGACCAGTAGATCCCGTCGGGGACGTTGTTTTCATTTCGGCAGGCGATGCTGCAGGCACCGCATCCGACACATCGTTGAAGATCGATGACCATGGCGTATTGGGGCATGACTCCCTCCTATATTTTCTCGATTTTTACGCGGGTACCGGCATGTCGGACGGTGCTGCCACTCAGGCGGTCGTACTCCACCGGAATGAGGTCGTTGTTGTTACCACCTCTCGGTGTTTTGCCGAACTCTTTGGCGGCGATGCGGCCATAGGCCCAGTGACCCTGGCCGTAGCATTTGGCCACGGTCCCTGGCCTGATCCCCTCCCACAGCTTGGCCGTGCACTCAATCTGACCGATGGGTGAGGTGATGCGAATGGGATCACCGGACTTGATGCCTAAAGAGGTGGCATCGGCGGGGTTGATCTTGGCCACGTCATCCCAATTTTCGTCTCCCGGATCCAGATCCTTGAAATCATAATACCAGGTGCAGTTGGCGGAGCGTCCCTCCCGATTTAATCGCGACTTGTGATCCACGAAGAGAAAGGGGTAGTCCGCTTTATCCCCAGCTATGTAGGGGTCTTCATGGTGGGGGATAAAGGCCCGTTCCCCTTTGACCTCATAGTGGCAGACCTTAAGAACATTATCGACGGTGGTGGTGTGTTTTTTGGCATGTTTTTCCAGGGCCTTTTTTAAGGTGACGCTGTAAAATTCAAATTTTCCGGTTTGGGTCTTCATCTTCCCCCAGCGCTTGCGATAGGGGTAGGGGTCGGAGTTCCAGACCCCTGTCTTGAGGAAATCCTCCCAGCCGTTGAATCGGTCTCCCCCCTTGTATTCCGACGGGTCCCAGAGGGCCTGGGTGGCATACTTCAGGGCGTAGAGGGAGAACTCCATCTCGTTGGTGGGCGCTTTGCCAGTTTCAGGATCTTTGTAGGTCTTGTAATGATCTAAAAGATTGGGAAAGCCGCGCTGGGCGAGTTTTTCGGCCAGCAGCCAGGGGACTTCTGTTTCATCGCTCTTGTAGTCTCCGATGCGTTTGATGATCGGTTGCATGAGGGTGACATGCCGGTATCCGTTGGCGATGGATTTAACGTATCCGTATTTTTCAAAGAGGTGGTGGGTGTTGGGCAGGAGGAGGTCCGAAAACCAGGAGAACTCCGAGGCGTTGGTGGTGAGGTGGGCCACAAAGGGGATCTTTGACAAGGCCTGTTCCCAGCGTTCCGGCTGGGTGCAGGAGAAGGCGAAGTTGTTCATGTAGCCCAGGGCGACCTTGATATCATAGGGGTCCTCATGGAGGATCCCTTCCGCCGCGTTGTTGGTTAGGACGGCGGAACCGGGTTTACCCGACTTCAGGGCCGGGAATTCCAGGCGTCCCCTCTGATCGATTTTTTCATGTTTCTTCCCCTTCTTGGCGATCTCGTCCATAAAGGCATCGGGTTTCGGGAATTTTTTTGTGTACTCCTTGTTGCTGGCAAGGGTTCCCCCTTCGTTGTCGCAGGCGCCCACCAGTCCGTTTAAGGCGTGGCAGGCCATGCTGCTGTATCCACCCCGGACCTGCATGCAGGGACCGCCCCCGACCCAGGAGATGGCCCTGGGGGCGGCGTGTCCGAAATCCAGGGCGACCCGCTTGATCTGTTCCACGGGCAGGCCTGTTTTTTCGGCCGCCCACTCCGGTGTTCGGTCTTTGACCTCGAGATTCCACCAGGCGACGACCCCGTGGGTGTGTCTCTCCTGGAAGTGTGCCTCATCGACCCGTTGTCCTGGAATAAATCGATGGGTCGTCTCTTTAAAATCCCCCACAAACTCTCTGGACCAGAGCCCGTGGGTGAGGATGAGGTGGGCGATGGCCAGGGCCAGGGCGCTGTCCTGCCCGGGTTTCACCGGTAGCCACTCATCGGCCTTGGTGGCTGTCGCCGAGAGGCGCGGTTCCACCACCGCCACCTGGGCCCTTCCCAGTACATCGCCCCAGATACGGGTATACGAGGAGACCTGGCGGTTGGCCGCCAGGGGATCGGCGCCCCATATCAGTACATATCGCGCATTTTGGACATCGTATTGCCGGTAGCCCCAGAGCCCTTCGGTGTAGTAGGAACCGAATTTTTCGGCTTCGGCGCAGATGGCGCTGTGGGAGATGTTGTTGGGGGAGCCGATGATCTTGGTCATGCGATCGTAGAGGATATCGCGCATGTAGGTGTAGCGGCCGCGCATGAGCATGTACTTGTGGGTCTCGTTGGTCTCACGGAGCGCCATGATCTTATCGGCCAGGGTATCCAAGGCCTCATCCCAGGAGATGGGGACAAAGCCGGGATCTTCGTGGCGCCCCTTCTTGGGGTTGGTGCGCTTCATAGGGGTTTTGAGGCGATCTGGGTCGTACACTTGCTGAAGGGCCAGGTGAGACTTGACGCAGCTGGCACCCAAGGAGACCTTGGAGTGGGGATTGCCCCGAATCTTCACCGCTCGATCTCCCACCACATAGACCTGTTTGGCACACCATGAGGTGCACCCCTGGCAGGTACCGGCCATCCACTGGCCCGCCTCCTGGGAAGGGGTCTGATCGGTGGCTGCCAGGGCGGTGAATTGAGGTTTTAGCCCCACACCGCTCGCGAAAAGTGCACCGCCTGCGGCAGAGGCCTTGAGAAAGCGTCTTCGGGATACCTTCAGGTCTGAAATCATCTTGGATATCAGATTTTTTTTGTGGATATTCATGGATTCCCTTTTGTGAAATGGTTTTGGACAGGGGATATATGAGGCCTTACTTTGGATTTATCGCTTCACATCAAAAAATCTGGGTTCCAGGGGATTTATTCCCTGGCCGCCGGAGGCATATTTCTCGGTCCCTTTGACCCTAGAAGGCAGCCGGGTTAAAGATGCCTCCGGCGGCCCTGCTGGGAGCCAACCTTTTGGAAAGGTTGCCAAACAGGTTTTAATAGTGCCCATGACGGGCCAAAGGCCCGTCATGGGCACAAACCTGGGGTCCAGGGGATTTATTCCCTGGCCGCCGGAGGCATGTTTCTCGGTCCCTTTGACCCTAGAAGGCAGCCGGGTTAAAGATGCCTCCGGCAGCCCTGCTGGGAGCCAACCTTTTGCCTGATTTGAAAGATAGGGCTTGCCAAACAGACATCATCAAATCACTTCAATTTAATCAAAAAATTAAAGGCGTATGCGATCCCGAGGCGTGGGGTGAAGTGCATATGCAACCTGCTTTCAAGGTGGCACACCTTGCCGCCGGAGGCCCATTTTTTAGCCACTTTAACCATAGAGGGCCCCGGCCCTACTTTAGGGGGAGGGTTTGGGCATAGGCCAGTATATCGATGAGATCATCTATATTAAACAGACCCAGGGAGACCATATCGCTTCCTGGCTGACCGTTTTTTATTTTGTGAAGGGCTTCCCATGGATTTTTACGGGCCACGGTACCGATATATTCGGGTGTATCTGGCGTATCGGGTTTGAAATTGATCTCATTACCCTCGTATCCGTGGCATTTTGCACAAATTGTCTGGAAGTAGGCGGCTCCACGAGGGGCACTTCCCCTGGCCTTGAGGGTCGATGCATCGATGTATTGAGCCATCTCGATTTGTCCGTGGCTCACAAATTTCGCCAGGTGTGATAGTGCCGTCTCCGGAATCAACGTCTGGTTAAATTGGTGGGTCTCGTTTCGAAGTACTTTTTCTATTGTCTCGACGGGCATGCCGATCATATGGCGAATACCTTTGATTCCACTGTAGTGTGCCCCCTTTTTATATGCGCCTTCGGAGCCTTTGTAGTCCCAGCCATGGCACTCTTTGCACCGCCATGTTGATGTGCCGCTCTCTTTTCCCTTTGTGGGGTATGCCGGGTGGCTCTTTTTTGGCGGAGAGATCATCAAGGTGGATATCCAGTTGTCGTAGAGCAGTCCCCCATTGATTATTTCCCACGACTCTGTGGGTTTTGCCGGGCCTGCTTCCATGGCGTGGGTCAGCATGGCACCGCATAGAGAGATTGATAGTGCTGTGATAAGGCCAAGAATCATTTTTTTTATCATGATACGTCTCCTTAGGAAGTGGGATGGCATCTTAAGGGGGGCCCTTAAAGGGGATCCCCCTGGGTGTCGGTTTATAGCGTATCGTGGGCGGCTGTTTGCAAGAAACAGCCCCCTTTGCCCGAGGTACCGGAGGGGTTAGGGGACGCGGGGCGCTCCGGTG
>JABXKT010000298.1 GCA_013619155.1 Desulfobacteraceae bacterium
GTTTTATATTGATATGAGACGGATCGATAAGGAGCCGAAGGCCCCATCATCAGAGATAAAGGATCATCTTAAGGCGCTATATCTTCACCGCCTCCCCATGGAGGAGAGGAGCGGATAAAACCATGTATATTATTATTTTTTAGGATTCAGGAGGGCTTGGAGCGGATGAATAAAAAATTCGCGGTAGGCGAGGCCTTAAAAAGGCCAGGTGAAGTGGTATACAACAAACGGACACCTTGCTAAAACATACCCAAACAATAAGCGAGGTTTCTATGAGTACCAAACGTAAAAGAAGAACGTATACCCCTGAATTCAAGAAAGATGCTATCGATCTTGTTACGAAGAACAAATACAGTTGCAATGAAGTGGCACGGCGCCTTGGAATAGGCCCTTCCATGTTGTCCCGGTGGCTACGGGAATCGAGAGACGACGAAGCGTCCTTCGATGCAGGCCAACCCACCACCAAAGAACTGAAAGATCAAATCCGTCTGCTAAAGGCTGAAAACAAACGTCTTGAAATGGAACGTGAAATCCTAAAAAAGGCGGCGGCCTTCTTTGCAAAAGAAGTGAATTAAAATTCGACTTCATCCGGCAGCAAATGAAGGCCTTTCCTGTGGCCATACTTTGTCGGGTTATGGGCGCAAGCCGGAGTGGTTTTTACGACTATCTCAAGCGTCTACCGACGCCTCCAGACCAATCAAAAAAAGAGCTGGAGGATGCCACTAAAGACATTTTTAAAGAATCAGGCCAAGCCTATGGAAACAGGCGGGTACGCAAAGATCTTTTGAAAAAAGGTTACCAAGTCGGCCGCTACAAAGTCCGGAGTTTAATGAAGAAATTGGGTTTAAAACCCAAAATCTCCAAAAAGTATCGAGTCACAACGAACAGCAATCATAAGTATCCTGTTGCCGAAAATCTCCTTAATCGACAGTTCAACCCATTAAATCCAAACCAGGTATGGGCAACGGATATCACATATATATGGACTCTTGAAGGCTGGGTATACCTCGCTATTGTTATGGATCTTTATTCTCGGCAAATAGTTGGTTGGAATATTGGATCAAGGATGACAAAACGCTTGGTTCTTGGCGCTCTTGATATGGCTTGGTGGATACGGCAACCTTCTACTGGCTTACTCCATCATTCAGACAGAGGGTCTCAATATGCATGTAAAAAATATCAAGAAAGACTCGACAGATATCAAATGATATGCAGCATGAGTCGAAAAGGTAATTGTTGGGACAATGCCCCTGTGGAGCGGTTTTTTCGTAGCCTCAAGTCAGAACGGCTCAGCTTTTGCCGTTTTGAAACACGAAACCAGGCAAGGTTGGAAGTGATCGACTACATAGCTTGGTATAATTCAAGGCGTTTACACTCAACATTGGGGTATGTCAGCCCAATGGATTTCGAAGCAAAGTCCTTAAAGATTGCAGCTTAACCTGAGTGTCCGTTTTTTGTTGACCACTATAGTTCGAAAATGACTGGGAATAGTTACAGAATTTTTTTGGGACGATAACCACTGCCAATGCATATAAGGGTACTATGAGACCAATCGTTATTTTTTTAATTGTTGCTATGATGATCGCGATTCCCCTTGGCCCTTTAAATGCCCAGAGCTTTAAAGTCGGTAAAGGGGATTTGTTGTCTGTGAAGGTGTACGGTGAGGAC
>JABXKT010000150.1 GCA_013619155.1 Desulfobacteraceae bacterium
GTGGGACGGGGGGTACTGGTGTGACGATGCCACGGCCCAGTGGGCCAGAAGGCTGACGGCGGCGAGGTTGTCGGCCACTCCCATGCCGATGAGTCGTCCTCCCTCCGTTTTGATTTTTGTCTCGAATCCCTCCTGGACCACATCCAGGTGCGCATCGAAGACCACCGTATCCTCCCAGGGGCCATCACCGATCAGGACCCGTAGGTTTCCGGCGCCATCCACCATGGCCGGAACATCACGATCGGAAAAAAATTGCTCTAAAAGCGCACGTCTCGGAGCTTCTCCCAGGCTGGGCCCTGGTGTCTCTGCCAGGGTGATCAAAAGCTCGATACAGCTATCTTCATGAAATACGTGTGCCACTTTCTCCTCCTTATTCTCAATGTATGCAACCCAAGGTATGTTTTGTGACGTTTTTTTACCTTTACCCGAGATGGATTTTTTACTGAATTTTAATCTGCGGGAGGCATGGCTGAATAGAGCCTTAATATGAGCCTCTTTGCAAGGGGCGATTGTCTCTCATGCATCGGGGGAGCGTCCAGTGGCCCCTTTTTTTTGGGTTTTTCCACTCTGTTTTTATCGGTAATCCCTCTCTCTTCCTTGTCTCGGAACATTGTCATGATGACCGGAACTAGAATCATTTTTGAAACTTTTGAACTTGCATCTTCCTTATGTTACCCTCTCGGCACACTAGTTTTTAAGCCATTGGGAACTCTTCTCCTGTGGGGTTTTATGGAAAAGAGGATATGTGGGCATCTTTGTGACCGCTCGTGGCGGACGGAGATGGCCTTTGCTTTTGCCCCATCCGGGCCTTCTGGGAACCTCTGTGAGGCCATGGATGCAAAGGGGCCCCCTTTTGGTAGCGCGTGTTAAAAAAAACGGTGTGAGACTGTGATCCCAACGCTTGGTTTTTAAGGCGGATGTTATCTGGCCCTTACGGATCACGATACATTTGCACCCCGCTTTCGAGGTGGCCGACCTTACCGCCGGAGGCACGCTTAATTATGGTGAGGGTAACGCATATGGATGAACGCAGAGCACAGAATCAACGGGTCTATATTGGTTTTCTGGATATTTTGATTCACTCCCAGACGGAAGATGAACTGGTGGAGAAGCTCTGTCGGCTTCTCTCCTCGAAGGAGAGTCCTTACGACTACGCATGGGTGGGACGGCCACCGGAAGGGGATCAGGGCGACGGGCTCGTCATGGCCGGTGATGATCTGGACAGACGGTGCCCCGATATGGCGGTGATTCATGGGGATAGCGATGATCATGGCGGGTGCCCCGCCCTCATCGCCCTTGCCGAGGGGCGCTCCTGTATTGTCCCGTATATTGATATCGACTTTAACTTCTCCTTCTGGCGGGAGGCGGCCCTTAAGAGGGGATATTCCTCTGCCGTCAGCCTTCCTGTGACTCCAGGGATCGGGGCGCCGGGTGTGCTCACCCTCTACGCCTCGGGGGGGTATGTCATTGATGTCGATGAATTGACTCTTTTGGAGGTGATGGTTCGTGGGGTGGCCGGGGCCATCGAGAAGCTGCGTACGGAGGCGGGGCGTCTCCATACCTTGGAGGCCTTGGTACACAGCGAAGAGATGTACAGGGCGGTGTTTGAGAACACGGGGACGGGGACCATCATCATCGATCATGAGATGACGATTCTTTTCTCCAACGAGCGTTTCGAGGCCATGACAGGGTACCTGCGTGAAGAGATTGCCAGTGGTATGAAGTGGTCTCAGTTTGTCACCCCCGAGGATCTGGACCGAATGCAACGCTATCATTATGGACGGCGAAAACCCGGGGCACAGATTCCCATTGAGTATGAGTGCCGAATCCATGATAAGGCAAAAAATGTAAAGTATATCTATATGAAGGTGGGGATGATTCCCGGTAGCACCAACAGCATCGCCTCCTTTATGGATATCACCGAACGAAAGCTGGCAGAGAACCGCTTGCGGGAGAGTGAGTCAAAACTCTCGGTGATTTTAACGAACTTTGAGGGGTTTATCTATATTACGACGGCGGATAGACGGCTGGAGTTTATCAATCGGACCTTAGAGGAGAGGGTGGGGCACAATGCGGTGGGCGAGCTCTGTTATCAGGTGATTCACGGGCTGGATGCCCCCTGTCCCTGGTGTACGGATGATCGTGTCTACTTAGGGGAGACGGTGCGGCAGGAGGTCAAGCACCCCGCAGATGATCGGTGGTATTTTTCCGTGCGCACGCCGATGTTTGATTCGGACCGTACGTCCGTGGAGAAGGTGCAGTCCATCATCCTGGATATCACCGAAAGGAAGCTCACCGAAGAGGCCATTTCCGAGAGTGCCAATAATTTGAGGGATGAAAATATTCGACTGCGCTCCACCATCCGGGATCGCTATAAGTTCGGTGATATTGTGGGCAAGAGTGAGGTGATGCAGGAGGTGTATGAGCTTATTTTAAAAGCCGCCTCCACCCATGTCCATGTGATGATCTACGGGGAGTCGGGGACGGGTAAGGAGTTGGTGGCTCGGGCGATCCACAGGATGAGCGACCGGAGTGCCGCACCCTTTGTGCCCGTGAACTGTGGTGCCATCAGTGAAAACATCATCGAAAGTGAGTTTTTTGGGTATAAGAAGGGGGCCTTTACCGGGGCCGCCACCGACAAACAGGGCCTTTTGGATACGGCCGATGGGGGGACCCTCTTTCTCGATGAGATCGGTGAGATCGGCCTCAATATGCAGGTGAAGTTGTTACGGGCCATTGAGGGGAGCGGGTATACCCCTGTGGGGGGGACCCAGGTCCACACCCCCAATATTCGTATTGTGGCGGCCACCAACCGAAACCTCAAGGAGTTGGTGCAAAAAGGCTTGATGCGAGAGGATTTTTATTACCGCGTGCATATCATCCCCATCAAGTTGCCCCCTTTGCGTAAACGCAAAGATGATCTGCCCCTTCTCATCGACCATTTTCTATCGATGTATACCAGTGGCAAGTCGGCCCCTCCCATCACCGGAAGTATACTGACGGCCTTTAACCGATACCACTGGCCCGGTAATATCCGGGAGCTTCAAAATGTTTTAAAGCGGTATGTGACCTTGCATAAGATCGATTTCATGGACCCGATGGAGCCGGAGTCCGACGCCCAGGAGAGGGCCATGGTATTGCCCGATGCCGGCATGGGGCTCACCGTGGCCGTGGACTCCTTTGAGAAAAAACTTATCGAAAATGCCCTGGAGAAGACCCGGTGGCAAAAAGGACGCACGGCCGAGGTTTTGGGGATTCATCGCAAGACCCTCTTTACCAAGATGCGTAAGTATGAGTTGAATTAGCCCCCAAATGGGGTCGATTCGCCCCAAAACATGGTAACATACTTAAAATAAAGCTGAATATATAAAAAAAGGAGGGTGGATGTGGCGGAATGGTCACATTGCCTTCCTTTTTTTGTTTTTTTGAGTATATGCCTAAATTTTATCCTATCGTCTGAGAAATAAGTAAGATGAGATCTTCTTGAGACGGGTGGCATGGTTGTTGCGCTTGGTTACATAGTGAAACTACGTATACGTCGAGTAACGGTTGGCATGAATCGTCACCGGGTGCAATACCCGAGCCCTCCGCCTCGTCAAGAGCATGGGCCAATGTCATGCGGCAGTATCCTCCGGTAGGGTCTCCCACATTCCCTGCCAGGAGGATGTCCGCACGACATTCTATCATGAATTATTACTTCATTAGGGAGGGGTTATGGGTTTCAGCAGTGAGTACACGAACAAACTCGTTTCAGCAGAAGAGGCGGTTTCTGTGGTCAAACCAGGTGACTGGGTCGATTATGGGTCTTTTTGTTGTGCCCCCGAGTACCTAGACGTGGCTTTGGCGAATCGCCAGGATACGCTGCATGACGTCAAGGTTCGGGCTCTTGCGTTTCCCGGTATTGCTGCGGTCTCCAAGGTAGACCCCAAGAGCGGCCGGTTTATCTACAACAGCTGGCACTTCAGTGGTGGTGAGCGTAAGATGCATGACCAGGGTGCTTGCCACTTTATTCCCTTTGTTTATCATGAGGCGCCTGACAACTACCGTCATAATATCCGCGTCGATGTTTGTATGGTCCGTACGGCCCCCATGGATAAATTTGGCAATTTTAACTTCGGTATTGGTAACTCCTTTCAGCGTGCGGTCGTCGAAAATGCCCGCAAGGTGATTGTGGAGGTCAACGAAAATATGCCGCGCTGTTTGGGTGGCTGTGAAGAGTCAGTCAATATCACCGAGATCGATTTTGTTGTGGAGTCCGACAACAAGGCCCTTCTGACTCTGCCCGATGCCCGTATCAGCGATATAGATAGAACGATCGCCGGCATTATTGTGGACCAGATCGAGGACGGCTCCTGTATTCAGCTCGGAATCGGGGGGATGCCCAACGCTGTGGGCAAACTCATCGCCGACTCGGGGTTGAAAGATCTGGGCGTGCACACCGAAATGCTGGCCGATGCCTATCTCGATATGTATGAGGCCGGAAAGATTACCAACAGCAAGAAGGCCATCGATAAGGGGAAAATGGTCTACGCTTTTGCTTTGGGAAGCCAGAGACTCTACGATTTCATGGATAACAACCCCGTATGCGCCAGTTATCCGGTTGATTACACCAACTCGCTCAGTAATATTTCCAAAAACGATCGGGTAGTCTCCATCAACAACGCCTTAGAGATCGATCTCTACGGTCAGGTCTCTTCTGAATCTGCAGGGTATCGGCACATCACCGGAACCGGCGGGCAGTTTGACTTTGCGTATGGCGCCTACCACTCGTATAGAGGAAAATCCTTTATCTGCCTCTCATCCACCACCAAGGATAAAGAGGGGAACCTCATCTCCCGTATCAAACCTGTTTTTGCCCCGGGTACCATCGTGACCCTGCCCCGTTCTGTGACCCACTATGTGGCCACCGAGTATGGTATGGTTTGCCTTAAAGGCAAGTCCACCTGGGAGCGTGCCGAGGCACTGGTGAGCATCGCTCATCCCCAGTTTAGGGACCAGTTGGTTCAAGATGCCGAGCGTATGAAGATCTGGTGTGCCGCCAACCGCAACGATGAAGTGCTCCACATGGTGGGCGCTCCCGTTTAGATTTTTAGATGCGAGACGGACAATAGATAAATAAAACCACCCATCGGTGGCTAAAATTTAGGTTTTTGTCACCGATGGATCGCTTTTTTAGTACAGATTTTGGTCAACATTCACACAACGATGAAAGGAATGGATTCATGGCTCAATTGATTGCAGATAAAAGGGATATCGACTTCGTACTCCATGAACAGATGAACATTGGAGCTGAGTATAAGGGAAGTACCTATGCTGAATTTAATCGTAAGACCATTGATCTGATTATCGGCGAAGCCCGGAATCTGGGGATCAAGGAACTTCTTCCTCTGCAGAAGGTGAGTGACGGCGGTTGTGTGTTTGATGCAGGGACTGTCACCGTACCTGATGGTTTTAAGCGTGCCTACGACCTGTACCGCGATGGTGAGTGGCTCGGAATGAGTGACGACCCAGAGTGGGGCGGCCAGGGTCTCCCCCATGCCGTTTCCATGGCTGCCAACGAGTATTTTTACGGCTCATGCAACTCCTTTATGCTCTACAACATGCTGACTCACGGGGCAGCAAAGCTCGTAGAGGGTTTCGGTACTGATGTTCAGAAAAAACAGTGCCTGAAGAAGATGTTCTCTGGCGAGTGGTCTGGGACCATGCTGCTGACAGAGCCCGAAGCGGGATCTGACGTTGGCGCCATGGCCACTGTCGCCACCAAGAACGATGATGGCACGTACAACATCTCCGGTAGCAAGATCTTCATCTCCGGTGGTGAGCACAACATGGTAGAGAACATTATCCACCCCGTTCTCGCCCGTATCGAAGGCGCTCCTGAGGGAACTCGCGGTATCTCTCTCTTCCTGGTACCCAAATTCCTCATCAACGAAGACGGCACCTTGGGTGACTTCAACGATGTGGTATGTACCGGCATCGAAGAGAAAATGGGTCTTCACGGTAACTGCACCTGCTCCCTGACTCTGGGTGGTAAAGGGGCATGCGTCGGTACCCTTCTTGGCGAAGAGAACAAAGGCATGGCGGCAATGTTCGTTATGATGAACGAAGCCCGTCAGATGGTTGGTCTCCAGGGTTTTGCCAACGCCACCGCCTCTTATGTTCACGCCCTGAACTATGCACGAGGTCGTATTCAGACCAAGGGTCTCACCGATCCCGCAGGTTCGGCTCCCGTGGCCATTATCAACCACCCCGATGTGAAGCGTCAGCTTCTCATCATGAAGTCCTATGTAGACGGCATGCGAAGCCTCATCTACTACGGTGGTCTCTGCCACGATAAGATTGCCATGGCCGCCACTGCGGAAGAGCGCGCTGAGTATAGCCTCCTCCTGGAAGTTCTGACGCCTATCATCAAAGGGTATATCACTGATAAGGCCTTTGAGGTATGTAGCCACGGTATTCAGATCTTCGGTGGGTACGGATTTGTTGAAGAGTTCCCCGTCGCTCAGCTCCTGAGAGATTCACGAATCTTCATGATCTACGAAGGCACCAACGGTATTCAGTCTATGGACCTCTTGGGTCGTAAACTGGGTATGAAAAAAGGCAAGCCCTTCATGGATTACCTTGCCATTGTCCAGAAGAGCATTGCCCAGGCTAAAGAGATTGAAGAGCTGGCCCCCTTGGCTGAGACCATGGAAGGCTTCTTCGCTCGCTACACCGAGGTCGCCGCTGCCATCAGTAAGGCAGCCATGTCCGACAAGGTGCTTGACGCGTACTCCTTCTCTCACCCCTTCTTAGAAGTGACTGGCGATCTGACTATGGCCTGGATGCTTCTGTGGCGTGCCACTGTCGCTGCGCCCCTCACAGGCAAGAAGAAAGATGCCGCTTTCTACAAAGGGCAGATCACTACCGCACGATTCTTCATCAACACCATTTTGCCCACCTCCATGGGTCGAATGAATGCCATTGAGACGTGTGACGGTGCCGTTGCTGCCATGGACGATGCAGGTTTCGGAGCGAAGTAATTAAAAGATAAAAGGCCTTCATCCCTGATATGGGGGAGGGCCTTATCTTTGAAGTCCGTATGATAGAAAAATGAACCCGGCACCCGATATATCGGGTGCCGGGTTCATCGCATGCGCGCCCCTTTTTCCCTATCCTTCTCCTTGCCATGGCTCGCCTCCCTTAAGCCCTACCCCGCCTCCTTTTTTTCTTCTGTATATCCTTTATCTATAATATCTATGCGTGAGCCTCGGATGGTTTTTTTATGACCTAAAAAGTTGTATTCACACGCTTTGTGTCATGGTCAAAATACTACTATTACGGGTGTTTATGATGTGCTTTTGCTGGTCGTCAACGTTACGGCAGCCGAAAATGCAGAAGTGGGCTCACCCTTCGGGAACGCCCTTCGACCGGATCTGCCGTGTTACCAGATAATTGCGGTAAAATACTACAGCTCCATGTCCGTCGCCTTGCATATCCATCCAAAGGATGTGTGCAACTTTTAGGCATGAGAGGGATTCTTAGGGCCTATGTGGGGTGTATCTCTCCGGGGATATTTGTGTTTGATAAAAAATAAGGGTTGCAAAAATGGGCCGGGTGAGGCATGTTTCTGTGGGTAGAAACAAATGATGGCCAAACCGGTACGGGCAGGCCTTAGAGAAATAGAAGAGACGATTTAAGACCCAGGAGAGTAGATATGACCACCGACATCCGCAGCCTCGAGATGCCCAACGCCGAAGGATATTTTGGAGAGTATGGCGGCAGCTTTGTTCCGCCTGAACTTCAGGCCATCTTGGATGAAATTACCACCGCTTATCATGCGATCAAAGAGGACCCCGAGTTTATCGATGAGCTCACCATGCTCATGAAGGACTTTGTGGGGCGCCCCAGTGCACTCTTTCACTGCAAGAACCTGTCGGCCAAGATCGGTGGGGCCCAGATCTATCTCAAGCGGGAAGATTTAAACCATACCGGTGCCCATAAGATTAACCACTGCTTGGGCGAAGCCCTTCTGGCCAAGAAGATGGGGAAAAAGAAACTCATCGCCGAGACCGGTGCCGGTCAGCATGGGGTGGCCCTGGCCACAGCCGCCGTTCTCGTGGGGCTTGAGTGCGATATCTATATGGGCGTGATCGACATCGAGAAAGAGAAGCCCAACGTCACCCGCATGCGGATCCTAGGGGCCAATGTGGTGCCCGTGACTCGTGGCACTCAGACGCTTAAAGATGCCGTGGATGCAGCCTTTGAGGCCTATCTTGCCGATCCGGTGACCCAACTTTACGCCATCGGATCTGTGGTGGGCCCTCACCCCTTTCCCATGATGGTGCGGGATTTCCAGAAGATCATCGGTCTCGAGGCGCGTGCCCAATTCCAGGATAAGATGGGGACCCTGCCGGATCATCTCGTGGCCTGTGTGGGGGGCGGATCCAATGCCATGGGACTCTTCTCGGCCTTCCTCGAAGATGAAAGCGTTGCCATGCATGGGGTAGAACCCGCAGGACTCGGCCTCGATGAGGGAAAGCATGCCGCCACCCTCGCCCTGGGGACACCGGGTACCCTTCACGGTTTTAAGTCCTACCTGCTTCAAGATGAGGCGGGTGAGCCCCTTCCCGTCTACTCTGTGGCCAGTGGCCTCGATTATCCTGGCGTCGGCCCCCAGCACAGCCTTCTGAAAGATATCAAGCGGGTCAACTATGTCACCGCAGGGGATGAAGAGACCATCGATGCGCTCTTCGAACTCTCCCGTACGGAGGGGATTATTCCCGCCATCGAGAGTGCCCATGCCGTGGCCTATGCCATGACTCTGGCCAAAGATCTCCCCCAGGATGTGACGATTCTCGTGAATCTCTCCGGACGTGGGGACAAGGATATCGATTTTGTGGTGGCAAATTACGGGAAGAAGTTTGGCATTTAGCCGGGAACTCTGGTTTCTGACTATTTTTTAGCGACGGATTGAAGACGAAGAGAGAGGCCACCTAAGATTTGGGTGGCCTTTTTTTGTGGGATCGGTGGCCACCTTAACTATAGACGGCTTTCTTAGAGACTGAATCGATAGAATCAGTGAAAGAGCGTCGAGGCCACCCATGCGTTGTATCCGATATAGGCCGCCACAAGGAGGGCGCCCTCGTATCGGTTGATGCGACCGGCTCGACGAAATCCGTAACCGATGATAAAAAGAGAGAGGGTGAGGAGTCCCATGGTGAGGGCGTCCCGGGTGAGGGCCTCGGCGGGGACCTCCATGGGGTGGATAGCCCCGGCGATGCCGACTACGGCCAGGGTGTTAAAGAGGTTGGAGCCGATGACGTTGCCCAGGGCGATATCGTGTTCCCCCTTGCGGGTGGCGATGATGGAGGCGGCGAGTTCTGGCAGAGAGGTCCCCACGGCCACGACGGTGAGGCCGATGATGAGGTCGTTGATCCCAAAGGCCCGGGCCATGGTGACTGCCCCCCAGACGAGGGTCCGTGAGGCGATAACGAGTAAGATAAGACCCGTGAGGAGCTGGCAGAGGGCTTTGGATATGGGCGGCGCTCCGTCTGTGGAGGGCGGATTCACTTCATTGCCCAGGGTATCGTCCCTGTGTTTTAAGCCCAGGCGGATGGTCCATACCATGAGGCCGCCGAAGATGCTGAGGAGGAGCCAGGCATCTCCGGTGCTGATGTGGCCATCGGCGATCTGCAGGGCCGATAGGGCGGTGATAGCCGCTAAGAGGGGCAGCTCCTTGCGCAGTATTTTAGACTGGACGGTGATGGGGGCGATGAGCGCTGTGACCCCTAAGATCAAGGCGATATTGGTGATGTTTGAGCCGTAGGCGTTGCCCAGGGCGAGGCCCGGATTTCCTTGGGAGGCGGCCAGGGCAGAGACAACCATCTCCGGTGCCGAGGTACCGAAGCCCAGGATGACCATACCGATGAGTAAGGGGGGCATACCGAAGTGTCGTGCCGTGGAGGCGGCGCCGTCGACAAAACGGTCTGCACTCCAAACAAGAAGGGCCAAGCCAGAGATAAGAGCAAGAAAAGAAAGGGGTATCAAGTGTGTAAAACCTTAATTATTTCGATAGGTTGCAGCATTCCAAAGGCGGTGCGCTGTAAAGAAAAATAACCATGGGACAATAGGGATAACAATGCCGCCTAGCGTAGCATAAACCGAAGTCCATGGATATAATGAGGTGGCTCCCTCGGAAGGGGGTCTTGGGTGATGGTCAAAAAAGGTCCATTGTATATGGGTATGCACGGAAAATGTACAGATTATGGGGTCTAAATCTTTTAAGGAGGCATCGATGATTCATGTATTAATCCTGGCGCGGGATGCCACTATTTACCTCCCTTTCGTGGAGAGGGATACGGGTGTCGGTGTGACCGTCCACGCCTGTGAGGATGTGGCGATGGCCATGGGGGTTGTCGGTCGATGCCAGGTGATTCTCGGGCAGCCCGATCTGGTGGCCAGGGTGCTTGCCCATGCGAAACGACTGGAGTGGGTTCAATCGACGTTTGCCGGAGTGGACGCCTTGTGCCGTCCGGGACTTCGCAGGGATTATCGTCTCACGGGAGTGAAGGGACTCTTCGGATCTCTCATGAGTGAGTATGTCTTTGGCTATATTCTCGCCATGGAGCGCCAGGTGGTGAGGGTGGCGCAAAATCAGGGACGACATGTGTGGCAGCCTCTGGCTTATCGCAGCCTTCGGGGGATGACCCTGGGGGTGTGTGGCCTGGGCTCCATTGGCCGCCACGTGGCCCGTACCGGTGCCACCTTTGGCATGGAGGTGGTGGGGTATCGCCGCTGCGACGACCCGGTTCAGGGGGTGGATCGCCTCTATTCGGGGGAGGGCTTCTTCGATTTTTTAGGGGCCGCCGATTATGTGGTGGCCCTTCTTCCTGCAACCCCTAAGACGCACCATCTCTTCGATAAGGCGGCGTTTTCTGCCATGAAGCCGTCGGCCATCTTCATGAATGCGGGCCGGGGAGGCACGGTGAGAGAGTCGGATCTCATCGCAGCCCTTCGGCGGCGAGAGATCGCCGGAGCCGTCTTGGATGTCTTTGAAGAGGAGCCTTTGAATGCCGAGAGCCCTCTTTGGGATATGGAGGGCGTGATGATCACCCCCCATATCTCTGCCTTTAGTTTTCCCGAAGAGATCGCCGGGATTTTTTTAAGGAACCTTTCGGCCTTTACGGCGGGGCGTCCCCTGGCCTATGGTGTCGATTTTTCCCGGGGGTATTAGATATCGGGGGGCATTTTTGGACGGGTCGTCGCCTTTAAGGGCCTGCGCACAAATACATCCGACAAAAAGCGATGCCCTCTATGGTCAACCTGGGGTCCGGCGGCCAGAGACCGGGCCCCTGGACCCCAGGTTAGTGGCCATGACGGGCCGTTGGCCCATCATGGCCACTATAAACATATGTGTGGCAACCCTATTGTAAACGGTTGGCTCCCGGTAGGACCAAGCGAGGCTAAACTTTCGCCGGATGGTCTTCTATGGTTAAAGTGATCAAGAAACGGGCCTCCGGCGGCAAGGTGTGCCACCTTGAAAGCGGGTAGCGTATGCGCTTTACCCCTCGTGCCTCAGGGCAAATCACAT